>NZ_JARVRY010000055.1:0-12362 GCF_030209485.1 Novosphingobium sp. fls2-241-R2A-195
GACAGGCCCTCCATGTGCTTGAGCAGGTGCAGGCCTGCCATTAGCCGCGTCGACATGGCCAGCCTGCTCCAACTGAGACGATCAGGCTCGCCTACGTTGAGAGCGGGAACAGAATCGGATTTGGCGTGAACCATGAAGCGAGCGTGTCGGTGAAAGTTATGACCATGACATGACGGATTGGTTGCTAAGGGTCGGGAGCCGACACCGCGTAAGCGTCATCTATCCTCACACTTGTCTCCGATCCGGACATTCCGCAATCGGCCAGTCCAAGGCATCCAGAATGAGGAAGCTGCCGGTCCGCACCTGAGAGCGTAAAAATGGGTGCTAAATGACCGACAAGGTTCGGCTGCGATGGGAAGGCTTGGGACATTTCAGCCATTCGCGAGCATACTCGGAAGCCGTGGGTTTCGGTCGAAGCGGACGTTCGCGGATCCGTGGCAATCGAGTTGGCTTGCGGAAGGTAACGGCGTCCTTAGAACGGCAAGTGAGCCGGAGTTACTGGATCGATTTTCAACAGCAGGTTTTAAGAATGCCCGAAATCATTCCGGCTAACGTCCCGGTCGACATCTACATCGCGAAGGCCCTTGGCCAAGTGGCGGACCTTCCAACGCCGGTCATTGCTATCGTGCCCGTGCACGACAACTGGAACGATTACGGGAGAAACTTCTTCGCGCGTCTTCACATCCGCGCGGAGGGTGTAGAGCCGATAGAGATTCGCATGCGGCTGATGTTCGAGGGTGTAAATCGGAGCGAGTTCGAGTTTACCCGGCTGCTCAATGAGCACGGCGATGTGTTTCTGATCGATGTGGTCGAAACACCGTTCGCGTCGCTGCTCGTCGACGTCGAGCACTATCAACAGGTGATCGGCGCGCTAGGCTTCGAGGTCGGCGTTAGTGCGCTCCGCAAGCTCCACGACGCAACCGTTGCGCGAACGGAAGGGGTAGATCAAGCGCTCCTCGACCTGATCGATGGCGAGGAGTTTCACTTCGGAGCGCTGAGGAACGGAGGAGCCTATGACTCGCTCCGACGGGGGAGCCGCTTCTTCCGGCCAGACATTCCGGCCCCGGTTGAGGATGCTGCGATCAACTTCGTCTTCTCTGCCCACGTGCGCAGCGCTGACAACCTTTACACCCTGCCTTTCCGTTTCAACCGAGATGGCATCTTCCGCGACAGAGCCTCTGTCCTCATCGGAAGAAATGGGGTCGGCAAAACCCAACTGCTCAAGGCGATCGTCGACGGTCTGCATTCGAACCATGCGGCCGGCTTCCTCCGCCCTCACTTCCTACCCGCGTTCCGACCCTCGCGGGTTATTGTCTTCTCATCTGTGCCTACCGACCCGTTCCCCCGCTGGATTGGACCATGGCACGGCATCGACTATGAATATTTCGCGGTGAACGCATCCGGCGAGGAAGGTGCCGATCCGCTGCTCGTCGCACTTGTAGCCTGCAAGAAGTCGGAGGATCGGAATGGATTCGGCGAGAACCGGGACATGTCGCGTCTGGACGTGGTCGAGGCCGCGCTCGACGCGATCGGACTGTGGGACCGGCTGCACCTTCCGCTACGCCCCAGGCGCCCGGGTGACGAGCTTCCACACGTCATCGAACCGGGAAATCAGAGCTATTTCCCGATCGGTAGGCGGCTCAGCGAGCAGAACACCATCCGGCTCATTCAGCAGATCGACTGGAACCGTCCGGCAATCGTCCTCGACGAGCAGATGGAGCCTCGCCGGTTGAGCAGCGGCGAATACGCAATGCTGCGCTTTGCCGCCCAATCGGCGGCGGCGATCGAACAGGGCAGTCTCCTGTTGCTCGATGAACCTGAGACCCACCTACATCCAAACTTCGTGTCCGATCTAATGGAGATCTTGGACAACCTGCTGCAATCGACGAAATCAATCGCGCTGATCGCTACGCACTCAGCGTACGTGGTACGCGAGACTCCGCGCGTTCGGGTGAACATCCTAACGCTGGAAGGCCGTGAGATTCGAATCGACACACCGCGCATGCAGACGTTCGGCGCGACGATCGACAGCATCTCGCAATTCGTTTTTGGCGATACCAGCATCTCGCACCGATACCAGAAGACGCTCTCGGACTGGGCCGACGGCACTGGCCGGCATCTAGGACTTGACGGCGTGATCGAGGAGTATGGAGCCGAACTCAATTCGGAAAGTCTGTCTTTCATCGCGCGCAGGCTCGCCCAACCCCCAACAGCGGAGCCCGCCCCGGAAGAGCCGCAGGCGTTTTGAACGATGCAACATCTTTCCATGCCGGCCACCGCAGCCGAGGACGAAGCGGTCGTGAGAAAGCTCGCCAAGAAGGCTGAGTGGAAGCCGCATGAGACTGACTGGCTCACCGCCTACCAGACATACCGCGCGAACAGCGGCAGCCCCTTCGCCGTCAACGCTCATGATTTTGGTCCTGGCGTCGGCAAGCGACAATATGACCTCTATGACAGTCGCAAAGGCTCCGGCGATCTGAAGCGAATGCGTCAGAAGGCGGGTCTGAAGTCATGCCCGGTCTGCGGATCGCCGGTGACCGGCGACCTCGACCACTATCTGCCCCGCGACATGTATCGCGAGTTCTCGATCATGCGGGCCAACCTTGTTCCCGCATGCCGGCATTGCAATTCCGGCGTGAAGGGCACGACTGTCCATGGAGGGAATCCGCGTCGCTTCATTCATCCGTATTTTGACACCTGGGCGGCCGATGCTCTCTGGGACGTCGAGATCGTCCCTCCCTACAACGCAGCGACGTTCAGGCCTCGCGTCATGGCTGGACTTCCGGCGCCGAGGGATCAGATCGTCGCCTTTCACCTCGACAACGTGCTTGGCACGCAATTTCACCTCTCGATGGCGACTGATTGGTCGACCCTCCCCGGCCAGATAAAGCTGCGGGACCCCATCCTCAGTCTCCAGAGCGTCACGGATCAGATCGGCCTCGAACTGCGCGTTGCTCTGATGTCCAGGGGCGTCAACAGCTGGCAGGCTGCGTTGATGCGCGGGATTTTGGCAGAACCGGCAGCGATTGCGCACCTCCTTCAGGAAGCTATCGTAGCCCTGCTGCCATAGGCAGCTCTTCGGCGGGGTTTGAGATCACCCCCCATCGCCCCCTGACAGCGGCCCACAGGCCATGTGAACTCGGTAGCCGGAAATAAATATAAGTCAGCCTCTGGCATATTCGGCGGGGCGAACGAGCAGCAGAGAATAAGGCTAGTTGCTGCTCAGCAGCTTTAAGGCAGGCGAACGGAGGGGTTTGGAGAAAGCGGTTGTTCGCACCACTGCCGACGCATAGCGTATATTGGTCGGCTGCCGATGGTCTCCTTGAAAGGAGAAGCCCGGCAGCATCACGCCGCCGGGCCTCACTGGTTCAAGCCGCCTGAGGCAGCGCCTGTTCGGCTTCGGCGGGGGCGGCTTCAGCCCCTTCCGTCGCCTCGGCCCCGGCTTCCTCCTCATCGCAAAGCGCGGCCAGACGTGCGGCCCGTTCGGCGCTGCCGACCCCGCCCCGTGCCGTGTAGGCGCTCGCCGGGAAGGCCATCCAGCGCGGCACCCAGCTCTCGCGCTTCCGCCTGCCATTGGTCCCGGTCAGGCAGCCACGGATGATGCCCCGCTGGACCTTGCTCGTCGCCTTGGCGTTTTCCGCAGCGACCTGATTACCCGCAACCTCGACCAGCAGATGGCCCATCACCTCACGATCGCGCACCGCATCGAGCATGGCAACGCCCATGTGCTGGCCCAGCAATTCGATGATGCCTGTTCCGACGTCCAGCGTTTAGCTCATGACCACCGCAAGGACGCGCATGACATCGGCATCGTCCATGGCGATCAGCCGCTGAACCAGACCGCAAATGCCCTTCCCATCGGCATCGCCGCCGGCGACTGTGGCCGTCTCGGCATCCAGGCCAAGCAGGGCCAGAACCTCGCGTCGCCGGGCATCGAACAGACTTCCGACAGGCAGCCCTCGACGCTCTCGGCCACCGCATCAGTGGGTGACTTCTGAGGTTCGATCCGCACCGTCCACAGCCCCGAACCCATGATGACATGCGCCACCATCACCCGCAGCGACAGGCCGGTATCCTCGACCAGCTTGGCCCGGACGGCAGCATGCCTGCTGGATTCTGCCGCCTGCGCGCTTGAGACCCCATGCCGATCGGATACGTTCGATCACCTCGTCGATATGGACAGGTCCCTCGATCCGGACGGCTTCCTCGACGAGCGCGGCGAGAACCCCGACGGCGGTTTCGTGCAATTCGCCGTCGTGGAATGCCGGACGAGAGATAACGGCCTCTATATAGAGGTTGGCACTTGCCGCCTCAGCGACTTCATCCGCGCAGATGATGCCCATTTCGGTTAAGTCCTCGCGCTCGACGCTGTAGATCTCGAACCGTGCGGACCGGTTGGCCTCTGCACCGGCATCGGCGTCATGCTCGGCTTTGGCCGCTTCGATCTTGGTGACGATGGCATCGATCTGCTCGTTGGGGCGATAGAACCAGTCGGTGCTCCACAGCCGATGGATCGTCCATCCGTGGCTCTCGAGCACGGATTGACGCAAGCGGTCACGCTCGCGCGCGGAGCGCGCATCATGATAGGCGGCGCCATCACATTCAATGCCGAGAAGGTAACGCCCAGGGGGTTCCGCGTCAGCGACGGCAAGGTCAATGAAGAAGCCGTTCCGATCCGCCCAGGCTCAGACTGCCGCTCTTTCGGCCCGAGTCCGCGACGCCGACCGCGTCCATAGCGCCGCACCCGATCAAATGCCAAAAATGCGCGCGAACCGTCCACGCGGCAGTGTGAAGCCGCGCAGCATGGCGATCGCGTTGCAGAGCAGGTCGCTGATCTGAGATCAGTCCAACAAGGGAGCGACGCGTGCTCGCAGGATGGTGCTCGGGTTAAAGGTGACGACGCGCCTCGCGCCTACAACCGCCTCCTTGCCAGTCTTCGGGTTGCGTCCGACCCGCGGCCCCTTATCGTTCAGCAGGAACGTGCCGAAGCCGGCAATCTTCACGTTCTCGCCACGTTCGAGAGCAGCGGCCATCTCCTCAATGATCGCATCGACCATGTGATTGGCCTTGGTGGAAGATATCCCTATGTTTTTCTTGATCGCTTCGGCGATCGCGGCACGAGTGAGGCTCTTGTACTCTTGATGCACGGGGATCTCCTTCGGCGCGACGAGAACGCGCCAGCAGATCGATAGCATACCGCTAGTAAACGATTTTTCCACAAGGGAGATGGGTGCGCCGGTCCCCTGCAAGCCGCCGCACCCGGGCGGCTCGGTAGCGATGAATGCGCGGGGATCAACGCACTTGTGAACGCAGCGCCGCTATATGCGGCCGGTCCATCAATATCATTCGTTTGCAGCTCGGCGGAATGGGGTGGCCGCCGGGGCGAGCGCGGCGGGTTTCCTCCCGCCGCCGCGCCCGTGACCCATGGTCAGGCTGGGCTTTAGAACTTTTCGGAGGCAGAAGGTGCTGAGCAATTCTCCGCAGTTGAGCTAGTTCCCTTCGCCCAAACGAAGATGGATGGAGAATCGACCGAAGGGCGGTAGATCTCGCTTTCAATCAACGGTGGGCCCGCTTTGCTCGGCCAAGGCACATAGCCTTGCCTGCACTTAATCATCCGCACCTCGTTGCTGCCATCCCAGATCACGCTCATTCCATGGCAGGGACCGTCATGGAGCTGGACGGACTTGCGGAACACGATCATCTCCTCTGACTATGATTTAAAGACCGATTTTCAAACTCTTCGGCTTACCTTTGTTCCCGAGCTGCGGCTACGGCAGTCCGGCGAGGCCCGCTTCAACCATCGCTTTCCAGACCTCGGACGCCTTCTCGGAAAACTGGCCTTCATACCTGTCGGAAAAGCCGCCGATGGCTCCTCCCGCCTCCCATTACCTCGGTGGGGTAGAGGATCGCGGCCAGAGCCACGCGCGCCTTGGGAAGGAAGTCCTCCCACATCGGCCGCCCCTGATACATTGTATTCTCCGGGAAGCCGTTCTGGCTGCAGAGCGCGCGGACGATCCGCTCGAGGACAGTTTTCATGCGGTACCTATCTGCGAGAGGTACGCCACCATTTCTTCGATGCGAGCCGCTAATTCGAGCACCGCAGTGGCGGCAGTTCCCGACATAGTGCGAGCCATCCCATTCCGGCTTTATGTGACAATGGCTGTTGAATAGGCACCAAATCCTGCGGATCATTGCGCTGCCCCTCTCGGCGGCCTTCACTCTGATGACCGTGACGAGCGCGATAGCACAACAACGGATGTTACTT
This sequence comes from Novosphingobium sp. fls2-241-R2A-195, assembly GCF_030209485.1. Lineage (NCBI taxonomy): Bacteria > Pseudomonadati > Pseudomonadota > Alphaproteobacteria > Sphingomonadales > Sphingomonadaceae > Novosphingobium > Novosphingobium sp. fls2-241-R2A-195. Next base: position 6,266 of record NZ_JARVRY010000055.1, read on the forward strand.
TGTCTAGGGCTATGTGCTGCGGCGTGACTTACAGTGTCGGCGCGCTACGATGCCAGCATCACGGCTTGCGGCGTCGCATTAGGTGAGCTGTTGGCAACATTTTCCGGAACCTCGTTGCTCAGGGGATCGCCGGAATGAATTGCCCGGCGCTATGATCATGATGGAATGAGATATTCTCATTTCCGGACCACCGGCAATCCTGTATCGTCCGCTCGCGACCTGAGGGTTTGCTGTAACCCGAACCTTGGCCCGGCCTCTCCAGAGCGCCGGGCCTTTTCGCAGCATCAGTCGGCGGGTGCCTTCTCGGTTGCTCCCTGATCTGGACCAGGACGTTCCAACACCCTTGTGCTGAGCCCCATGATCGCCATGGCCAGACGAAACATGATGATCAATCCGCCGACGATGTAACGCAGGTTGTTCGGCTTTCCGCCTTCGTGGCCGCCAACTGGCGTGATGGTGTCCTGGTCGCGGTTGGGCAATGTCATCTCGGGGAATACGCACTGTAAAAAGGCGAAGTGGCCCGGCCGCATACCGGTGGGAGAGAGCATGCCGGGCCACAGGTGCAGGAACACCTGATGCGCTCAAGCCGCAGAAACTGAATTCGTTCCCATCGCAGTTCGCCCGCCAAATGTCCGCGCTGGCGCATTTGCATTTCCATCAAGATCGCTGATCTGAAATGCCCGTTGAGGTCTGCTTCACCCCAGGATCTACCTGAGATGGAGATTGACAGGAGACACGGGCACCGCCTCCTCCTGCATCTGCCATGATGAAGGCTTCTAGCATCGGTGCAAGGCGCGCACCTCCCATCACAGTTCAGACAGTGCTCATCGCCGTGCACACGCCCATCCGCTTCAGCATTGCCGGCTGGCCAGGATCGATTGGCGCACTTCGACGTTCGCAGTGAGGCTGGAGCAGCGAGGTGTAACATGGAAGCGAATTCGGAAATGACCGAATGGCTGCGGAGCAGAGATCTGCTCGAGGCCAACGGCGACACCTCCAGTCTGCTCGATCTTGCCCAGCACGGAGACAAGGCCGATCGTGACTTCGCGCTGTCCCGCATCGCTGCCCTTGCTCAGGGTCGAGGAGCGACCACCGCGCGGCTGAAGAGCATGCCGCAGCTTTGGGATTAGCAAATGGCCTGGTGACAGACGTTTAACTGGTGCGTGCGAGCGCATGGTCATGCCGGCGGCGACAGCCTTTGAGCCCTCGCGCACGACCGCCTAGGCCAGCACGGTGGCGGTGGTAGTGCCGTCGCCCGCCTTGTCGTTCTGCTTGTTCGTCACCTCGCGCAACATCTGCGCGCCCATATTCTCGATCTTGTCGGCAAGCTCGATTTCCTTGGCGACGGTGACGCCGTCCTTGGTGATCCGGGGAGCGCCGAAGCTCTTGTCGATGACGACGTTTCGGCCCTTGGGACCAACGTCACCTTCACTGCATTTGCCAGCGTATCGACACCGAAGCCTCGGAAGACGTCGTCGAACAGCCGGTTCATCTCGCGGTGGAGCGAGAGCTATGGGTGAGTATCATTGTCGCGGCCGCGCTCGGCGCTGACCTGGACGGGGAGCCGGTTTTCCTGCCGGCTCCAGGGAATGAGATCACGAAAAGCCATGATGCTCATCTCCTTTTCTGGCTGGAAGAGGCACGGCCTGCCGGCCCGCTTGAAACGGCGCCGGCAGACCTTTTGAACCCGGATCAGGCCGCTTCGCGGACCTCATCCCTGGGCGCCTCGATCTGATCCGGGGCAGCTTTGCTACCGTTGATCTCGATCCGGCGCGGCCTCATTGCCTCGGGGACAACGCGCTTGAGCGAGATGCTCAGCAGTCCGTTCTCAAAACGGGCATTGCCAGCTTCCACGAAGTCGGCAAGCTGGAAGCGCCGCTCGAATGCGCGTGTGGCAATGCCGCGATGCAGATACTCGCCCTGATCGTTGTCTTCGGCACGCTTACCGGTGACGGTGAGCAGGTTCTGCTGAGCCACCACCTCGATGTCCTCGGGGCGGAAGCCAGCAACCGCCAGCGTAATGCGATAGCTGTCGTCACCTTCTTTCAGAATGTCGAAGGGCGGATAGCCATCTTCATCGCGTGCGCCTGCCTCGAGCAGGTTGAACAAGCGGTCGAAGCCGACCGTCGAACGCCGATAAGGCGTAAAGTCGAATGCAGTTCTCATTTCCAAATCCTCCAAAGAAGCGATCTGGACATGAGTTGCGCCAGTACAGGAGAGCTGGCGCCCTCGATGTCCACCGGACCCGAACAGCGGCGCCCGGCGAGTGGGACTTAGGAAGGGAATTTTTCCAGTTCAAGACCTTCCTACGCGCAAATGACGAGTTTTCTGCTCCCTTCGCTCCCGCCTGATATTTGCCGCAGTTGGCAAGGTGATGGCCGGCAATCGGCGTCCGTTCGCCTGAGTTTCGCCGTCACCGTTTCTAGCGGGATCAATGTGAGGAGATCCGACGACGCTTCAGCGCGACACTCCATCGTCCGTAAGAGATTAAAGCGTCGCCACCACCCGTTGAACCCACACCCAGCCCCAGTCATAAGCGGACTTACCGCTGATGGGCTCGCCATTTTCCAGATTGAGCGTCTTGAATGGGCGCGTACCTACTCGACCGCTGTCTGGCCCTTCGATGACCGGGTACGGCGTGAGCTGACATTCTCTTGGGCCTCGCCGGAATGGCGTAAGTTGGTCGAGTCCGGAACAAGAAATTTTGGCGTGATGTCATATAGGACGTGTCCGGTCAGGCCGCGCTTCTGAGGCGAGCGGACGAGCCTCTGTGGAGTGCGCGGCGTCAGGTCCGAGCAGCTTCCACCGTCTGCACGGCAATGAACCGCGCAAGCGGTATTTCGGTGAGAGGGCGCTGCGTCGCCATCTCACGAGCGACAAGCGCCATTTCGATCCATTGCGGATCGTCGCCCTCACCTCGCTGCGCGAAAGCACTCCAGGCGACAACACCGGCCCAAAACGCGCGCTTCGGTTCCAGCACCGTGTCGATAATCGCGGCGATGCGGTCCTCGATCTTGCGCTTCCCTTTGATCGCTAATGTGACGTCGTCGCCATTTTCGAACCAGGACTCGAGTTGAGGATTGATTGCCAGCCAGCGGCCAGAAGCGCGCACGGCCCTTTCAACCGCCTTGGAATTGCCCGCTGCCTCGTCCACGCCCTCGAGCATCGAGGCAACAAGATCATGCACAGATATAGCCCTGGGCGCTACATCCGAGAGCCCGATAAGCGTGATAGCCTGAACGAGACCAAACGGGGGCGGCGAACTGGCCGAGCCATCCGCGACGGCGCTGCTCAGGAGCAGCGCAGTATCCTCAGCTGTCGCTTCATGGAGCGACATCTCCGACGCGATGTGGCCGAGCATGTCTTCGATCTCAGGCCTGCTTAGCGAGGCCGCGACCCAGGCGTCGCGCACACCATGCCCCTGCTTGATCAGAATCGAAACCAGCGCGTTCTTTCTGCCCTGCTTGATAGATGCGAATATGTTTTGGGCCCCTGCCCCATCCCGCTCGGATATCAGGAGCTCCCTGACCTGGATCGCAGGGCGCTTCTCGGACACCGATCCAGCAACGCGCGCGGCTTTGATGATCGCATCGATCGCACGGCGCCGATCTTCGGGCACCCAGTTGCGGATCAGCATGAGGTTCGTAACCGACGCTGCCGATACCAGCCCTTGGCCGGCGGTCTCTTCGATCATCGAGGCTAACGGTGTCGCGACCGCAGGTTCTGCAAGAAGCCACCCGATCGCAGCCTCGCGCAGACTGGACTCGTCAGCGAGGACAAGTCCTTCCAGGAGACTGAGTTGCAGCCCGGCAGGCATGGCAGCCGTCAATTCGGCGAACTGGCTGTGGATCAGGAACGCATCGCCCTCACAGGCTTTCACCAGGTCCTTCAACATCTCGTCAACATCGGGCGGCGGGAGATTGCGCTGGCTGGCTCCGGTCTGGATCATCGTGTGATCCATTGCGCTGCGTATATCGTCCCCCACCTCGACGCCGGCCCGCGAGAACGCCGAGACAAGCGCCAGCGCTGCCGTCGCCGCGAGCTTGCCGGTACGGATTTGCTGAGCGATCGCGGTCCTGACGTTCTCTATGGCCATGGTCGCATGGCCGCTCCCGGCCTCACTTCGCTGCCGCAGCTGCTCCAGGGTGTTTCCAAGCATGAAGGAATAGGCGTGATGCATCATCGCGTCAGGTCGCTTCTTGCGCCCTTCGGCGCCCGCGAGGTCAACGATGAGCAGTAGGGCTTCTGGCTGCTCCGCCAGCATATCTGCGATGCTGTGTGCGCCAGGCGACAATGCCCCTGAGCGGATATCGTCGCGAACCATCCGCGCGATCTGTTGAATGGCGGCACGTGGCGTCACGATTGATGCTCCTTTCTCGCAGGGGGATTGCGTCATCGGTACAACTGCCGGCGGGGCGACGACAATCGCATTTTGCCCCGGCCGGAATATCAAGGTTGGCTCGATAAAGGCAAAGAGCACGTTCGTGCACGCATCAGCGCCGCAAGGGCGCTGCTGCGAGGCGCACCCGCAAGGGGATGCGCTGGCGCGTCGGCGGGCGCCGCGCTGAGTAGCGACTAGGCGCCGCTTAGATCATCATCTTCGAATGCCACGGGCACAGGCTGCCGGCGCCGCTTAGGCTTGACCTTGCGTACATTCACCGAGGCGGCGCTGATCATGTTCTTGATGTGCGCGGCGTAGTGCTTCTGGATCATCTCGACGCTGGTACGGCAGTTACGGGCAACCGCGTAGACATCGGCGCCTTCCATGAGGCGCAAACAAATGTACGTGTGGCGCAGCGAGTACGCGGTCCGCGCTTTGCCATCCCGATCAAATTTCAGCTCCGCCCTGGCAAGCACACCGTTGAACAGCTTCACGTGATTGCCTGGGAAGACTTTGTCGGTCGGCTTCGGAAGCTGAGCCTCAGGCGCTTCAGGCGCCTCATCAATTCCGGCCCGGCGCCGTCGCTGCGCCGCGCGGCGACTTTCCCCTTGCACGGGCCTCGGACGATTGAGCAGCCGCTCATAGGGGCGCACGGCATTGGGCATACTTTTGCAGAAGCCCACCCCTCGCTTGCCGCGCACTTCGATTTCCAGGATCTGCTGTCCAGTCTCATCGTCGATGACGATCTCAACGTCGCGGTGCTCAAGGTTGGAGGCTTCATCGGGCCTCAGGCCGGTATTGGCCATGAACAGGACGTAATCATGCACCTGCTGCGCGTTCCACGCAAAGTGCGCGTGGAACGGCTCCCTGGCATAGGCCCCAGTGGCCTTGTAGAGCTGCTTGTATTCGGCGGGACTGAACCAGGGCCGATGCTCCACCTTGCTCGAAGCGCGATAAGGACTGGAGATGTCGGGCAGGTGCGACAACCAGCCATGGCTGACGGCGGTGCGCAGCACCTGGCGCAGCGTCACGATTTCGTTGTGAAGGGTTTTTCGCGCAGGCGCCTTGTCCGAGACCGGGCGATTGCTCTTCGAATGCGGATTGGCGATGCCCCGCGACGACATCCGGTGCACCCGGTACTCCTGCACTTTACCGCCCGTGATCTCGGAGAGACCAAGCTCCCCAAAGAACGGCAGCAGATGCACGCGAAGACGAATGCCGTGCCCCTCCGTCCAACGCTTGCTGCGCTGGCCTTCGGTAATGATCTCGTATTCGCGAAGGAACTGGGCAGCGGCTTCCTTGAAGGTCTTTTCGGTCTTGAGGATACCGGCATGCAGTTTGCCGCGCAGACCGAGATACCAATCCTCGGCAACCTGCTTGGCCAGCGATACGCTGTCCGTCCTGGTGGTGGCCCGGTGCTGCCTGCCACCAACCGATGCGGAGCAATGCCAGTTGCCGCCGTCGATGCGCCGGTAAACCTGGACCTTTCCGCCTAAGATCTCGTGCCTGTGCATGACAAACCGCCAGTGCTGCAAGGGGAGCCTGGGCAGGAATGTCTCACAAATCGCAAAGCTGCGCAAATGTGCTAGCGTTGTGCTAGGCACATCGAGCCCCTCGCCGATTTCGCCGGTTGCCTTAAGCTGCTGTTTTGATTGTAAGTATTGGTTGCGGGGGTAGGATTTGAACCTACGACCTTCAGGTTATGAGCCTGACGAG
>NZ_JARVRY010000047.1:0-12263 GCF_030209485.1 Novosphingobium sp. fls2-241-R2A-195
TATCCACCAAAACCCACGCCTCCCTGCGGGCTTCAGCGCTTTTCACACACGACTATCTACGGGCTCTCATGTTTGCAGGATCGTACAATCCACCAAATTAGTCACGAGTGGCGTTGTCTAAACGGCGATGCGATAGTTGCTCGGCAGCCACTCCCGCACCCGACCCTTATCGGTCGTTCGGAGGCGATTTTTCGCTGCCCAGGTACGGGCGGACAGCTTTCCGTTTTTTAGCAAGGGGCGGAAATACCTTCCTTGAGGCGCGGTGATCGTCGGGCTTTTAGGGTTTATCGGGCTTCGGTTTGGGGAATTCGGCATCAGGTGGCAGTCGTTGGCGGACAGAACTGCAGCGTGGCGGATTCCTCGCATAGCTAGGCCCTCGCTATTAGTTCTGGCAGACGAACCAGATTGTACGCCGCAACGGTCAGCGTGAAGTTCCATTTTACGCGGTCTTGCCCTCGATGCCAGGTCTTGCACTTGTTTCTGGCTTCCCATCATTCCGGATCGCACATGCATCGGACCGTCTCATTTTGCAGCGCGGCATGAAACTGAATCGACGCCGGTGACTTGAGGAGAGGTGTTCATTTCTCGTTCAAGGTCTGCACATGGTACGCTTGCCGTTTTCCCAAGACCCTGAGTTCGGGCGCGAAGTCGCTGACATCCATTCCATCTTCGAGGCTAGTGGCACAAAACCTCAAAAACAGATGCGTGTGGCACTTGTAGGCAATTTCGTCCCTCGCAAATGCGGTATCGCCACGTTCACGACCGACGTATTTGAGAAGCTTTGCGAATTTCATCGGGAAATCGCGGTGGACGTTTATGCGCTGGATGATTCGGAAAGTCCTCTTGAATATACGGACGTAGCGGACACCATCGCGCGCAGCGATCCGCAGGATTATGCCCGCGTCGCCCGCCGGATCAACGAGGCCGGGGTAGACGCAGTCTGGCTTCAGCACGAGTACGGCATCTTCGGCGGGCCTGACGGCGAGATGGTCGTTCAGTTCGTCGATCGGCTGGCCGCACCTTTGGTGCTGACCCTCCACACGGTGCTGGGAGAGCCTTCCGCGCGCCAGGGCCGCATTCTGCGCCACCTCGTGGCCCGCGCCTCGCGTATCATGGTGATGTCGCGTCACTCGCGCGACTTGCTTGAGAGCGAATACGGTGCACCGCCAGGCATTCTGGAAGTTATCGACCACGGCGCGCCGGACCGGCCATTCGGCCGTCAGGAAGAATTCAAGTCGATGCTGGGCTTGTCAGGCCGCAAGGTGCTCATGACATTCGGGCTGCTTGGCCCCGGCAAGGGGCTGGAACACGCGATCCGCTCACTCCCCGCGATAGTGGCACGCCACCCCGAGGCACTCTACCGCATAGTCGGCGCAACCCATCCGAACCTTGTTGCCGAGGAAGGCGAGGCCTATCGCGACAAGCTCATAGCCTTGGCCGAACATCTCGGCGTCGCCGATTATATCATGTGGGACAACCGCTTCCTCGACACGCCTGAATTACTCGACCAATTGGAAGCGTGTGACATTTACCTCACGCCCTATCCGGGGCTGGAGCAATCCACATCCGGAACTCTGAGCTACGCGGTGGCGCTGGGCAAGGCTGTCATCTCAACGCCCTATGTCCATGCGCGCGAACTGCTTGCGCAGGATGTCGGCCGGCTGATCCGCCCGCGCTCGAGCGAAGCCATTGCCGAAGCCGTCAATGCCCTGCTCGACGCGCCGGAAGCGATGGCCGCCATGCAACGACGTGCCTACGGCCGCGGGCGCGCCACGATCTGGCCGCAGTTCGCCGAGGCCTCCGCGCGTTTGGTCGCTCGCGCGGTCGCGCCCCAGCGGGCGGCGCCGCCAGCCACCGCCATTCCGGGGCTCGCCGCAGTGCTGGCGATGAGCGATGCGACAGGCATGCTCCAGCATTCAATCGGCGTGGTTCCAGACCGCCGCCACGGCTACTGCCTCGACGACAATGCCCGCGCGCTCATGCTGATGAACGTGGCGCAGGGTCTGTCCGCAGCGGAGCGGATGAAGTGGACGCTCGCCTATGCCGCCTTCGTGCAATCCGCCTGGAACCCCGATCTCGGGCGTTTTCGAAACTTCATGCGGTTCGACCGCAGTTGGTGTGAGGATGAAGGCTCCGAGGACTCGAATGGGCGGGCGATCTGGACACTGGGCGAGACTTATGCGTGCGCACCCGATGACGGCGTCGCTGACTGGGCGCTTCATCTCTACGACGATGTGAACAAGAACATGGCGCCACTGGGATCACCCCGAGCAATCGCTTTTGCCATGCTTGGCGCCTGCGCCGTACTGCGCCGCGATCCGGAGCACCGCGCCTCCCGCGATGCTGCCGCGCGCGGCGGCGACATCCTGATGCGTCTTCTGGGCGAAGGGCGGCGGCCGGACTGGGCGTGGTTCGAAGCCGTGATCGGCTACGACAATCCGCGCCTGCCGCAGGCCCTGATCGAAGCCGGCGCATTGCTGGGGCAGGAACACTGGACCGACGCAGGACTGGAAACGCTGGAATGGATATGTGCCCAGCAGGTCTCGGCGAAGCGCCAGTTCCGGCCAATCGGCTCGGAAAGCTTCCATAAGGAGCACAATTACCTGCCTTTCGACCAGCAGCCGCTGGAAGCGCAGGCGGCGATCGAGGCTGCGGGCTCGGCATGGCGCGTAACCGGCAACACATTCTGGCGCGAGCATGCGATGATGGCATGGCGGTGGTTCTTCGGCGACAATGACCGAGGTGCGATCCTTGCTGACATTGCGACGGGGCGTTGCCGGGATGGGGTAACTCCGCGCGGTGCCAACGCGAATTGCGGTGCGGAATCGATACTGGCCTTTCAGTTGTCGCATTATGCGCTTATGGAAATGCTCCCTCTGTCCACCCCGCTCCCGCGGGAAGGAGGAATGCTTGAACCGGCCTGAAAATGTTTGGTCTGAGCCGCTTCGTATCTTCGAGACGCGTCTGCACGCCGATCCGGCGCGCGTGGTTATACGCCCTTTCCATCTCGGCTGGCAGGCGAAGAATGCGCCCGGAGGTCGGGCGCTGGCCCTGGTGGATGACATCGCCGCGCTCACCGAGGAGCGCGCTGCGCTAGAGTACGAGCGCGTGCTGCGCGACTTCAAGGAACGCCACTGGCAGACCGAAAGGATTTTCGCCTGCCGCTTCGATGAAGTGGCAAGCAACCTTGGCCTCGATCCCTCCCTGTTCTCGGAAACCAAGCAGCGGCTGATCGGCTCGTATTTCTGCCATGAGTATACCTTCGCCGCAGCTGCGCTCATGAATCCGTCGATCGTCCCTTCCCCCGACCAGACAGGACTGCATGGCGGCTGCGTGCGCTTCATCATGAGCCTGCGCGCGGTGGGCGAAGGCCACATCAGCTCGATCGCCTTTCGCGAGGGTATCGCGGAATGCAGTGGCGATTTCCGGCTCTGGCCCCAGGCCGCCTTCGCGACATCGGTGGAACTTGACGAGGAAGACCAGTTCGATGCCGACTGTTCGGTGTCGGTCCACCGCCACACGGAATCGAGCCTGTCCAACACGGTGATCTTCCCGATAACCGAGCAGCAGCGCGGCGGCCTGGAGGATCTGCGCCTGGTGCGCTTCGATCATGGCGGCGGCGATTTCGAATGGGTCGGTACCTACACCGCCTATTCCGGCAGTTCGATCCGGTCGGAATTGCTGCGCACCCGTGATTTCCAGCGTTTCGATCTCGAACCGATCCGGGGGGAGGCGGGCCGCAACAAGGGCATGGCCCTGTTCCCTAAGAAGATCGACGGACAATTCGCCATGGTCGGGCGGCAGGACGGCAAGAACCTGTTCCTGCTCAAATCGGACACCATCGATACGTGGGACGACGAGGGCGTCTTGCTGATGGAGCCCAAGTACCCCTGGGAATTCATCCAGATCGGCAATTGCGGCAGCCCGATCCCGATCGATGAAGGCTGGCTGATGTTCACGCACGGAGTCGGCGCCATGCGCAAGTATGCCCTCGGCTGTGCGCTGCTCGATCGTAGCGACCCCAGTAAGGTGCTCGCTCGTACGCCCGAGCCGGTGCTCACGGCGGAAAATGCGGACCGTTCGGGTTACGTGCCCAATGTCATCTACACCTGCGGCGCGCTCAAGGTCGAGGATCGGTTGCTAATACCCTATGGCATATCCGACAGTACCGTGGGCTTCGCGACCTGTTCGATAGAATCCCTGCTTGCGATGATGGAGTGAACTGGGAAACAGGCGAGGACGTTGTTCGAAAAGGCGAACTTCAAGTAATCAGTGCGCCGATACAGCGCCAGTGCGAACCAACTGGAACGATTGGTAGCATCGCTTAATGAGGGAATGTCGGCTATCCAATATTCAACCGAAATCGGCGGGTCGAAGATCCCAAATTCAGTCGTGCAGGTCGATGGGAGCGAGGACCTGCTGAACGGCAGGTTCTGTGAAAAACATCTGCGAGACCAAACGACTTGAACGGGTGCAAGCAATTATTCTGCCGTCGACCCTTCTAAGTCCCTCAGCACCACAATTTCGTTCACTACGTTCGGACCGTCCGCTACTCCGGCGGGTGTCGACAAAACTAGGCCCTCTGTAGCATGCCAGATGCATGGCTAAATTTGCCGCTGATCGGGAAGCAGCATGAGGCCGGGGCGATTGGCCGACACGCTGCGCTGAGAGGACAGGATGCCCTCGATATCCTGGTATTGGTATGCTGCAACGAGAGCGCCGCTGCTCCAGATCTTTCCTGCGACGAGGCCGTATTGCTGGCGCCAGCCGGCTCCGTCAGTGGCGCCCCCCAGATCGGCGCGGGCTTCCACACCGTCAAAGTCGCGCCGCAGGATGACATTGACGACGCCCGCCACCGCGTCGGCCCCGTAGATCTCGGAGGCGCCATCGGGGACGACCTCCATTCTCTCGACGATGCCAAGCGGTATCGCGGAGATATCGAGGCCTTGCCGCGATCCGGCACAGGCAGCGCGGCGCGCGAATCCCGTGCCGCATGACCAGCACGGCCTGTCCGTCACCAGATCGGGACGAACCGGTTCACGCGCCGCCGCCGGCTGGACCAGCCCGACTGCTGCTAATGCCGGAACGGCGAACTTGCGCCAGCCTTTCATCTCAGCCTTTCATCTCAGGGCTTGATCGTGCAGGCGCTGGTCACGCGCACCGGATTGCAGCGCGCCATGGCACCGTCCGGCAGGGTCACGCTGAAGTGCAGGCCAAGCGGATCGGGTGCGCCCGGATAATAATCCGTGCTCACCGCTTGTGCGCCGCTTTGCTCCGCCGCCCGTGTCTTGGCGAAGTCATGAGCCCGCGCCTCGACGGTGTTGGCGTCGGTGCGGGTGCGGATGATCACGCCGGATTTCACCCAATCACGGATCTTCGCCCCGTCTACAAGCGGATCCTGCACGATCTGGATCGCGCTTTCCGCCTCGCCATCGGGATACCAGCCGAACATCGCCCGGCCGCGCAGCGAAGGATGGCCCGAACGGTAAGCGTCCGAAACGGCACTGCGCACATCGAACAGGACGTAGATGCGTCCTCGCGCTGCCTTGAGGGTCGGCCAGCCGGTGGTCTTCACCGCCTGGGCCAGAGTTGCGGCCTTGCCGCGCACCTCGTCAGGCGTGATGAGCCGCTTGCCGGGCAATGCCTTGCGGATTTCCGCGTCCAGCGCATCGAGCAGTCCCGCATTATCGAGCGGCAGGGGCTGTGTAAGGCCATGCGTGTTGGGCGTGTCGGCGGCGTTGAGGGTAATCATGATCGGCAGATGGCCGGGATGCGCGCGCGACCAGCCATCTACTTCGCCAAGACACCGGATTAGTGTGGCGCAGACGACGTGATAGTCGACATCGGGGATATGCTGGACCTTGAAGCCAGGCTTCAGCATCGCCGCCTGATCGAACCCGTCCTCACGTGCGTGCGCCCGTTCGGCGTCCGAAAGCAGCGCCTCGCCCTTCGGGTGGGCAAACCGGCCACCCTTGGGGTCCGCGAATATGTCGATTTCCAGCTGCCGGACGCCTGCGTCGAGCTGGGCGCTCAGCGGCAGGTGGTAATAGTCCAGCGCCTCGGCCATCTTCGGATCGCGGCCGCGCAGTTCAGCCATGATGGCGGCTGGAATGCGCGTCTTGTAGCTGTTGTGCGAACCAATGACCTGAATGTCATTCATCCGCAGTGCTTCGCCCTCACCCGCAGAGGCCGGGGAGGCCGAAGCCCCCCCGAACGCCAGTGCCGCCAGCAGGATTGCGGTGCTTTTTGCCCTGACGCCGCGCATCAGAATTCGGCCCGCGCGCCGAACAGGATCGTGCGGCCGTAGTCGTTGATGTCGCCGTAGCGGATCGGCAGGTCGTTGTAGGTGTACTGGCGGGCCTTGGCGATGTTGATCGCTTCCAGGCTGAGCGTCACGTTGCTGGTCAGACGGTAGGCCAGCGAGCCGTCGAGCGAGCCGAACGAGGCGGTGTAGGTCGGAGCCTGCATGGTGCTGCCGGTGCCCGACAGGTAACGGTCGCGCCAGACGTAGGACAGGCGGGTCGAGATCGGGCCCTTCTCGAAGAAGCCGACCACGTTGAAGCTGTTCTTCGACAGGCCGATCATCTCGTCCTTGATGACGCGCGAACCGGCGGTGTAGTCCGCCTTGACCGAGGTGCGGGTGTACGACGCCTGGAAGCCCAGACCGTCGAACGGCTGCGGCAGGAAGGTGAAGACCTGCTGGTAGGCGGCCTCGAAGCCGTAGACCTTGGCGTCGCCGCCGTTGACCTGCGTGCTCAGCTGCACCGTGCCGCGCCCCGGAATGTCGATCGGCACGTTCTGCTGGGTGATGTAGTCATCCATCGCCTTGTAGAACACCGCGCCGGTGAGCGAGCCGGATTTGCTGAAGTACCATTCCAGCGAGCCGTCGAACTGCGTGGCGAGGAACGGCACGAGGTCCGGGTTGCCGCCGCTGGCGGTCGGCGCGTCGGTCGAGATGGTAATGCGCGGGGCGCTGTCGGTCACGTTCGGACGGGTCAGTACGCGGCTGGCGCTAAGTCGACCGATGAACGACGGCGTCAGTTCGGCGCGCAAGTTGAAGCTGGGCAGGACGTTGTTGAACGTCTTGGGATAGCTCACCGGGGTGATCGTGTTGCCGGTGCGCAAGTTGCCGCTGGCGACCTGATCGGTGTGGACATAGCGCAGGCCCACGTTGCCGGTGATCGGAACCGAACCCAGCGAGAAGTCGTAGTCCGCACGCACATAGGCGCTCAGAATCTTCTCGGTGGTGCGGAACGAAGCGGCGAGGTCGGCCGGGGTCAGCGCCGAATTTTCGACATCCGAAGTGAAGAACGCATCCAGATAGGCGCTGGTCACCGGCACCAGGAAGTTGCGCGGGATGTTGCCGCCAAGGCCGCCGAGGTAATCGTCGAACGGCAGCTGCTCGTAGGCGCCCGAACCGAGGCTCGACAGCGGCGTGCCCGCCACGGGGTTCACGATGAAGTCGCGGCGCGAATAGTCGCGCTTGCGGAACTGGTACTCGCCGCCGACCGCGATCTTCGAGAGGAAGCCGTCGAAATCATGGGCAACGTCGCCGCGGGCATAGAAGTTCCAGTCCTTGCTGTTCTTGGGCGCGATGTTGAACTGGTAGAGCTGGTAATTGGCGGGATTGGTCGGATCGACGGTGGTGTTGAAGTCCGGCACTTCCTTGTAGCCGCGCGTCGCATCGTACGTCAGCGGCGCGAAGAACATGGCGCGGCTGCGCACGGTGCCGACGTCGTAGCTGGGGTGATAGCTGTGCGCGTAGGACCAGTTCACCGTGCCTGCAACATGCCAGGCATCATGGTCCCACGTCTGGCGCAGCCCGACGTTGAACAAGTCGTGGCGGTTGAGGCTGTACTCGCGCGAGGCCATGAAGCGCACGTCGTTGATCGTCGCCTTCACCACGGTATCGCCGTCGATCACGGTGCTGCCCGGCACGATGGTCGGGCGGTGACCGGCGACGCTGGTGTCGTCGGGATAGATGTCGAGACCGAATTCGTCGTAAGCCACGTCGAGGCGGGTGGCGAGGACGTTCAGCGTCGTCGTCATCTCCGGGTTCGGGCGCCACTGCATCGACAGCATGCCCGAAAGACGCTCGCGCTTTTCGGTCTCGACCGTGGCGCGGGTGCGGGTGGGCAGGTAGAGCCCGGTCTGGCCGAGCTGCGAGGCGAAGCGGTCCTTGTACCAACCGGCGTTGTACCAGCGGTCGTTGCGCACGTCCTTGGCCCAGTACTGGGCACCGACGAGGATGCCGAAGGTGTCGTCCTTGTTGACCCAGCTGGTGATGAGCGTAGCGTTCGGCTTAACCTTGCCGGTCTGCTCGGTATACGTGCCGCGCAAGTTGAGCGTGGTCTTGGTGCCGACGTCGAAGGGCTCGAAGGTCTTGACGTTGATGTTGCCGCCCAGCGCGCCCTCGGTCATGTCGCCGGTGGGCGTCTTTACCACGTCGATGCTGGAGGTGAACTCGGCAGGGAGCATCTCGAAGCGGAACTGGCGACCGGCGGCGCCGCCGTTCTCGATCACTTCGTTCACCGCCACCGGGCTGCCGTTCAGCAGGGTGTTCTGGAACTGCGGGCCAAGGCCACGAACGCTGACGTTCAGGCCTTCACCGCGCGGACGGGTGATGGCGACGCCGGTGACCAGCTGCAGCGCTTCAGCGACGTTCTGGGTGGGGAACTTGCCAATGTCGGTCGAATTGATCGAGTCCACCTGGTACGACGCGGTGCGCTTCGCCTCGGTCGCGGCGCGCAGGCTGCGAGCGTAGCTGCCGGTGACAACGATGTCCTCGCCGTTGATTTCGCCTGCCGTTGCTGACGTCGGTGCCGGTATCGTCTGGGCCGAAGCCGAAGCGGCAATGCAGGCGAACAGGATTACCGACGCTGACGACGCCAGCGCACGCTTGGTGATACGCATTGAGATTTGCCCCGAAATGAATGAATTCGTTTGCAGGGGCAGCCACTAGGCGGCGAGAATGACAGTTCCGCGTCCCGGCCATGACGATTCGATGAATTATGATATAAATGAGAAATATTTCTCTTTGTAGCTAAGGCTCAGGACTGATTGATTGATCCAGAAGGTGATGGTTGCGGCAATGCAGATAGCGGAAATGATGGTGCGCGCGCATTGGTCGTAGCGAGTATGGATGCGGTGCCAATCCGTGAGCCTGGCGAACATGTTCTCGATTCTGCGGCGTTGGCGATTGAGCATAGCATCATGTGTTATAGGGACCTTTCGGTTCCTCTTTGACGGGATGCAGGCGGTGATGTCTGCGCTCTGCGAGCGCCTTGCGGAACCAGTCGGTACATAGCCTCAGTCGCCGAGCAGAGCTTTGGCGTGAGGCAAGGCGTCGAGCATCAAGGCAGCGCCTTTGAAGTCGCTCATCTGTCCCTCGCTGAGCAGCATGATCAACGGCATGCCTCTGCCGTCGCATACGATATTGGAACTTGAAGTTCAGGCCGCCTCTGGTGCGTCCGATACTTCGGGGGAACAGCCCCTTTTTGAGTAGGCTGGCGGCTGTTCGGTGCGCTTTCAAATGGGTAGCATTGATCATTAACTGGTCGGGCTTGCCGCCCTGCGCCGAAAGGGCGGCGACGATCTTTAAATACCCCGAGGCGGCTCCAACGAACAAAGCGATTGTAGATCGTCTTGGGTGGACCATAGTCGGCAGGAGCATCGCGCCATCGCAAGCCGTTCCTGATAACAAAGATGATGCCGCTGATGATCCGGCGATCATCCACTCGTGGCAAGCCGTGCGACGGCGGAGAATACGGCTCGATCCGGCGCATCTGCGCCTCCGAAAGTCAGATCAGATCACTTATCGCAACGCCTCCTTGCGCCACCATTAAATCAACCGATCTTCTGCTCTGCAAAACATTTTAATAGCTCCTGAGCCTAGATAAGTGATGCCGGAGCAGAACGGGGGGTAATCCGGCCATGACGCGCGAACATTTAGGCCGCCAGCGGAATGCGGGCAGGCTGCCGAGCGTATGCACCCTGCTCAAGGGCGCTATTCAAAACATCGTCTATCTCTTTCGCTTAGGGGACGATCGGTCCTTAACGGTCAGAGCACAAAGCTAGTGGACTGCGACAGCCCGCGCCACTGCGCGATTTCCGCTTCCATGCCGTCAAGTTTGCTTCGGACGAGGTCCAGCGCATCGTGCCCCAGAAACAGGCGCGTCGGCGGGGCTGGCGCCTCCACCAGCGCCAGCAAAGCCCGCGCCGCACGCGCCGGATCGCCGGGCTGGTGCCCGCTTTTGGCCTGACGCGCTACCCGGATAGGGTCCATGATCGCGTCATAGTCGGCAATGCTGCGCGGAGCGCGGTCCATCGACCGCCCGGCCCAGTCGGTGCGGAACTGGCCGGGCGCCAGAGCCGTCACCCGGATGCCGAAGGGCGCTACTTCCTTACCCAGCGCTTCGGAAATCCCCTCCAACGCGAACTTGCTTCCGCAATAGAAGCTGATGCCGGGCATGGTAATGAACCCGCCCATCGACGTCACGTTGATGATATGGCCGCGCCGCCGCTCGCGCATGCCGGGCAAGAGCGCCTTGATCATTGCCACGGGGCCGAAAACATTAGCGGCGAACTGGCGTTGCAGGTCGTCCATCGACGATTCCTCCAGCGCCCCCTCATGGCCATAGCCGGCATTGTTGACGAGCACATCGATCGGTCCGACCCGCTGCTCTGCAGCCGCCACCATGTCCGCAACCGCGTCCAGATGCGTCACGTCCAGCAACAACGGATGCGTCCGGCCGGGCGCAAGCGCCGCAAAGCTCTCGGCATCGGCGGGTGTCCGCACAGTGCCGATGACGACATGATCGGCGCCCAGCGCGCCCTCGGCAAAGGCCCGGCCCAGACCCGAACTGACGCCGGTGATCAGGAAAGTCTTTGGGATGGCTACTGACATGGCTTACTCCATGATTCGAACATCAACTATATCATGATATATTTATTGAGATGACGTCTATCAAGCCCCCCTCGACCGGTTCGCGTGGTGAACCGGTGCGCAATCGAGTCATCGATGCGGCCGAGCACCTGCTGCGCGATGGCAAAGCGGAATTTTCCATGCGTGATCTGGCGACGGAAGCGGGTGTCAGTTTCGCCACACCGTTCAACCAATTCGGCAGCAAGGCCGCGATCATGCATGCCCTGTCGGCGCGGCGGATCGCAACCGCGACCCAGAGGTTCGCGGACAAGCCCCGCCTTGACAATGCCGGCCAGCGCGTTTTGCTGGCGGTTGCCACGATGGTTGAGTTGATGTTGGAAGAACCGCGTGTGAACCGCGCGGTGATGGGATGGCTCGGCACGTCGGGGCCGACACATGGCGAAGTGCTGGCGCAGTCCACCGCCCTATGGACCCTGGCGCTCGGGACGGGCGAGGGCCTGAGCGAGAACGGACAGGATCAAGCGCTACCGGCTTTGGCAAGGCACCTGGCCTTCGCCTTTCGCGGCGTGTTGTCCTTCTGGACTGCTGGCGAACTACCGGACGAGGAACTCGCAGCCAATGCCCGCAACGTGGCCAGCGCCTTGCTGAAGTTGCCCAGCTGAATGACTGACCGGCTAAACGTCAGCGCCGCAATGCGCGCCTGCCCCAGCCGCAGCGGCGCCGCGCTGTAGCGGCCGAGGCGCTCGACCGCACGCCCGAGCGGCATTACCTGCGCATCGAGCCAGTCGCTCTGCCAGTCCCCTGCAGCCGGATCGAACGTGCCGTGGCCGGTGATCGCCGATGCCCCGACCATGGCCCATTGCCGGGCCGGAACCACCAGCCGCTCGCCAGATGCGGCCTCGAGCCCGACTTTGCCCGAGAAGACCCGCAACTCGCTGCCGTCGCCGCTGTGATCGACGCTGAAGCTGGTGCCGAGCGCGGTCATGCGGGCCTGCGACGTGTGTACTTCGAAGGAGCGCTCCGGATCGTGCCGAACGTCGAAGCGCGCGGCGGCCCCGCGCGAAGTCCACAGCCACGCGCGAGGACGCATCTAGGGCGTAGACTCATTACCCGTTGCACCAGAGACGTGCGCAAATGAGCTTGATGGCCGCGAGATAGTTGGCAGCGTCCTTGTCGTATCGCGTGGCGATGCCCCGGAACTGCTTGATCCGATTAAAGAAGCGCTCGACGAGATTACGCTGGCGGTAGAGCCATGATGAGAAGCCGAAGCGCTGCTTACGGTTGGAGCGGTTGGGAATGTTGGCCCAGATGTTTCGGGCCGCCGCTATCACATGTTCATTCTGCCCATGTCGGGCAGATGGTAGAGTTTCACTACCGT
>NZ_JARVRY010000037.1:0-11330 GCF_030209485.1 Novosphingobium sp. fls2-241-R2A-195
GCCCACGACGCCGACCCGATACACCTCTCCGGCGTGATCATCGCCGGATCGGATGTCGGGCCATATAACCTATTTGGCGAAAAATATCAATCCTCAACCGCCTCGCCGCGCCCCTTGAAGCCCTTGGCAATGACATACCACTCGGACGAATCCTTGCGGCTGGCGGGCGGCTTGGCGTGCTTGACACTGGTAAAGTGCTTCTTGAGCAGCGCGAGAAGCTGCGTGTCCGTCCCCCCGGCCAGCACCTTGGCCAGGAACGTCCCGCCGGGTGCCAGGTACTGGATGGCGAAGTCCGCCGCCGTTTCAACCAGGCCCATGGTGCGCAGATGGTCGGTCTGCTTGTGCCCCACGGTGTTCGCCGCCATGTCCGACAACACGAGGTCCGGCGCTCCCTCCAGCGCCGCGTCGAGCGCCGCCGGGGCCGCGTCCGCCATGAAATCCATCTCGAAGATGGTGACCCCCTCGATGGGGTCGGTGGGCAGGAGATCGATGCCGACGATCTTCGCCTTGGGCCGCTTCAGGCGCAGCACCTGGCTCCACCCGCCCGGTGCGATACCGAGATCGACGGCGCGCTCCACGCCCTTGAACAGCTCGAATTTCTCATCGAGTTCCAGCAGCTTGTAGGCAGCGCGGCTGCGATAGCCGTCGGCCTTGGCCTTCTTCACGTAAGGATCGTTCAGCTGGCGCGTCAGCCAGCGCGCCGAACTGGTCGAGCGCTTCTTGGCGGTCTTGAGCCGCTCGCCGGGATCGCGGCCGGAGCGGCTCATCGGGCGTGGACTGCGTTACGGATGGTGTCGGTCATGTTTCTAATTCCAGATGCCGGACCCGGCGAGTGCGAGGCGATGAGGCTGCGCAGGATGCCTTCGCGGATGCCGCGGTCGGCAACCCCGAGCCGCGCGGCGGGCCAGAGGTCGAGGATGGCTTCGAGGATGGCGCAGCCGGCGACCACGAGGTCCGCCCGCTCACGCCCGATGCAGTTGAGCTCGCGCCGCTCCTCGATCGCCATGGAGGACAGGCGCGTGCTGATCCCGCGCATCGATTCGGCGGGCACGATCAGCCCATCGACCATGCGCCGGTCGTATTGCGGCAGTTCCAGATGCAGGCTGGCGAGGGTGGTGACGGTGCCGCTGGTGCCGAGCAGGCGCAGCGGTCCGTCATGGCTGGCGCTCTCGCGCGCCGGACCGACGCGCTTGGAGAAGGCGGAGAAGCTCTCCGCCACCAGGCTGTGCATGTGGCGATACCGTTCGAGGCGTTCGGCCTGCGTCGTGCCTTCCGGCCCGCAGCTTTCGGTGAGCGAGACGACGCCCCACGGCACGCTCTGCCAGTCGAGGATGCGCGGGACGGTGCCGGTGCTCTCGATCAGCACCAGTTCGGTCGAGCCGCCGCCGATGTCGAAGATCATCGCCGGGCCGAAGCCGTCCTCCAGCAGGACGTGGCAGCCCAGCACGGCCAGACGTGCCTCTTCCCGGGCGGAAATGATGTCGAGCTGGATGCCGGTTTCCTGCCGCACGCGCTCAATGAATTCCGGCCCGTTGGTGGCGCGGCGGCAGGCCTCGGTCGCGACCGAGCGGGCAAGGTAGACGTTACGGCGCACCAGCTTGTCCGCGCAGACCCGCAGCGCCGCAAGCGTGCGCTCCATCGCCGCGTCGGACAGGCGCCCGGACTGCGCGATGCCCTCCCCCAGCCGGACGACGCGACTGAAGGCGTCGATCACCGTGAAGTTCTCGCCCGAGGGCCGCGCGATGAGCAGGCGGCAGTTGTTGGTGCCGAGGTCGATCGCGGCATAAGCCTGTCGCCCGCCCGCCGACAGCAGCGACGGGACAGTCCCCACCCGCGCCGCGCCAATCTGCCGATCGGGACTGCCCGGTTGCGCAGGCGCCCTGGCGGGCGATGCAGCTGTGTCTTCTACGCGCGGCGCCTTGCCTGCCTCGGACTTGGCGGCGCTGCCCGACGGGCGCGCCTTCCCCTTGGCTTTCGTGCCGGAGGGCTGAGGGCTGGCAGAGGCTTTTGGAGGCGCCTTCGCTCCCGCCTTCGCCTTGCCCCGTCTGCCCTTGCGCCGCCGCGACGGACGACCCGTCGCCTCGGCTGTTCCCGACACTTCGACTTTGGCAACCGGCGGATCGTGGTCCGCCATAAATTCGATACTCGTTCTAATGTCTTCCCGCCGATCGGGCGGGCACCTGACGCCGATGCTAACGCCCCGCGCGCCAACCGGCAAGGGCAGCGCTTTTTTTGCTGCATCTAGGCGCTTGACCCGAATCACGACCGCCGCTAGTGGGGCGCCTCCGATGCCCCGTCGTCTAATGGTAAGACTACGGATTCTGATTCCGTCTATCGAGGTTCGAATCCTCGCGGGGCATCCAATCTTCCTCACATCGCTGGAAAACCAAGCTTTTCGGAGCAGGGTCGGGCTGCGTGTAGCACACTACTGTTGCACAAACGTTCAAATCGATGATTGCCGGGGCTATGGCGGCGGGGCACGGTCTTTCAGTATCGCTTGAGGGTTCCTGCCGATGTCGCAGCAGTGCTGGGCCGACGTCACATCAGTCGGTCTTTAAAGACTTCATCCATGCGTGAAGCGCGACGCGCGCTCATTTCAGCGGCCTATGATCTACAACGCCTCTTCGATGATGCTCGGCTCGGCATCGTCGCGGAACCAACGTCTGAAAGGCAAGGTAACGCCCCGTCAGCCACCGACGACCAGCATGGAGGCCCACACCATGACCGACCGCTTCGACACATTGACCGACGTAGCGCAACAGCCTTACGACACCTTCGATGGTGCCCAGCCCGCCAGTACCGCCATTGACGATCTGATCGCGCACATCCGCGCCGCCCACGATGCGGGTACGACCATTGGCGAACTCCATGCCCGGCTAGCCCCCTTGCTCAGCGGAACACCAACCGGAGCAACGCCGTCGAAGCCATCCTCAATGCCGAATGCGGTGCCGTTCCCGCTACCCGCTCCATTCGCCCTTCAAAAATCACCCTTAAAATGATATAAAACCCGCAGAAAACCTAGGCTTTTGTGCCTTGGTTCGTCCGGGTTTGCGTACCCCCGTCCACCGGCATCCACGCTTTTGTGGGGGTCTTTCGGGGTCTCGCGTTCTCGGGTCGATTGGAGATGCCCCCACGCTGGGGGAGTCATCTCGCGAAAGGCGCGGAATATGGCCCTTACAGACGTTGCTATTCGCAATGCCAAGCCCCGAGCAAAGCCGTACAAGCTTGGTGATTCGCTGGGACTATTTCTTTTGATCGCCACCGGAGGCGGCAAGCTCTGGCGGCTCAAGTATCGCATCCACGGCAAAGAGAAGACCCTCGCGATCGGTGTCTATCCCCAAGTCGGGCTGGCGGATGCCCGGCGTCGGCGCGACGAGGCCCGTCAGTTACTGCTGGACGGCAAAGACCCGGGCGTCGAGAAGAGGCGCGCCAAAGTCCGAGCCCAGATGCAGGCGTCCAACACGTTCTCGGCCATAGCTGCCGAATTTTGCGAAAAGCGCAAGCGTGACGGGCAAAAGGGTTGGGCACCCGCAACGGCGACCCGAAGCGAGTATCTGCTTTCACTATTAAGGGGCTCGATCGGCAACATGCCAATAGCGGAGATCGAGCCGATCGACGTGCTGGCGGCCGTTCGCCGTATCGAAAGTAAGGGCAAGCTGGAGAGCGCGCGCAGAACGCTTCAACTCGCCGGCGCGGTGTTTAGGTATGCTGTGGCGACAGCCCGCCTGAGATCAGATCCCACCCGAGACCTTAAAGGCGCGCTCACTTCGCCTAGTGTGACGCACTATGGCGCCATCCTCGAACCGTCGCGAGTTGGGGATTTGCTCCGGGCAATAGACGGATACGATGGCCAGCCCATTTCGAAGCTGGGCCGTGCAAATCGCACCTCACGTGTTTGTGCGCCCTGGCGAGCTAAGACATGCGACCTGGGAAGAAGTCGATTTCGAAAATGCGTTGTGGACGATCCCGGCAGCCAAGACGAAGATGCGAAAAGACCATCTGGTTCCATTGTCGCGACAGGTTCTGGCGATGCTGAAGCAGGTCCATGCGTTGACAGGACCAAAAGGCTATCTCTTCCCATCGATACGCTCTCGCGCCCGGCCCATGAGCGACAACACGATCAATGCCGGTCTCAGGCGCCTAGGTTACTCGACCGATGAAATGACGGCCCACGGTTTTCGATCAACCGCATCGACGCTGCTGAACGAAAGCGGAAAATGGCATCCTGATGCGATCGAGCGCGCGCTCGCCCACGGCGATAGCGATAGAGTTCGAGCTGCATACCATCGCGGCGCGCACTGGAATGAACGGGTGGCGATGTCGCAGTGGTGGAGCGATTATCTCGATAACCTCAGGAGCGCATCCAAGAGCGCGCGGTGAGGCAAACCGCGCGCTGCCTGTAATCCGCATCGTCTGGACCGGACCAGGGCGGGCCACCGAAAAGGTTATCTACGGCCGGCGCCTCCCGCTGCTAGGGCGTGCCGGGGGAAACGCTCAAGCACGTGGCCGACGCGATCCGATCGCTGCGGCGGAACAAATCTCGCAGCAGGAGCGGTTCGGCTGTGGCTCATGCTCGGATGAGACTGCGGGAAGAGAGGTTGTTATTCCAGCACTTGCGCGTTCCCGACTGGATGCCGGGGACCTTTGGGTCTACACTGCCCGTCAGGGAGCCCGGCCATGATGCGTTATGCCGAAAAGCCATTTCTCCAGTATCTCGACTCCTTCGTGCTGCGCGCGATCGGTGAACTGACCGAGCAGCAGGAGCAGGCAATCCTTCTCCTCTCCCAGACCTTCTCGCAAGCTGATGGAACCCGGGCATGGTTTGAGGTCGTCGCTGAACGGATGAGCTTCAGCGAGGGCTACGTTTCCGAGATCGCTTTTGTCTGGGAGGCCAGCAGGCAATCCGCCAGTGAACAGGGGTTGGAGATCAGTCCGTTCGAGTTCACGAGGTTGTTCGTGGATGCGAACTTCCCCAGCTAATCTGGCGAGTGTCGGCTCAGTTCTCAGCCTGACTCGATCGAGGTCATCAGTTTGAAGATATCCTTGTCCGGGTTCGCGCCAACGATCCGCCCAGCTTTCGAATGCGTGCAGACCAGAACGAACAGATCGACCTCGTCGTCGATGGCCGATTTGAAGCGGTCCTTGATGTCGTCTATCGCAATCCGGGAATCGAAGATCATGAAATCGGGCGTTTCAGTCCAGACCGCGCTGCACGCAATTTTCGACACGACCTCGATGAGCGCGCGCCTGCGGTCGATCTGCGAACGCCCCTGCCTTGGTTTGTCGGCGATACCGAACGCCGTCCAGTATGTGGTGCTCATGAATGTCTCAATGTCTTGGCGTGGCCGCGCCATCAATCGGCGGCGGGGCTGTTGCGCCTGGCAAGGGTCTCGAGCGCGGAAACGATCGATGTCGTTGTGACAGCTATCGGGGTACGGGCGCCGAGATGCATGAGCGATAGCCATGCGCTCACCATCTTGCTCCCTTTTTTCGTGATGACGAGAGGAGGTTGCGACCGGTCATCCTCTGCCTGAAAACAGACGAGTTCGTCCTTGAGCAAGGAGGGAACGTGCGTGATGGCCTTGCTCGATGAACAGGCCGCCGCAGCACAAACCTGCGCGACGGTCATTGCCCCCTTTCGAGGACTGCCCGCCCGGTAAAGGCTAAGGAGCATCAGCCAGGCGCATTCATCGATGTCGGGGGCAACCTTGCGGCGTACGGCAATCCCGTCGAGATAGGACTGAACGTTGTCGATTTCGCACTCGATCTCGGCGTGATCTCCGAGGATATGCGCCAGTTCGTCAGTCAGCGTATGGAGGTTCAGCACGGCGCGCTCCCCGCGAGGACTGCCGAAGGTCGAGAATTGGACCGACGCACAGAACTATCAGTTGAGGGATACTCCACACCGCCGAGGCAGCCTTGAACAGCCGGGGCGTATTGGGAACGATTTCCCAGGCCAGGAAGGAGATGACGCTGAGTGCTTGAAACGCGCATATCCACAAGGGCCAGTACCGGTCGGTTTTCGCCGCGAGATGGGCGAGGCCGATGAGCAGCACGAAGTCCACCATGACCGTGGAGTGCGCGAGGCTGATCTGGGTCTTGAACGTCGTTGCGCCGATATAGGTCGCCAGCGCAGCGACCACGAACATAAGGCATATCCTGCGCCCTTCCCATCCGCCCCACAGCAGCGCTGGCATGCAGGATGCGAACATGAGTATTCCGAAGACGAGGTTCAGGAGCATGGCCTTGACTTCAACCTGCGACGCTCAACGTCAAGGCCATCCCCTTTTCGGATTTACGCTCGGGTTGTCGCCATCTCGGGGGTCTTGAGCAGCCCACTCGGGCTATCGTCGCCGAAGCAGCCCCAATCCGTTTCCCGGTGCTGCGATTCGCCCTTGATGAAGGCGAGCTTGCGATGCATCTGCACCATGTCCTTGCGGCCCTCCACCAGCTTGGCGAAACCGGCGGCTGCCGAATCCAGCGCACTTTGCAGATGGGCCGGCGGGACGCTGGATGCGGCATTGGTCTCCATGATGGTCGCAGCAAGGCGCGCGGCGTCAAAAAGGGCTGTGTCGACGCTCTTGAACATGCCAGAAATTTCCGTGGCGACCGCTCGTCCGCCTGCTTCCGAAAGACGCATAAGTTTCTCCGATGCGTGAATCACGCTGAGGTTTGCCGTAAAATGAAGCTTACCTGCCGAGCAGGCTGAGAATTCCGACCATCACCGTGACGATCGCGGCCAGACCGACGACGGAGACAAGCGCAACCTGTCCCATCATCGCCATGCGCTGCGCTATCGTCAGGTCATGACGGGAGCCCCCGACCGGAGGAAGACTGAAGAGCCGTGAGAATTCCCATCGAGAGTGTTCTGCCCTCGCTTGGTCTTCTCCTCCGCGTCTCGTTTCTTCCGGACGAATGCTCTGTGCCTCGGCATCCGCGTCGCTGTCGAGCGGTTGCGGCGCACTAGGTAGTCGCTCCCTACCCTTTGATGCGTCTAGGAAAATACGGGCCGCATCAGCCCGGCTGGAAACCCCCAGCTTGACCATCAGGTCGGCGACATGATTGTCGATGGTCTTATAGGAGAGGCCAAGGCTTGCGCCGATCTCCTTGGAAGACAGGTGCCGGGCAACCAGCGAGAGAACCTCGTACTGCCGGGCGGACAGCTTTTGTCGAAGCTCCCCTTCAGACCATTCCCGCATCTTGCCGTCCCTCGTGCCTCGCCCTTTGTTTCCACACAGAATTGGAGGCTGAAAAGCATCCTAGCACTGTTTGCAACCGGTAACCTCGCTCGTTTGGCGCAGTATCCAATTGTTAGTCGCCAATTTGACGCCCGGGGTTGGGCACAAGTCGCGCAATCTCGGGCAAGCGGAGATAAAGCGAACGTCGCACAGCGACTGCGGCTTCGACCAAGTGGACCTGCGGCATCTCGATCCGTACGAACGACGATCCCGGCAGAATCGTTGCGAGTTTGACACTTGAAACGCCAGTTGGTTCAGAGCGCTTCGCCAAGGGGGCGGTCTCACGCAAAGTTCTTCACAGACAGCGCGAACAGGATTCCAGCTTGTTAGCACCGGCTCGCTCCGATGGGACGGTTAGCCCACAAGCCTTGCTGCGGCGCTCATAGCTGGGGGGCAACACGCCTCACTAGGCGGCTAGCCGGCAACTCGTCGCAAAGCCGCAAAGGCGGCCTTGCCGAAGGTGCTGGGACCGGCATCGCTTCCGACCAGCCAGGCCTGCGTCGATAACTTCAGTATTCCGATCGCGGCCGTGGCGGTGACGCGGCATTCGATGTCGGTCTCGGGGCGGCCCTTCTTCTGGGCGAGCGCGCTCGCGAGGACGCGTTCGACCTTCTCGTACTTGGCCTGATCGCCCGCGCTGAGCGCCGGCGTGTCCTGGATGAGCCTAGCAAGGTTGCGTGCGCGTTCTGAAAGGTGAGTTTCCGCGAGTTCCAGGAAGGCATTCTCAACCATGTCCAGCAGGGCCTCGTCGACTGGTCTCCGCCTGATCGCGTCAGCCACGAGCGTCGGAAAATCGGCCTTGGTGGAAAAGACGATCTCCTCCTTCGACCCGAAATAATGGAACAGACTGCGCCGCGAAACGTCTGCAGCTCGAGCGATGTCGTCGAGCGTCGTCGCCTCGAACCCGCGTTCCAGGAACAGACGCATGGCTTCGTCCTGGATGCGGGCGCGGGTTTGCGATCGCTTGCGCTCACGCAGGCCGACCGAAGCGGGTGAGATTGTTTCTTGCACTTCTTGTATATTTGCACTGAGTGCACAATATCGCGCTCAGCGCCCTCCTGTGGCTGATCGATGCGAAGGATAGCAAATATGGCGAGCTGGACCACCAAGGATATTCCCGACCAGTCCGGCAGGCTGGCGATCGTCACCGGCGCGACGGGCGGCCTGGGTCTGGAGACGGCGCTTGCCCTGGCGGGAGCCGGGGCCGAGGTGACCCTCGCAGGCCGCAACCCGGACAAGGGGCGCGCTGCCGAAACGCTGATCCGCAACCGTCACCCCGGTTCCCAGGTGCGCTTCGATCTCGTTGATCTCGCCAGCCTTGGCTCGGTTCGCGATTTTGCCGAACGGCAACTGGCGAGTGGACGCCCGATCGATATCCTCGTCAACAATGCCGGCATCATGGCGCTGCCGCGGCGCGAAGCCACGATCGACGGCCATGAGATGCAGTTCGCCACCAATTATCTCTCGCATTTCGCGTTGACCGGGCGGCTGCTGCCCCTTCTGATCGCGGGCAGGGCCCGCGTGGTCGAGGTCTCCAGCATCGCCCATCGCAGCGGCAGCTTCCGGCTCGATGACCTCGAATATGTGCAAGGCTACAAGCCTTGGCCAGTCTATGCGCAGTCCAAGCTTGCGATGCTGATGTTCGCGCTCGAGCTTGACCGGCGCAGCAGGGCGAAGGACTGGGGGATTACCAGCGTTGCAGCCCACCCCGGCGCTGCTGCCACTGACCTGATCGCCAACGGTCCCGGGCCGGGCAGTCGGCTGATGGCCTGGGGCGGCTCGATCGCGCTCAAGCTGATCGGCCATTCCGCCGCTGACGGCGCATTGCCGCAAGTGATGGCAGCGACCATGCCAAGCATCCGCGGCGGCCAGTATTTCGGGCCTCAGGGTCTGCGAGAGCTGAAGGGGCCGCCGGGCCCCGGCAAGATCGAACCGCAGGCGCTGGATGCCGAAATGGCCGCGCAGCTCTGGTCCCGGTCCGAGGCGATGACCGGCGTGACCTTCGGTTGAACCCCAAGCAATGTTCCACCTGATCTTCGCACTACCATGGGCCTACGTCGTGGCGCGCACGCTGTTGCCGCTGCCCTGGGCGGACGGCATCAAACTGACAGTCGCCTTGGTCCTGCTCATCGGCTCACAGTTCCATCTGTGGAGCCGTCTCTCGTCGGGATCGGTCTTCAGCCCGGAGTTCCCGCGCCTGCTTATCATCCTGCTCAATTGGCTGTTCGGAGGCATCGCCTTGCTGGCTGTCTTCCAGATCGCGCTCGACGCGTTGAGGCTGGCTGCGACGATAGCCGGGATCGGCGGCGCGGCGCCTTGGGTCGAAGCGCGCTATGCCATTGCCGGGGTGGCCTTCGTGCTGGCGGCGATCGGCGTGTGGCAGGCCATCGGCGTGCCGCGTCTGCGCAAGGTGACGATCACGATACGGGACCTTCCTGAAGCCTTCGAGGGCTATACCCTCGTTCACCTCACCGACCTGCATATCAGCCGGCTCTTTCCCGCAAACTGGAGCCGCGCCGTGGTCGAGGCGACCAATCGTCTCGAGCCTGACCTGATCGTGATAACGGGTGACGTGATCGACGGCAGTGTCGAGAACCGGCGCGAGGGCGTTGAACCCTTGCGCGACTTGCGCGCGCGCGATGGCGTCTGGCTCAGCCCTGGTAATCACGAATATCTCTCCGGTTACGATGCGTGGATGGCACACCTTGCTTCGCTAGGCATGCGGGTTCTGGCGAACACGCATGCGGTGATCGAGCGCGGCAAGGGAGCCTTGGTCGTTGCAGGTCTCACCGATCCGTCGGCGCGCGGTGTCGGCAAACCGCTCCCGGACCTCGGGAAGGCCCTGGATGGGGCACCGTCTGGCGCACCGGTTGTCCTGCTCGATCACGAGCCGGGGCGGGCGCGCGAATCTGGCGATCATGGCGTGGCGCTACAGTTGTCGGGGCACACCCATGGCGGCATGATCGTCGGGCTCGACCGTCTGGTCGGGCGGGGGAATGGCGGCTTCGTCTCGGGCCACTACGCCGTTGGTGACATGGCCCTCTACGTCAACAATGGCACCGGCATCTGGCCTGGGTTCGCTTTGAGATTGGGCCAGCCTTGCGAACTGACGCGGATCACGTTGCGGCGGAGGACCCGTTGACTGATCAATCGCGCTCACCCGTGCGAGCAAAGGCGAAGTGTGCCCGGGGGCGGCCTCGCTTGAACCGTTCGGCAGGCCCTATCCGCTTTCTTTGACTAAAAGGGAGTGTTATTGACCTATAGGTGAACCACGCTATTCCTCACCAGTTTCCGATCGGCATCGATCCGAACGACATCGACTTCATGGGCCATGTCAACAATGCCAGCTACCTGAAATGGGTTCAGGCTGCAGTGGTTGATCACTGGCGCGCGTTGGCCCCTGCTGACGCAATCAGTCAGCATCTTTGGGTGGCGATTAAGCACGAGATCACATACCGGAAACCGGCTTTTCTGGATGACGATGTCATCGCCACGGTGCTTCTGGAGAAGGTTCAGGGGGCTCGAGCCTTCTACGAAACGGTGATCAGGCGAGGGGAAGAGGTGCTTGCTGAGGTAAAGTCCAGCTGGTGTTGTCTCGATGCATCGACGATGCGGCCAGCCCGCCTGGCAAGGGACGTTATCGAGCGGTTTTTTCCGGCGGGAGAAGCGGGGCAACGGTGATCGGGGAACGTCCACATTCGTTGCCGCCAGTCCGATGGCCCGGCTTTGGACGCGGACGTTACCAGTGGCGGACGCTTTTACGGGGCTTGCCTCAGGGCACCCGCTTGCCGCGACCAAAAACGAACCCGGCCACCAAAATCACGGCTGCTACGAGCAGGAAAATCTTGGCAAGGCTGGCGGAAAGACCTGCTACGCCGCCAAAGCCCAAAAGCGCCGCGATAAGTGCGATAACGGCAAAAATGATGGCCCAGCGAAACATGGGTCTCTCCTTAAATGAATCCCACTGGCCGAACTGTTCGACGAGTTGTCGTCTAGAACCTGCGGTGCTGACCTAAGTTCCAAACGACAGTTCCAGGTGTAGCGCGACAAACTGGATGATGATTGCGCGTCAATCAGGATGAGAATGTGATT
>NZ_JARVRY010000051.1:0-8940 GCF_030209485.1 Novosphingobium sp. fls2-241-R2A-195
ATCGGACGCAATCTACCCGTCGCCGAAACGAACATCGCATTGTTCACGGCCGACTCGATAGCCACTTACCGGATGTGCCCGGATTTACCAGAAAGGCATGGTGTTCCCGGCATGTACGAAAGGATATTCGCAGGGCATCGATTCGCGGTGCTGAGCGTTGCTTGGATGATCCATGCGCCTGGTGCGAAAGGACTGATAGCGAATGATTCCAAGGTCACCTCGCATTGCTTTGGCGCCAACCTCCGGCCGTACGTCGCGGCCCGCTCGCTTGGCATTGCTCTGCGCTGCAATCGGCACGATCTTCATCGCAGATACGCTCACGGACTACGAGATCGCGGTCGCGGTCTTCTATGTCACGACGGTGCTCATAGCGTCGGCCTTTCTTTCCGTGCGCGGTGTGCTGACCTGCTCGGTAGTATGCTGCGCCTTGACCCTTTGCAGTGTGATCCTGAATGATCGAGGCGCTTACGAGGCTGGCCTTGTCAATTGCATGCTCAGCATATGCGCCATCGCGGCCACGACTTACCTGGCACTGCAGCGGTCTTCGGCCTTGCAGGCCGAGCAGACGTCCAGGTCGCAGTTGGTGCGTCTCTCGCGGGTCAGCACGCTGGGTGAGTTGGCCACATCGATTGCTCATGAGGTCAAGCAGCCGCTAACCGGCATCGTCGCCAGTGCGAGCGCCTGTCGCAACTGGCTTGGTAGCGAGCCGCCCAACGTCATCAAGGCAGAGCAGGCAGTCGCGCGCATACTCGCCGATGCGGGGCGTGCTTGTGGGATCGTCGATCGCGTGCGCAAGATGTCCAAGCGCGCGGCTCCCAAGGCAGAGTGGGTCGATGCCGAGGCGCTGGTCGCGGACGTCGTCATGTTGTGCCGTCGAGAATTGGATCGGCATGGAACTCGCGTCGTCACACAAGTGATCAACGGACCCACCTTCGTCTTTGCCGATGCCGTTCAAATTCAGCAGGTTCTGATCAACCTGATCCTCAATGCGCTAGAGGCGATGGCAGGGGCCAGGCGCTCGGCGGCACAGGGCGTGACGATCGGTATCGTTATGCAGGAACAGAGCGCGCAGATCAGCGTCGCAGACACGGGACCGGGCATCGATGAGCACCGGCTGGATGAGATCTTCGACCCTTTCTACAGCAGCAAAGAAGATGGCATCGGCCTCGGCCTCGCGATCAGCCGATCGATCATCGAATCCCACGGAGGCCGTATCTGGGCGAACCCGGAACTATCGGGCGGGTCCAAGTTCATCTTCACGCTGCCGGCCCGTCAGATCACCGGTACCTAAGCTCGCCTCGCAGTCGCTAATGGGCTACCGGCATTTCCGTCGTGTAATTGCTGGCATTGACGACGACCTCGAATACCAGATTTTTCTCTTCATCGACGACTTTCACCGACCATTGCTTACCTGAACAGAAATCGTCGGGCGCCTGAATGAGCATGTCGCCGGTAAATTGGACGGCCTCCTTCTTCGCCGCATGCAGATCGGCCAGAGGCATCCCCCGCAAATCCGGATAATTCTGGCCATCGGTCACGTGGAAATAATAGTTAGGCATCCGTCTCTCCTGCCGGTTCGCAGGTGCGCGCTATTTTCATGATGCGCGCCTTTATCTGCCAACCATCGACCCAATCCATTCAATGCTTTGTATGCGATAATTTATATGACAAAAATTCTTCATTTTTCTGAAGAATATTATAAAAATTTGGGGAAATTGAGAGATCAACCACTCAGTAACTCTGTTGTTGTGGGTGAGAAAAACTTAATAGCCGTTAATTTATTGATCTATCATGATATAATCATTCGGAAGATGTTTCCATAAGGGCATGGTGTTCTGTCGATATACTAAGGTATATTGCAGGAAGGGATTGCGAGCGTTCATCGCAAATGCGATAAAGCGAAGCATCATCACTCGCGGGGCGAGCACCGTCCGTCGTTCTGTGCGGGGGCGACGCTTGAGCGGGGGACTGCTCGTGGTTTCGTCCGGTCGCGATGGCCCTGAGTTGTTAATGCCGACCGCCAGTTATCGTCACGCCCGTACCGATTAATAATAAAATGGAACCGGCCGTGATCCGATCGCCGACTGACCAGCGACCATCACTGATAGGCGGCCGGATCGGCGGGCCGGTCGCGCGTTCCGTCCTGCTGGTATTCCTGGCCGGCTTGATATTCACCGCAGACACGCTGACCAATTTCGAGATCGCGGTAGCCGTTTTCTACGTCGCCCCGATCCTCATTGCCGCCGGATTCCTCAGGACGTTTGGCGTCCTTGTTATCACGGCCTTGTGTGCCGGTCTGACGCTGGCGAGTTTCATCCTGACCAGGGAAGGGATGTACGAAGCGGGAACCGTCAATTGCATCCTCAGCATGTGCGCGATAGCGGCGACGGCTTACCTGGGCTTGCAACGCTCCTCGGCGCTGGGTGCCGAACACCAGGCGCGGATCCAGCTCACACGTTTGTCGCGCGTGAATACGTTGGGTGAGATGGCCACCTCGATCGCTCACGAGGTCAATCAGCCGTTGACCGGCATCGTCTCGAGCGCGGGCGCCTGCCGGAACTGGCTGGCTGGCGACCCTCCCAATATCGACAAGGCGCGGCAAGCCCTGGAGCGCATGATCGCCGATGCCAACCGGGCGAGCGGCATCGTCGATCGCGTTCGCAATCTCTCGAAGCCCGCAGCGGCCAAGGTGGAGTGGTGCGATACCCGCACACTCGTGAGCGAGGTGCTCGCGCTTTGCCGCCGCGAACTGGACCGTAATGGGATCGTTCGCACCAGCGAGGCAGGCACCGATACGGCGCAGGTGTTCGGCGATGCGGTGCAGATCCAGCAAGTCCTGATCAATCTCATTCTCAACGCGGTGGAAGCGATGGCAGGCTGTGCGGTCGGAACTCGTACCCTTATGATTGCGGTCACCGGTCAAACCGATGAAGTGGTCCGGTTTACCGTTGGCGATACCGGGCAGGGGCTCGATCCGCAGCGCGCCGAGCAGATCTTTGATCCTTTCTACAGCACCAAGAATGGCGGGATCGGCATGGGCCTTGCCATCAGCCGCTCGATCGTCGAATCCCATGGCGGGCGGATCTGGGCAGAGGCCGGGCCGCAAGGCGGGGCCAGTTTCCATTTCAGCCTGCCCGGGCGTATGGTGGTGCCGGTATGAGCACCACCCATCCCGGCGACGATCCCGATACGATCGTCTATATCGTCGATGACGACCCTTCGGTGCGCGCCGGTCTTGCCGATCTCCTGGCCTCGGTCGGGCTCGACTCGATGAGTTTTCCGTCAGCCAGACACTTCGTGGCCTTCGAACGGCCGAACCGCATTTCCTGCCTGGTTCTCGACGTGCGCATGCCCGGCCTGAGCGGTCTGGATTTCCAGGATGAAATGGCTTCGCACGGCATCATCATGCCGACGATTTTCATCACCGCTCACGGCGATATTCCCATGTCGGTGCGGGCTATGAAGGCCGGTGCGGTCGAATTCCTGACCAAGCCCTTTCGCGACCAGGACCTGTTGGACGCGATCCAGCAAGCCTTGCTGCTGGACCGTCAGATGCGCGAGGGCGCCGAAGTCCAGTCCGTGCTGCTGGAGCGCCATGCATCGCTGAACGCGGGCGAACGAGTGGTGATGGACCTCGTGGTCGCCGGTCTGCTCAACAAGCAGATCGCCTCGGAGCTTTCGCTCAGCGAGGTGACGATCAAGGTGCGGCGCGGGCACGTCATGCGCAAGATGGGCGCCAGTTCGCTGGCCGATCTCGTTCGCTACGCCGGACGGATCGACGGCTCCGACCAGCGGGTTCTCAAGCTCAAATCCTGAGAGTCACCATGTGAGGGCTTTGCGGGTCGCGTTGATCCCCGGTCTCTTGCCGCGCACCGCGCGTAGAAGCCAACCGACGATCGGATAGTCGCCTTTGCTCCTGTCGAGGCGGAGGTAAAACAAGTGCGCCCTTTGCGAACCTGTAACTGGTCCTGGCGCCATCTTTTTATTACGCTGGTCGTCCGATTCAGGAGCGACAGATGGCCGCGCAAGCGTTCCGTACCCCGACTGAGGATGAAATCGCCGCGGCTCGCGAGGTCGCTTCGTTTGCCGGCTGGCCGGCGGACGAAGGGGATCTGGCGGAGCTTGTGGGTATCGTGCTGAACATGGCCGGATCGGAAACCAAGTGCCCACCCGGGGTGGCGGATGATCCCTACCATTTCTTGTACGCCGTGAGGTGACCTGATCGCCGCGGGGTGTCGCGCGCTCGGAGGACCGCGCACCAGCGGCGGTTCGCCGAGGCGTAAATCGGCAATTCATGCGGGCACGGCTTTTCAGGACCTTCCATAAGGAGGCCCTGATGAAAATTCTGAAATTATCTCTGGCACTTGCGATGGTGGCGAGCAGCCTTGGCATGACGGTCACGGCGGACGCGCATCCGCGCGGCGATCGCCACAGGTACGAGGATCGCCGCGACTACCGCGACCATCGTCGCCACTATCGTGATCATCACCGCTACGAGCGCCCGCGTCATTGGAACGATCGCCGGTATCGCGGGCATCATCACCGTTGCTGGACGGAATGGCGTCATCATCGCAAGGTCCGCGTCTGTCGCTGAACGCGGCGGGGCGTGGAAACCCTGAGCGGCCGGAGCCGGGCCTGGTCCATCGGCGGCGACGGCATGCCCGAGGCGCCCGGCGACCAAAGGCTTTCAATGACCGCCGCTCGCGAAAAGGCCCGGCACTGCGGGAGCAGGCCGGGCCAGTCGACTGCTGGGGCTTTCGGGAAAAGTCCCTCACGGTACGGCGGTTATGTACACGAGTACGGCGTCAGGCACGAGCATTCCATGTTACGGCGGTGTCGCCGATTAGTCTGGCGTGGGTAGCAGGGGAATTGCGATGGACGTGGTCGATGCCTTACGCAGAGCGACCGAGGACGACGTTGAGCAGGCGGTAGTGGAGGGCTACTTTCCGGTGCCCCAGATGACCGCCGCTGATCTGCTGGCGTTCTTTCATGCGATGATCGATCGGGTCCTGAGCGATCATGTCGGCGAAAACCAGTGATTGCGGTTACCGTGTTCGTTTGAAGTCGGATCGGTTTCGCTCAACGCGCCTCTCGTCCCCCTGAGCGGCCGTCGATTGCCGGGGTACTGGCCGAGCCGATCGGGGCCGGCTCACGCACGCGCCACGAAGCGCGCGAGGGCTTGGTAGCGCTCCGCCGCCCAGTCGAACGGGGGCTGGACCACCCGCTGTACGAGGCCGAGCTCCGGCCACAGGTACGGCACGACCAGCAGCAGCACGATGAGCAGCGGAAAACCCCAGGGTCGCAGTCGGGCGTAGGCGCGTGCCGCCGTTCGCGGCAGCAAGCCCTCGACGATATGCGAACCGTCGAACGGTGGGATCGGCAGCAAGTTGAACAGCGCCAGGAATATGTTGATGAACATGAAGTTCTGCAGGTTGAGCGCCGCGAAGCCCAGGACCGGACCGACGGTCGCGTTTCTGGCAACCAGGCCGAGCAGGACCGCGCCGATGCCTGCCAGCACGAGATTGGTGAGCGGTCCCGCCGCCGCCACCGCCATCATGCCTAGCCGGGGGTTCTTCAGCCTGCGGTAGTCGACCGGCACCGGCTTCGCCCAGCCGAACACCGGCGCGCCGGCGAGCGCCAGCATGCCCGGAAGCGCGACCGTCCCCACCGGGTCGACATGGCGTAGCGGATTGAGACTCAGGCGGCGCTGCTCGTAGGCGGTGGGATCCCCCAGCAAGCGCGCCACCATCCCGTGTGCGACCTCGTGGAACACAATCGCGATCACGAGCGGCACGATCAGCGCCGCGGCCTGAATGATGGTCTGTTGCATGGTCACGATCTAGGAAGCGCGCGGGCCTGCCGCAATCGTGCCGCGCGCTTATTCACGCCCGCATGAGCGGGCCTCCGATCCCGGTAACGTTCAGGCGCATCGGTGCACTTCAATCATCTTCGATCCGGGTAAGCCGAGCATGGTTCTATGACTTGCGGCTCAACACGGTTTCGATCCAGGCATTGGTGCCGTCGAAACACTCTATTTGGAGTTATAGATCGAACCTGAGCTGGCGTTTGCCTGTAGGAAGTCGAGCTGCTGCTTGCCGAAATTCCTCACGACGTGCTGGCCGGAATTGGTGAACTCCAGGAGGACGTCGTCGTCCGGCAGTACCTGCGGCCACTGGGCTAGGCCTGGAATTTGCGGGGTTCCCGTTCGTGCAAAGGCGACCCACCGCGCCGAGATCGCCGCCGCCATCGCCTGGTCCTTCTGGCTCCAGCCCGCGCTCGACCCGGCCGATGGGCTGGCGAAGACGAACTCGATCTCATCGCCATGACCGGCGCCAGGGCGACTGGCGCGCAAGGCCTCCGGCACGTAGGAAAAATGATAAAGCCACACCGGATTTCCGGCACTGGCGGACATGCGAGCGGTCTGCCGCGCCGGCTCGACCATGGCGGCATCCCCCCACATCCGCGTCAGGGCCGCCTTTTCGCCGATGTGCGGCGCGTCGTAGCGTCTCAGACCTTCGGCGGCATGGGAGCCGAGACGTTGACGCAGCGCCGGCAACCCGTCCGGCAGCCAGCGTAGCAGGCTTTCTTCCCAATCATTCGCGCCGACCAGCAAAGGCACTGCAGCTGCCTGTTGGTTTGCAAACGTGCCGAACGGGGCTTGTGCCAACATTTCGCCGTCCTCGACCGGTTCGCTCACCGCCGTAACCGGAGCGTCGAGCACGGACGCTGCCGAAAGGCTGCGCAAAGCGGCTGGGTCATCGCTCGCGACACCCTTGGACATCGCCCAGGATCGGCCCGCTTCCGCCGCTTGAGCAAGAGGCAGGAGCGTCTTGCGGGGTGACCCGGATTCCATGATGGCCTGTTGGAACAGGCCCCGCGCCTGCTTCACGGCAAGCAACGCGGCGACGGAGACGGCCCCCGCCGATTCTCCCATGACGGTTACCCGGTCTGGATCGCCTCCAAATGCGCTGGCATTGTCCCTGACCCAGCGCAATGCGGCGATCTGGTCCATGAGCCAGAAATTGGCCGTCGCCTCGCCGATGCGCCCCTGCTGGGCACGCAGCGCCGGTGTCGTGAAGTTCCCGAACCGGCCCAGCCGGTAATTGATCGTTACGATCATCGCGCCCTGCCGGGCGAGCGCGCCGCCATCGTAGGTCGACATCGCACCCGACCCCATGATGAACGCGCCGCCATGAATCCATACCATGACCGGAAGATGCTCTCCCAAGGTCGTTCCTGCGGGGCGCCAGACGTTGAGATAGAGGCAGTCTTCCGACGCACTGACAGCGTGTCCTGGCGGCATCGGATTGTTCTGCGTATCCTGCATGCAGTCCGCGCCGAAGGCGCTTGCGGCACGAATGCCCTTCCACGCCTGTACGGGCTGCGGTGCCCGCCAGCGCAGATTGCCTGTCGGCGGCGCGGCATAAGGGATTCCTCGGAACACCTCGACATCACCCTGCGCGGCGCCAGCGACGGTGCCGGAAAGTGTGGCGGCCTCAGGCACCATCAAATTGCCCGGCGCGCCGGTGGCACAGGCCATGCCAACGAGGTCAGGGGCAGTAGCGGCAAGCAGGGTCGCCGCAATGGCCACGTGATGAGTTAAACGACGAATATTCATGAACGCGTGCATTCCAGATCGAAGTCCTCCGATCTTGTCGCTCAGCGACCGGCTTCCTGCGGAACGGGGGTGAGATCGGCACAGCTTGGCGAGCAGGTTGGCCTCAACCGGCGACAGCTATTGCTTCTCCTGGCGAAGGCGAGCGTCGAATGCGGCCTCGTATCGGTCCGCGAGAACTTCACACGCCTTTGGGGTACGATAGCCATCTGGCGCAAGGCGAAGTCTTGCCAGCTTCTCTTCTCCGCCGGAATGTTCTGGGTGACCTGTGATTAGGATGTTGCAGGAAAGTGAGCGAACCAACTTGAAGGTCTGGCGAAACTCGCGGATAACGTCGGGACGGTCGGTATATCGATAGACGTTGTCGGTCAGCGAGTTGACGCTGGCGGCAAAGACAATGTCCGCGCAGGCAGGCCGAACATCTCCATGCGCTGATCCGGAACATGACCTCCACGACCAACTCATGCTGCCGGGCGTGTGCCCCGGAGTGGCGTGTGCGGTAACTACCACGCTTCCAAGCCGAATCCGCTGTCCATCGCGTACGGCAGTCACCCGGCGGACTGGTGGGTAGGTGAACAAGAATGAGCGCTGCGGGTCCTCCGGTCCGCTGCGCCCGGCGCGTAAAACCCGCGCACCGGCAGCGCTGGCCAGCACTTTCGCGCCGCTGTCCCTGGCCAATGCTGCAATTCCTCCCGCATGATCGTAATGCGGTTCGCTGCTGAGAATGTATCTTACGTCCCTGATGCTGAAGCCAGCGGACGCGAGACTTGCTTCGACCAAGGGGGCGGCTTGCGGAAGGCCGGCATCGATCAGGATCAGTCCTTCTTCGGTCACGATCATCACCACATTCAAGTGCGTGAAACCGACCAGCCAGGTGGAACCTTGGACCCGGACCGGTCCCACAGGCTCGAGCCAGCGCGGTGCAAGGTCCTGAGCAATGGGCCGGGTCAGATCGTCCCCCGTGGATGAAGCCACCGGATTCGCGCTTGCTATGTCCACCGTGAAAGCCGTCAAGGAAGCGAGCGCAGAAAGCGCGAGTATTTTGGCGGAGCACTTGAAGCCTGTCAGGCGGGTCAGCGAAGGATAGTCATGCAGCATCGCCGGCCCGTCCCTAATCACCACGCGAGGGAACGATGGCTCCCCATGGATTGCCTGGAATCGCATTCATGAGGTTGGCTAGCCAACGGTTTCCTCGCACTTTCCCGCGCCCCGGATAGGCCAGCTGTGGCAAAAGCGATTAAACGCTCGTCGGCAAGAACGCGGGGCTCGTGGTCGTGTCCCGCGGGGTGGTGTAGGAACCGTCGATCTACGGCAGGATCAGGTTC
>NZ_JARVRY010000053.1:0-7970 GCF_030209485.1 Novosphingobium sp. fls2-241-R2A-195
AACGCTGCGCGGCATCAAATCGGAATGCCTGCGCGCGATGGTCGGAATCCGCAGTCTATCGGCGGCCTCGTTCTTTACCCGGTATCTCCGCCTGCATCGTAATCCCCGATCGAGAGACCTCTTCAGCGACGTCGCTATGACCGTCTCTTGAGATTATCGTCATCAGGCAGGCGTTCTCAATCCGACGGTTACCCTGTAGCATTGGATGCGGCAGGATTTCGTCCCGATCGGAAGCGTACTTACGCGCTGGTCGGTATCGAGCGGCTGGTACCTCACTGGTCAGAACTGCAAGGTCAGTTGCTGGTCTCGAAACAATGCGAAATTCTTGCGCGCGGCAAGGCGGGCTATTGCGAGTCGTTCGTGGTCGGTCCTGAAGCTGAGACAGATTTCGAGTTTCAGGAACTACCGGCGCAGCATGTCGGTGCGGGCTCCGAAAGCCTCTAAATTGGTGCCTGCCTTCGCTGCTAGCGTAACCGATCGCTTGCACCCTATGTACGCGTCACTGAAAGGCAAGCTTGGTGGGAGGGCAGATCTGGCAATTGCGGCGGGTAAGGATGTTTCCGGCGTATCGACTGTCCTCGGTGTGCGTGCGATGTTCTGATTTTTCATAAGATGCATGATCGGAGGGAGGGGCGAAAAGTTTGGGGCGTGGAATGCGGGTGGCCGCGCCCGAGCAAAATTCAAAACTGAGATGTGCTGTCGAACCTGCGATCTTCAGCCCATTTTTGAAGATCGGTTTGGGCATACAGAACTCGTCTTCCAAATTTTCTGAATGGGGGGCCGCCCCCAACAACCCTTTGTTTCTCTAGTGTTCGAGGAGACAAGCGGAGGAAGTCTGCAGCTTCAGAGTTGGTAAGGAAAGAATTGGAATTACTAATGTCGTTGCGGTCCATCTTGCTTAGGAACCTTTGTTTCTTGAGGAGGGCATAGGCGTCATGGCTTTGCATGAGCCATTCTCAAAGAAACGTATATAGGGAGGGCATTAAACTGCCGATTGTGACATTCTACGCCTCTTTTTGCTCAAGCTTTTCCGTGGGCGTCAAATATGAATTTTGTTTTGGGGTGGCGAGATGGAAGCCGATCGGTTGTTGCTGCCCAGCTCTAATCCCGATTGGAGGAAATCCGGGGGTCACGTCAGTCACGTCAGCGGCTACAAAGCGCAGCGCTCGTCGCCCGGAATGGCGAAAACGGGAGGGGAGCAGACATTGCTCTGTGCGTAGTTTCAAAGGTAAGTCGGCAGGATGATCGCGCGGACCTCCATAATACGTTGTCGACTGCCTTGGGTGGCCTAGTTGCCTTTCCCACGGTTGGTGAGGCGACAACGCCCTTGGCTATCACTTACGTTTGTAACCCCACCCACGGCAGGCCAGACAGCCCTCTCGTGGCGACTTATACCGCTGCGGAAGCCATTTTTCTGGCAATAGAGCCGTCGACCAACCCGCACACCGACACGTTGGCGTTTCCAAATATCTTCGTTCTTAATGCTCTGAACCTAACGTAAGAATGTCAGGAAACATCAGCACGAGTTGGCGGTTCTGGAAAGCCACCTACGACGGGCGGTTTTCAGCTACCGGAGCTTATGATGTCGATTACGGATAAAGACCTCGTGACACCTCCTGGCGGGAAGCGGCCACTCCTCCGCTTTTTCGTGGTGGGGGCCATAATCTTGCTGATCGTTGCAGGCGGGATTGCGGCGGTCGCTACGGGCTTTTTCGAACAGCCGAGCCCGTATCATGAGGAAGGCAACTAGGCATCTCGAGGCCTACGAGGAAAGCGTTTGCGCTGCCGCGATAGGCCGGGCCTGCGGAATAAAAATTTCAAAAACTTCTGCCAGATTTCAAATCCTGTGTTCACGAATGCAACGTCGTGCGAGATTAATCTGTGTTATGCAAGTCCATGATTTGACCGACAGAAATCGGAGATTGTCGGATGGACGTATCGGTTGCTCGCCGCAAGGCAACGGAAGAAGACGTCGAGCGCGCCATCGATCACGGCGCCTTCCAAGTTCCTGCGATGCCGGCGGCGGATTTGCTCGCCTTCTTTCGGGCGATGATCGACATAGTTTTGGTTGATCATGCGGGAGAGCGCGAATGACCCGGCGCTATTGGGGCGTCGCTGCCGTCGCCTCGATCCTTATCGGTTTGCCGGTCGCGTTTCTCAG
Organism: Novosphingobium sp. fls2-241-R2A-195; assembly: GCF_030209485.1. Lineage (NCBI taxonomy): Bacteria > Pseudomonadati > Pseudomonadota > Alphaproteobacteria > Sphingomonadales > Sphingomonadaceae > Novosphingobium > Novosphingobium sp. fls2-241-R2A-195. The sequence goes on from NZ_JARVRY010000053.1 coordinate 2,162, forward strand.
CCTCGACCACGCTTTGAGCTCCCCCGCTTTCGTGGCTCTGATGGCTCCTTAGCCAGGATTTTCCAGCGGTTGAGATAGATCGAAACATCCCGCGTCCGAAAGTAAAGGTTCATGCCGTGGGTGCCGGGCGGTTACGTCAAGCGGGTCCAAAAGCGCTCTATTTGCCAGCCCTCTGCGATGAGGCTGGTCGAGAGCTAGGCAAGGGCCAGCCGCAGGGCTGGATGGGCTCCTGCTCCGCCTCGCGCCCGGCGATATCGATAAAGTCGATCGCGAAACGGTTCATCCGGCCCGGGGGCTGGGCTTACCCGTCGCGATCGTGATCCCTGCGCGCCGCTGCCAGGAATGTGCGCGCATAGTTCCGGAACACGAACTGCCAGTGCGGCCCAGCATAGTCCTATTCCTTGGTCCGCTGCGTCGCCGGTCTCACGTCTCGCACGATGCCCACATGCGGGCGGCCAGTTCGTCGAGAAGGGATTCCTCGCCATTCGAAGTGCAGAACCGGCATGGCATCAGCGTCGCTCTGACGGGCTGCACCGCGCTTCGCGGCTACCGCAGGCTTGCACTTCAGCCGCGCCTAGTGTCCACCGCGACACGCGACCGCAGTGACACAATGAGTAGTCGAAGACTGTCTCGAACCGTTTCGTTCCCATAACCTGACCGTAACGGATTGCAGAACAAATGAGGAACATATAGCATTGTGTCATTCCACCAAGGAGTGATTCTGCGATGCCTGCACTATCGAAGATGGATGGTCCGCTTGACCTCGGAGGCTATGAGACCAGTTCGAAATCCTTGCCTTTCGGGCGCTGGATACTGGAACAGAGCGAGCGAGGCGGCTTCATTGGCCAACTCGCCTCGATCGCCAGATCGGATCGTGGGTTTCCGAAGGACGGCAACCCCGATGCGGTCCGCAAGCGCCTGGGAGACACCGGCGCGGATCCAGAAATGTTCGAAGCGGTCGATGACGCCGAGATGGATTGGGTATCCTGGTGACCGGCCCGATAGCCGACGATGCCTTAATCGCGCTGGCTCAGCACCGCTTCGACCAAGCCGATAGGGCCGACGCCACGCATGAGGACTGCCGCCAGCTGCGCGACATTTTTCCCGCCGTTCTGCAGCGCCTGCGGGAGAAAGTGGAGATCACGCGCGATTTTGTCTGCATCGAGGACAACGACCTGTCTGATGCGGCGAGGATCGCACGGTTGGCCAACATCGAGCCGAAACAGGACGATCAACTGCAGCTATCCCTTACGCATTTTTGAGCCTCCGCCGATCGGGGCATGAACCACGTAAACCAGGCGGATCCCCCCAAACGTTCCTATCCTGAGGAACAGTCATGGTTGACGTGAAAACCTGGGCCCGGCGCACGTTCCGCAGGCTAGCGCCGGGCCACTTTATCAGCATCGAGACCACCAAGGTTTGGATACTGCGTAGGCGGAGAATATTTTCAGGTCGCAGCAACCGTTCTTGCCGGTCTGCCTTTATCACACACCCTCATCCTGGTTGACCTAACCCGCAACTGGAGATTCCCTGGGGCCTGGTCGCGGGATATATCTTCTACACCGGCCAGGCCTCATTTTTTCGTCACCTTGATGGAGGGCGACGATGCACGAATTGGGAACGGGAGGATTGCTTGATAACTGGACGTCCGATCATGGAGCGCGCTTTCGAGATCGCTCGAGAAGGCAGCTGTAAGAACCTGCAAAGCCTGGCTGTCGCACTTGCGAAAGAGGGCTTCACCAATGTCGATTTTCATTTGGAGGGACCGTCTCTGCGAAAACAGCTGGGCGCGCTGATGCGAGCCTCCTAAATCAAATGGGCGGGGCTGCCAGTCCTCACCCGCCTATCCGAGGTCGGCCCTCTTGAACGTGGAAACGTTCCGATCCATCTGGCTGGCGTAAGTCCGAAACATGTGAGCCGAAGAGACGATGACGACCGAGACGTTTGCCGCCCCTGAGACCCGGGCCTTCGAGGCCGATGTTTCCAAGCTCCTGCACATGATGGTCCATTCGGTCTATTCGGACCGGGACGTGTTCCTGCGCGAGCTTATCTCCAACGCTGCCGATGCCTGCGAGAAGCTGCGCTACGAAGCGATCTCCCGGCCCGAACTGCTTGGCGACGACGCCCAGCCGCGCATCACCGTGACGCTGGACAAGGATGCCGGTACGCTCACCGTCACGGACAATGGCATCGGGATGTCCGCGATCGACATGGCTGAAACCCTGGGCACCATTGCCCGGTCGGGGACGAAGGCGTTCATGGACAGGCTCGCCGCCGACAAGAACGGCGAGGGACAGCAGCTCATCGGCCAGTTCGGCGTGGGCTTCTATTCGGCCTTCATGGTCGCAGGCAAAGTCGAGGTCGTCTCCCGCCGCGCGGGTGAGGACGAGGCGGCGAGCTGGGCATCCGATGGTTCGGGCACTTACACCATAGCTCCGGTCGATCCCGCTACCGCTCCCTTGCGGGGAACGCGGGTAACGCTGACCTTGCTCGACGAAGCGAAAAGCTATGCCGAGCTCTACACCATCGAACGGATCGTCAAGGCTCAGTCGGGCCATGTCCCGGTGCCGATATTCGTGGAGGAAACCGGGAGCGAGGAAGAAGCTCGGCAGCTTGCCGACGGCGCAGCGCTGTGGGCCAGGTCGAAGTCGGACATCAGCGAGGATGAGTATGCCGACTTCTATCGCAGCGTGGCGGGGCAGTTCGACAAGCCGGCGATGACGCTGCACTACCGGGCCGAAGGGCGGCACGAGTATTCGGTGCTGACCTTTATCCCGGAGAGCAAGCCCTTCGACCTCTTCGAGCCCGACCGCAATGGCCGCATCAAACTCTATGTGCGAAGGGTTTTCATCACCGGTGAAGCGGAGATCCTCCCGCGCTATCTGCGATTTGTGCGCGGCCTCGTCGATTCCGCGGACCTCCCTCTCAACATGTCGCGCGAGATGATCCAGGAAAGCCCCGTGCTGTCGGCCATCCAGAAAGGCGTGAGCAATCGCATCCTCTCGGAACTCGACAAGCTCTCGGAGAATGACGCCGATCGCTACGCAGGAATCTGGAACAACTTCGGGGCTGTGCTCAAGGAGGGGCTTTACGAGGACTACGAGCGGCGCGCGCAGTTGCTTGGGCTTGCTCGCTTCAAGACGACGGCATCGAACGGCGAGTGGCGCTCGCTCAAGGATTATGTAGCGGGGCTCAAGGAAAATCAGACTGCGATCTTCTATGCTACCGGCGATGACCTCGATCGGATCGCGACGTCTCCCCAGCTCGAAGGGTTCAAGGCACGGGGCATCGAGGTTTTGCTGCTGCCCGATCAGGTCGACAATTTCTGGACGACGATGGGCGTCGATTATGAAGGCAAGCCCTTCAAGTCGGTGACGCAGGGCGCCAGCGACCTCAGCCTGATCCCTTTGGCAGAGGGGAGCGCAGACACATCGAACCCGGCAGAGGATGTCAGCGGGTTCATCGCCTTTGCCAAGGAGGTGCTCGCGGATCAGGTCTCCGACGTCCGTATCTCCGACCGTTTGACCACCAGCGCCGTGTGCATCGTGGCGCCGGACAACGCCATGGATCTTCAGCTTGAGAAGATGCTGGCCGCCGCCGGCCGTGCGCCCGAACGCGAAAAGCCTGTGCTGGAAGTGAATGCGCGCCATGGGCTCATCGCCAGGCTGGACCAGTCGACGGCGAGCGAGGATGAGCGGCGGGACATCGCATTCCTGTTGTTCGATGAGGCGCGTATTGCTGAGGGAGAAGGTCCCGTCGATCCGCGAGCCTTCGCGCAGCGGCTCGAACGCCTGATAGCCAAGACGCTGGGATAATACAGGACAGGGGGGAGCCGATGGGCTCCCCTTTGTTTTTCGCAGCTCCCAAGACGCTGCATGTCGTCCATCATCTCGACTATGTCGTCCCGGTGAGAGGCGAAGGCACCTTCGGCCGCGACAAGTATTCGCGGGAGATGGATGCACTTCGCGAGACCTTCGTGCCGATGACCGTACACCTTCGAAACCGGATCAGAGCTTAGCACCAGTGTTCCCCGGTGGATTACCAATTACTATCAAGAGGCCGCACGCGGGTCTGGCCGGACAAACCCCGGCAGAGGCCTATGGGCGGATCGCGCAATCAGATGATGGGAGGGCATTTTCCCGTCATCTGATAACCAAAATGGCGGCATGAACGACAAACGGTATTAGCTTAACTTAGCCGCCAAACTGTCCGAGAAAGCGAGACCACCTCACTGCTGCTACGACGCAAGGTTGGCGGGCCACGCGAACAGCGTCTGATCGACGGCGCCCTGCAGTCCGCCGATCGCGCTCGCATGCTGGTGCAACGTCTTCTTGCCTTTGCCCGGCGGCAGCCTTTGCAACCCGAGGCGGTAGACATCCCGGCGCTCATCGCCGGGATGCGCGATCTGGTGACCACGACGTGCGGACCGAAAATCGAAATCCAGATGGAGGTCCCCGATGAACTGCCCCTCGCGCTTGCCGATACCAATCAGATCGAAATGGCGCTTCTCAATCTTTCGGTGAACGCGCGTGATGCCATGCCCTCCGGTGGGCGGTTGGTCATCGCGGCGAGGCGCATGACACCCGACTTGGGGCATTCCGAAATTGGCGATGGGGATTATGTCGTGATCTCCGTGACCGATACCGGGCACGGCATGGACGAAGCGACCCGCCGCCGTGCGATCGAACCCTTTTTTTCCACGAAGGGCATCGGACAGGGCACCGGACTTGGATTGTCGATGGCTCATGGTCTCGCGCTGCAACTTGGCGGCGCGCTTACGATCGACAGCGTGCTGGACGCGGGCACGACGGTCAGCCTCTGGCTCCCCGTCAGCACACACACGGAAACCCGCAGTTCGCCGACGGTGACGCATGCGGCGCCCGTGACCGGAGTGGCCTTGCTCGTCGATGACGAGGATCTGGTGCGGGCAAGTACCTGCGATATGCTCGTCGAACTCGGCTTTCAAGTCATCGAAGCCTCGTCGGGGCCGCAAGCGCTTGCAGAGCTTGCACGGATCGGACGCGTTGACGTCGTGATTACGGACCATCTCATGCCCGAAATGACCGGCGTTGAATTGGCAAACGCGGTGGCCCGTGAGCGACCTGGAATGCCAGTTCTGATTGTTTCGGGATATTCAGATGCAATCGGGATCGATGCGCAGCTGCCTCGGCTGGAAAAGCCCTTCCGCCAGATCGATCTTTCAGCGGCACTCGCTTCGCTACTGGCTAAGCTGAAGCATACCCAACCGGCCACAGGCTGCGCAAACGGCGACGTACAAAAAACTGGGTAGCGAGGGGCTGCTCGATGATCAAAATTGTGGTCGTGCTGAAGACTGCTGGGCTGGTACCTGGCTCGTCGGATTTCGGCATTGTTTCGGGCCGAAAGCGTTTGGCCTGCCTTGGCTTCCTATTTCGATGACGCCTGTTTAGCCCTGCACCGATCGACGCGGTCGCTTTGATGCCTCTCAAACCGGAAACCCGAATCCCATGCCGCGCGGAGCGGCAAGGACAAATAAGGGTGGTCGGCAATCACGAGGCCATCCTGCGCCGCTTTGGCACCCCAGGCAAAGGCACGATAATCGTAATTCATCTGATCTCTCGGATCTTTTGCATGAATGCTGTCACGGGCCTGGAATGAACCGAGACCCTGCATGATTGGGCGCTGAGCGCTCTATTCGTCTTAGGATTTCGCTTCAGTACCGTGCCGAGGCCCTGAAAACCTTCACCGCGGTCAAGGCGGCCATCAAGGCGTGTCGATAGTCGTGTGTGAAAAGCGCTGAAGCCCGCAGGGAGGCGTGGGTTTTGGTGGA
>NZ_JARVRY010000046.1:0-7835 GCF_030209485.1 Novosphingobium sp. fls2-241-R2A-195
AAACCACTGTCCGCGACTTACCGGAATCGCTGTCCGGGACTTTCCGAAACACGCAACTTAGTGAACTGGCGTCCGCTGGGCCCCGCGCTCCACCGCCCCATCGGCACCGTCTTCGCAGTAGACATCGCCAAGCACGGCGACCGCTACTTCATTTACATTCCTTTCATGAAGGCGACTTGGTCGCCACCGCTTGCTAGCTTCGCGAACATCTACGTCATCTATGCAAGTTCCATGGAAGGGCCTTGGAGTGAGCCCATCGATCTCGGCATCGGCGGGCTGATAGATCCGGGTCACGTTGTCGGCGAAGACGGGCACCGATACCTTTTCTTCAATGAAGGAAAACGCGTCCGTCTTGCTGCAAACGGTCTTGCAACGGCGGGCCCCGTCGAGACAGCCTACGAAGCCTGGCACTATCCAGATAACTGGATTACCGAAGCCTGGTCGCCTGAAGGACCTAAACTGTTCCGGCGCAGCGACTGGTTTTACCTCGTCAACGCGTTGGGTGGAACCAGCGGCCCTGCCACTGGACACATGATCGTTGTCGCCCGCTCACGCTCGATCCATGGCCCTTGGGAGCATTGCCCGCACAATCCAATCGTACGCACGCAATCCGAGGACGAACCTTGGTGGTCACGGGGCCACGCCACCTGCATCGAAGGGCGCGGCGGGGATTGGTTTATGGTCTACCACGGTTACGAGGACGGATACCACACGCTCGGGCGCCAGACATTGCTCGAACCGATTGAATGGACGCAGGACGGTTGGTTCCAGGCAACCGGGGGAGACCTCTCGAAACCGCTGCCGAAGCCAGTCGGATCAGTGCAAGTTCACGGCATGGCGCACTCCGACCCGTTCAAGACGGCGTCCCTAGGTCGTCTGTGGAGCCTCTATGCCAGCGCACCCGATGAGGCGGAACGGGTGCGCATAGCTGACGGCCAGTTGACACTCGCTGGCAAAGGCACGGGTCCCGCCGACAGTTCTCCGCTCACGCAACAGGTCGGTGACCGCGCCTACGAGATCCAGGTCGAACTGGAATTATCCGGCGAGGCGCAAGGAGGCCTGCTGTTGTTCTTTGATGACCGCCTGTTCCTCGGCATGGGCATCGACGGCAAGCGCATGACGACCTATCGCGGGGGCAAGGCGTCCTACTGGTCCGAACCCGCGCCTTCAGCGCGGCGCATACATATGCGCATTACCAACCAGAATCAGGTCGTAACTTTCTACTACAGTCTCGATGGCAAGGCATGGACCCGCCACGGCGTGCGCAGCTACGTCTCGGGTTACAATGCCAACACTGTCGATAATTTGCTCAGTCTGAGGCCGGCGCTTTTTGCGGCAGGTCAGGGTCATGTGATTTTTCGTGCATTCCGGTATCGTGCTCTACGGTAGTCGATCACCCCCGCGCCGAACGGAAAGAGCACGGGCATGTCTGAAATTTGCAGGTAGCCGTCCGGCAGGTTCAAGTCTGTCGAACAGTGGAACCTAGAAATAAGACCAGCCTACATCTTCGCTTCTGAATGGCTTTAATTTGGTCGACACCCGCCGGAATAGTTACCGTTCCGTACCTGAGGACGGGCAATCGTCGGCTGAACGGAAGCAAGGGTCGGCTGTAGTTTTTAAGGCGTGAAGCAATCTTGTCATTTCCAGCTTCGCCCGGGGGGCAGAATTAGATGGAAGCGTGCGCTCAACGATAAAATTTTCGAAAGGTCCAATTCGTACAAGCTCGCAGATTCGCACCGAGATGAGGTCTGCTTCGTGCAAATAATTGATTGAAAGTCCGAAAGATCAATGAATCGCCGGTTGATGGATGTACAGATTGGAGCGACCCAAAGATGAAAAAAACCGGTCAATCCAAATCGTGCTCCAGTCTCCGCTAAAGGAGATGCCACTCGAAGCCAGATTCTGGATGCCTGCGATATCCTGTTTGCTCGCAACGGCTATCTGGGCACATCATTGCGAGATATCGCCTCGGAGGCCGGTGTACGAATAGGAGTGCTACATTATCATTACGGCAATAAGCATCTAATTCTCGAAGCAGCGCTGGACCGAAAGCTTGGGCTACTGCAGGAAACGATAGCTGCTGGTATCACCGATGCGGAAGAGGGGGCCGAATGTGTCGAACCGGAAGAGATCGTCTCTGCGTTCATCCTTCCATTTATGCAGGCTGCCGCTTTGGTAGATAGTCCGCTGCGCAATTACATAGTCATGACATCGCATTTGATGAGCGCATACCGCATGCCGGAATTGCGTCCGATTCTGGCTAAACTTGGCGTAATCTCAGAGATGCTCACGGATCGAATCCAACGTCATCGGCCGGGTATTTCCGAGAGAAACCTCCTTGCCGGAGTTTATCTTATAGAGGTCGCTCTAATATTCATGGTGCAAGATCCTGGGTTTCTGGACGATTTGAGTGATAACCATCATTCTGTGGACCGCCTCGAGGAGATGGCGGCGCCAGCGCTTTGCTTCTTTACAGGTGGATTGGAGTATCTGGATAGGCTTGAGGTATGCGCCTGAAGCTGGACGACCCATCTCGATAATTTATCGCAATCGCGTTCAGATTTTTCCGATTTCCGGTGTTGCTGACATTCAAGTTGCGCAAAGTTGGCTACTGGCGAAGGCGGTCTACGGCTTAGACGGTGAGGGATAGGCTGTAGAAATTCAGCACTGACACGTTCCCATAGAGGCCGATGGCCGCGTCGGATGATGAGCCTGACAGATATACTAGGTTGGTCGAATGACCAGTTTTGATATTCTGCATCCAGATCAACAAAAATGATCCGCTAAAGACGGGCGATGGGCTTCGATGAAAGCGACCGACGAGACTTGTGCCACCTGATAAAAAGGGTGAGCAGTTCAGGCGGTCATGCTTCCTCGAGAAGGATGGCAGATGGGAAAGCAAGACATTGACGCAATGATGATCGACGGACGCGATGCCGACAATCTTCGCGGCGACCCGATCACCGGCGAGCGCTACACCTCGGTCGAGTTCATGAAGCGCGAATGGGACCACATGTGGACCCGCATCTGGCATGTCGCTGGCCGCACGGCCGAACTAGAAGAGCCGGGCGACTACGTGGTGCACAACTTCATGAAAGAGTCCGTCTTCTGCGTCCGCCAAGACGACGGCTCGATCAAGGCGTTCTACAACTCGTGCCGCCACCGCGGCATGCGGCTGGTGTGGGATGCCAGCTCGCAGGACTCGTTCCAGTGCCCCTACCATGGCTGGGTCTGGGGCAAGGACGGCGTGCTGAACTATGCGCAGGACCCACAGGACTTCCCGCAAGGCAACCCTTGCGGCAAGCTCAAGCTCAAGGAACTGCGCTGCGCCACCTGGGGCGGTTTCGTCTGGTACACGATGGACGACGAGGCGCCCGAACTCCTCGATTACCTCGCGCCGATGCCGGAGCTCTACAAGAACTATCCGATGGACACCGCCGTGCGCGTGTTCTGGATGAAGATCGACCTTGAAACCAACTGGAAGTTCGCTACCGACAACTTCTCCGAGAGCTATCACACCCGCACCGCGCACCCTCAGGTGCCGCCATGGATCGACCAGGACGTCGATACCGCGCGGCACGAGATGTGGGCGAACGGTCATGGCCGTACGGTGCAGCCGATGCGTCCCTCGCTCTCGGACCGCCTGCCCGACGGCGTGCCGCATCCCTTCGACATGATCCTGCAGGCATGGGACATCGATCCCGCCGCCTACCCGGACTACGAGACCAAGGCGATGCAGGGCTGGCTCGACCTCAAGGCCGCCAAGAAGCGCCTGTGGAAGGAGCGCGGCTACGTCCATTACGAACACATGGACGACGAGGAGATCACCGACAGCCCGCATACGGTGATGTTCCCCAACGTCACCATCAGCTTCCTGCCGGACAACCTGATCTTCTTCCGCACCGAACCGCACCCGACCGACCCGAACAAGTGCACCTTCGATCTGTGGTGCATGGCATTCCCGGTCGAGGGGCAGACCATGGTTGAATCGGTCATGGCCGGTCCTCAGCCGCTGCGCGAGGCGGAGATGCAGCACCGCGCCTTCGACAACGGCCGCGGCGTGCCCGAGATCAAGGACCAGATCGTCTATCAGGACATGCTTCTGGCGGAAGGCCAGCAGAAGGGCATGTATTCTCGCGGATACACCGACGCCTATCTGGCGGCGCAGGAGACGCGGGTGCGCTTCTTCCACGAAGTGCTGAACGATTACCTGGAGGGGCGGCGCTAGGCCGTCATCCCGGCGCAGGCCGGCTCTCATCTCAAGACTGTCAGCGATCCCGGCCTGCGCCGGGATGACGATGATCCGTGTCCGAAGAACATAAACGAAGGGGAGAACGAAATGAACATCTGGCTCAACGCAAGCTCACGCCTCGCACTTGGCGCCGCCGCGCTTCTCGTGCCGCAGACGGTCTTTGCGCAGGACGCCGAAACGCAGTCCGGCGGCATCCAGGAGATCGTCGTCACCGCGCAGAAGAAGTCCGAGAACCTGCAGGACGTGCCGATCTCGATCACCGCCGTCGGCGGCGAGGCGCTGGCATCGACGCAGGGCACTTCGCTGCAGGCGCTGCAGGGCCAGATCCCCAACGTCCAGATCGACAACTTCGCCAATACCCCGCAGAGCGCGGTCTTCACCGTGCGCGGCATCGGCGTGATCGAGCCTGACCCTTATGCGGGCAACACCGTGTCGATCGTCGTCGATGGGGTGCCGCAGTTCTTCTCGATGGGCGCGCTACTCGACCTCTACGACGTCGACCGCATCGAGGTATTGCGCGGGCCGCAGGGCACGCTGTTCGGCGCCAACACCACGGGCGGTGTCATCAACGTCGTCACCAAGCAGCCGACCGGCGATTTCGGCGGCCACGTCAAGGCGGTCTACGGCAACTACAACCGCATGGACCTGACCGGCTCGATCGAGGCGCCGCTGGTCAAGGACGTGCTGTCGCTCAAGGTCGCGGGCATTCACACGCAGCGCAAGGGCTGGGTCACCAACGTCGTCGACGGCTCGGACATGGGCCGCAAGAACCTCGACGCGGTGCGTGCCTATCTGAAGTTCACGCCCGGCTCCAACTTCGACGCGACGTTGCAGGGCGAATATGTCAACGCCCGCAACGGCTCGCCCATCGTCATCAACGGCGCGCGGCCCGGAGAGGCGCTCTACACCGCGCCGGGCACGACAGGCCCCGGCACCGGCGGCATGTACGTCAGCCCCTGCGCCACCGCCGGAAGCTGCACCGCGCCCGACAAGTACTACGGCGCCAACAACTCGGTGCCCGATCAGTCCAACATGGACACCTATTCCGGCACGCTGACGATGAACTGGCGCAACACGGGCATCGGCGACTGGACCGCGATCACCGGTTACAAGCACTTCACGCTGCGCGAGTTCACCGATCAGGACGGCACGCCGCTGTTCCTCAACGACACCTACCGTCGCACCGAGGGCTGGCAGTTCAGCCAGGAACTGCGCACCAACCTTGAACTGACCGACACTCTGAACGTCCTCGTCGGCGGCTTCTACCTCAAGAACCACTACGACCATATCCAGGCTTATCGCCTGCAGTTCGCCGCGCCCGGCCTGCTGCAGATCAACCTGCAGGATCAGGACAACTATTCGGTCTCCGGCTTCGCGCAAGGGTACTGGCAGGCGACTGACAGGCTCAAGCTGCAGGCGGGCATCCGCTATTCGCACGAGCAGACGGAATCGACGCCCAGCCTCATCACCTCGATCGGCGATCCGGCGGGCTCGAACTATACCGGGATCGGCAACACCGTCATCGGCAGCTTCACCGTGGGCGGCAAGAAGAGCTGGAACAACGTCGGCTGGAAACTCGGCGCGGACTATGAAGTGGCCGACGACGCGCTGCTCTACGCCAGCTGGGCGCGGGGCTTCAAGTCGGGCGGCTTCACCGCGCGCGTTGGCGTCCCGGCGGACGGCGATACGCCCTACAATCCGGAAAAGGTCGATACTTTCGAGGCGGGCATCAAGGCCGACTTCCTCGACCGGCACCTGCGCGTGAACCTGGCGGCGTTCTACACCAATTACCGCGACATGCAGGTCGCGCAGATCTACTTCGACGATACGACCAACACGCAGGGCAACCGCATCCTCAATGCCGGCAAGTCCGAGATCAAGGGCTTCGAACTGGAAACCACGGCGGTGCCGGTCGAGGGCATGACGCTGCGCGCCTCGCTCGCCTACCTCGATGCCAAGTACAAGCAGTTCCTCTATGCCGACCCGCTCTCCGGGCAGGTGCTCGATCTGGAAGGCTACCGCCTGCAGAATGCGCCCAAGTGGAACGCCAGCCTCGGCGCCAACTTCGTGATCCCGCTGGGCAATGGCGCCGATCTCGTCAGCGACGTGAGCTATACCTACACCAGCTCCAAGTACTACACCGCGATCCTCGACACCCCGCGCTCGAAAATCCAGCCCACGCATCTCGTCGATGCCTCGCTGACCTACAAGCCGGATGCGGCATCGTGGTCGGTGGGCCTGTGGGCGACCAACCTCTTGGATTCCCGCTACATGTCGACGGTGTTCGACAGCCCCGGCTACGCGGGCCTCGCAGGCTACGCCCCGCCCCGGCAGTGGGGCGGCTCGGTCAGCTTCGAGTTCTGAGAATGCCGTCGTCCCGGGCTCGCCCCGGGACCGCTGGCCGGGAACAACCCACCTATCGGCGGGGCCCGGCCAGTCCGAGCCTGAAGACAGTCACCGGTCCCGGATCAAGTCCGGGACGACGAATTGGGAGATCCCATGAACCGCGTATCCGGCAAAGTCGCCCTTATCACCGGCGGAGCCTCCGGCCTCGGCGCCGCCGACGCCCGGCTGCTGGCGGCGGAAGGCGCGAAAGTCGTCATTACCGACCTGCAGGCCGACCTCGGCCGCGAGGTCGCCGCTTCGATCCCGGACGCCCTGTTCCTCGAACACGACGTGCGCGACGAGGCGCAGTGGCAGGGCGTGGTGGCCCAGACCGTCGCCCGCTTCGGCAGGCTCGACGTGCTGGTGAACAATGCAGGGCTGGTGCGCTTCGGCAATGTCGAGGAATGCGATCTCGACACCTTCCGCCTGCAGATGCAGGTCATGGTCGAGGGCTGCTTCCTTGGCTGCAAGAGCGCCATCCCGCACATGACCAAGGGCGCCAATGGTCCTTGGGGAGGCTCCATAATCAACGTCGCCTCGGTCGCCGCGCTCAAGGGGATCAGCGCGATCCCCGCCTACAGCGCGGCCAAGGCGGGCATCATCGCGCTCACCCGCAGCGTGGCCGTACATTGCCAGGAACAGGGCTACGCGATCCGCTGCAACGCCATCGCGCCGGGCGCCCATGATACGCCGATGACGCGGCAGGCGCTGGATCAATTGCCGCAGGACAATGCCGGGCTCGATCAGGTGCAGGCCCATGGTCAGGGCCGCCCGGAGGATGTGGCGAACCTCGTCTTGTTCCTCGCGTCCGAGGAATCGCGCCAGATCACCGGCACCCATATCGTTATCGACAACGGGGAGACGGTGGGATGAACATTGCGCAGATCGCGGACCGGCAGGCCATCGCCAATGTCCTTGCCCAGCATAGCCGGGGCGTGGACCGCGCCGATGCCGGGCTGCTGGCGGATTGCTATCACCCTGACGGAACCGTGGACTACCGCTTCTATGCAGGTCCGGCCTCGGAGTTTGCCACGATCCTGTGCGGGGCACAGAAGGCCGGGCCGGTCACCTTGCACCGCACCGCGCAGATGTGGACGGAAGTGGAGGGCGATCGGGCGTGGTCCGAAAGCTACATCATGGCTTAGTGTCTGATTCAAAATTGCGGGCGTGGCAATCAGGGCCTTGCGATGCGGCGAGC
>NZ_JARVRY010000049.1:0-7301 GCF_030209485.1 Novosphingobium sp. fls2-241-R2A-195
CAATCCTACGATGACATCGTCGACCACTGCTGCTTCGCCTGGAACAAGCTCGTCGCGCAGCCCTGGCGCATCATGTCACTCGGACTGCGCCAATGGGCCCATGGGTTCTGATCAATGCACCTTGGTATTAGTTGATGCACGTTCGCCAAAAAATATGAGGGCGGCGAGCGATTTACTCGCCGCCGCCCTCACGTCTTATTTAGTCTGCAAAGTTTCGATCAACCTTCAACGCTGACGGCAATTTCGAGACCATGCTCCTTGAGCAGGGCGTGGCGACGTGCAGCCTTGTGATCTTCCGCGACCATTTCCGCGCACATTTCCTGCACTGTGATTTCCGGCGTCCAGCCGAGCAGTTCCTTGGCTTTGGCCGGATCGCCCAGCAGGGTATCGACTTCAGCGGGGCGGAAGTAGCGCGGGTCGATGCGCATGATCACGTCACCAACGTCCAGAGCCGGTGCGAGATTACCCTCGATGGCCGCTACGGTTGCGATTTCATCGACGCCTTCGCCGGAAAACTCGAGAGTCAGCCCCAGTTCCTTGGCGGCCCAGGCAATGAACTGACGCACCGAATATTGAACGCCCGTGGCGATGACGAAGTCTCGCGCTTCTTCCTGCTGCAGCATCATCCACTGCATGCGGACGTAGTCCTTCGCGTGGCCCCAGTCGCGCAGCGAGTCGATGTTGCCCATGTACAGGCACGGCTCGAGGCCGAGCGCTATGTTGGCGAGGCCACGCGTGATCTTTCGCGTCACGAACGTCTCACCGCGGCGAGGGGATTCGTGATTGAAGAGCACGCCATTGCAGGCATACATGCCATAGGCTTCACGATAGTTCACCGTGATCCAATAGGCGTACAGCTTCGCCACCGCGTAAGGCGAGCGAGGGTAGAACGGGGTGGTCTCGCGTTGCGGGATTTCTTGGACCAAGCCGTAGAGTTCTGAGGTCGAAGCCTGGTAGAAACGGGTCTTTTTTTCCAGGCCAAGGAACCGGATTGCCTCGAGCAGTCGCAGCGTGCCGATCCCATCGACGTCGGCGGTATATTCTGGTGCCTCGAAGCTGACAGCGACGTGGCTCTGCGCGCCCAGGTTGTAAACTTCATCAGGTTCGATGTCGCGGATAAGCCGGGTCAGGTTCGAAGTGTCACTTAAATCACCATAATGGAGCTTGAAACGGGCCCCGTGCTGATGGCGATCTTCGTAAATATGGTCTACGCGGGCGGTGTTGAAAAGGGAAGCGCGGCGCTTGATGCCGTGAACTTCGTATCCCTTTTCAAGGAGGAACTCCGCGAGGTACGATCCATCCTGGCCCGTCACACCCGTAATTAATGCCGTCTTGGTCATCTGCGCCGCATTCCTATCTCACTCTCCCAAAGGAGATAATCCGGATGCGCAAATGCTGCAACGCAAAACGGTGCTTAACATCCGGTTGGCCTAATTGTTTTCCAAATTTTCGACTATCAACATATCTATAAGACGAAACGGTGCTCTCTGGCGCTGAAGAGCAACGGCGCTTGTAATTTCTTAGTGTTAGATCGGAAATTAAGTTGAGTGGTATCAGCAGGTTAGCTTGACGGCTTGACCTGTCGTCGATTCAGGGGTTCGCCAAAAACTACCGTGGATTCAACGATGTTGAACGATACCACTCGCGCCCTTCATGCGCGAAGCGGGCTGGCTTTTCCAAGTGATATGACCGATGCCGAGTGGGCGGTTCTGGAACCGCTGCTGCCACCCGCGTCACATGTTGGGCGTCCTGCGCCCTCAACTCGCGCCGCCAGCGCTGAACCCGAAGCTCTACCGAGCGCAGGCCGATTACGATCCTATGCTCACTAGCCAGTTCCTACCGTATGACATCGGCGTTACCGCCATGCCGGAAGAAGCGCTCCCGGAGCCAATCGTCGAGCCCATCGAACGCCGTTTTACGCTGAGGCTTCCCGAACGGCGCCGTGCCGCCCGCACGCAGATAGCGGCGCACCGTGTTACGGGCACAACCAAACTCCTTTGCGAGCCGCTTCGCTCCCCATCCAAGCTCATGCAGCCGCACCATCGCTGCCACCTCGTCGGGTTGAAGCATATCTTCTCCCTGCACAGCCAACGTCTGTGCAGGAAACTCTGAAATCCCTTTTGTCATCTGTCTTTCCCTCTTCAGCCGAAGGGGCGCATTGCCTTGAGCAGAATGTTACCGGTAGGATCGGCGTCCCGACGGAGATGGAGACTGTTCTATCGTCTGGATTCGGGGAAGTCGGATGGTCGGGCGGATCAGCAGGGCGACACGATCGGAGTTGATTGGAGCGATCATCGAACGGTATCGGTCATGCTCCCGGTCGAACAAACGGCAGATCCTGGACGAGTTCGTCGCGGCTACCGGTTATCATCGCAAGCACGCGATCCGAGTGCTGGGTCGCCGGGAGACGAAGCCGCCTCGCAATCGCCGACAGGCGATTTGGTACGGTGCCGTTGTCCGGCAGGCGCTGGTGGTGCTGTGGGAGGCATCCGATCGCCTCTGCTCGAAGCGCCTGAAGCCGCTGATCCCGGTGCTGCTACCAGCGCTCGAGCGGCATGGCCGGCTTGACGTCGGCGCCGAGCTACGCGACAAGTTGCTCACGGTCAGCGCGGCGACGATGGACCGGCTACTGTCGGAGGTGCGTGTGGTAGCGCGCGGCGGACAGCGCCGCCGAGCCGGTATGAGTTCCGCGGTGCGGCGTTCGGTCCCGGTCCGCACCTTTGGGGATTGGGACGATCCTCTGCCGGGTTTTGTCGAGGTCGACTTCGTTGCCCATTCCGGCACCTCGTCATCCGGCAGCTTCGTGCAAACGATGGTGTTGACCGACATCGCCACGGGCTGGACCGAATGCGTGCCGGTCCGCAGTCGCGACAGCAGCCTTGTAGTTGGAGCGATCCGGCAAGCGCAGCAGCTCTTTCCGTTCCCGCTTCTGGGCGTCGACTTCGACAAAGACAGCGCGTTCATGAACGAGTTGGTGGTATGCTGGTGCCGCAGTGAGGGCCTGGAAGTGACGAGGTCCCGGGCATACCGCAAGAACGATCAGGCATGGGTTGAGCAGAAAAACGGCGCGATCGTGCGGCGCCTGGTGGGTTACGGCAGGTTCGTGGGCGCGGAAGCAACGGCGTCGTTGGCGCGTCTTTACGACGTGGTACGGTTACACGGCAATCTGTTCCAGCCTTCGTTCAAGCTGCGGGAGAAGACCCGGATCGGCGCGCGTGTCATCAAGCGATATCATCCGCCGGTTCCGCCGGCCGCGCGCGTGCTGGCGCATCCCAATGTCGCCATGGCCGACAAGGAGCGGCTGAGCCGGGTGCTGGATTCAGAGGATCCCGTGATGTTGTTCGCCGCAATCCTGGCGGGTCCAGGACGATCTGGGAAAGCGCGTCGATCGCAGAGGGCTGAATGCCAAGCTTGAGGAGCCGGCCGTGATCGACCTGCAGCGCTTCGCCGCAAATCTGGAAACCGCCTGGCAGGCAGGTGAGAAGCGCGCGACACATCGACGCCCCTACCGGCGGACCAAGCCCTACCCGAAAAGGGGGCACATGCTCGATCCGTTCGAGGCTCAAATCCGCGTCTGGCTCGAGGCTGATCCGGCAATCTCGGCAGCTGCGGTGTTGGAGCGGCTCATGAACGCGGATCCATCGCGCTTCACGCTGAAAAGCGCGAGGACGGTGCAAAAGGCAGTGAAGGTATGGCGTGCAGAAATAACCGGACAGATCATCCTTGGCGGGGACTGGATGAAGAGCCTCGCCACATCACCACCCGCCGCGGCGGGTGGTGATGTGGCGCATCTTGCAGTCGCTCAACTCGGTAACAATCTTCGGTGAGGCAACACGGGGGGTCAGTCTCTCATTTCGTCTGACAACGGCGCTAGGGTAAGCTGAAAACGGGGATTGCTCTGGGTAGGCCAGTGCCTAGCCCCAAGCTTAAGCAAGGGCTAACCATGGAGCAACTTAGCGAACGTTTTATTGGTCTGGATACATCGAGGCGCGCGGCTGAAATCCAACCGCATACTCTCCGTCATCCATTTGGGCTTTCTGTCCGGATTGACGGTTTTTTGCGCTATCCTCTTCAGCCGGCGATACTTCCGGCGTTCCGTAAGTCGCGGCAGTCGCATCGAGGATAAATTGGGGAACGCGCATGTCCACTGCTGCACAGATCAACGCTCTACTCTTTGCAGAGCAGTCGCATTAGTATTTGCGAGAATTACCGACGGGCTCTGGAATAACGACCGACTCCGCGAAACGCATGATGGCTCCGCCTCCCTAACCCATGCCCTTCTCCGCGGCAATCAGCGCAAGAAAACGAATGTCCTCCAAGGTATCCTTGCAACAGGAGCGCGGCCCGGCACCGCAAAGCGAAAGCCATTGGCAAGATTATCTAGGCCAATGACCGGGCAGCCCGCGTCCTTGCGCGCACGGACAACATGGCTGCCGATGTAGCCAACTCCCCCGGTGACCCGAACGGGGGTTCTGTCTACCATGATCATTCCGTAATCCAAGCGCTGTCCGGCAGTCACTATTTTAGGACAACCACCAGTTTCAGGAGCGTCAACGCGTCAAAATGTAGGCAAACGCGTTGAAGGCCGGAGCCGCCTTCAACAAATCTTGCCAAACACCTCTACTCGTAGAATACCCGACCATAACGACATCACCATTCATGATCTGTGGGTCAGGGGCCGCACCTCCGCGAATATCTTTCAAGTTGAAGCGGCCGGCCATCCTTTTGCCGTCAATAGTCCGAAAAATTATGACTTCAGACAATCTAGCCGTCTGTGTCGGACTTTCTGCGCGTGCAATCGCGGATAGAAGCGTAAAGTTGGTATCTATTTCATACACGCCAGGCTTTTTGACCTCGCCTTCAACTGAAACATAGCGCTTGGCTGCCTCGGATACCAGAACGTTGACCTGCGGATTCCGCAAATAACGTCTTTGCAGGCGCGTCGTAATCTCGTCTCGAAGTTCGACGACGGTGTGTCCCGCTGCTTGAAGTTGCCCAATCAGTGGCACCTGGACGTTGCCGGCATCATCGACGCGCAACTGCTCGATCGAAACTTCCGGTTCTCCGAACACCTTGAGCGCGAGCACATCCGTTGGTGCGATCTGGTAGACTGTCGGAGCCGGAATGGGCTCTGCGGCGATTACGGAGTAAGCTTCAGGCCCCGAAGGAAGGTTGGCGGGCATGGTCGTTGTCGAGCAGGCGGACACCGTCGTGGCGCAAGCAAGGACGATCGCGACGTAAGAGCGCGGGTGGCGAGCTAGCACTGGTAGTCTTCTCCTAAGCTGCATATTCCGTCAGCGTGCGCATGTCGCCCATATCAGCCGCGGACAGAAGACGGATTGCCATTTCCGCTCTTAGAAAAGCAAGCCCCGAGTTGCGCTGCAAATGCGAAATCCGGCTGAACGGAAACACGGTTCGGCTTCCACCTACCTTTAGTGTGCTAGGTTGTCCAATTGAGTCAGTCATTGGCATTGACGTTCGCATTCGCAATGCATCATCAATGGAGTTGCAGACGGCAAAGCGCGGCAGCCATCGCTCGGAGGGCGCATAATCCGACATCGCAGGAGGTTTTGAGTGCTAAAAGCGGAGCGAAGGTCTTTTTCGCTGGAAACTGGCGCGGCGGGTCAGAATGTCTCAGCGGCGTATCGAGGCTTGCTCATTTGCGCGATCGTGGTTGGTCACAACCGACTGATCGTTGGCGCATGGCCGCTCCTTTTTCCGCTCCTGTATTTCTGGCATGTGCAAGGCTTTTTTCTGGAAGCCGCGGGTCGGCGGAGTACCGCGTATTTTGCTAAGCGCCGGATAACGGATCTTATGGTCCGATACTTGGTTCCATATACGATCTTCTGCGGTATGGCTGCAGGGATTGCCTTACTTCTGGGCACGGGCAACGTGCAGACAAACCTTTTGCCTCTTGCGATCTGGAACGGCTTCGCCGCGACCTGCGAGCAGGCGACCGGGCTATCGCTGTTCTGGTTTCTCCCAACCTTCGCGAGTTTCAGCGCCATCTTAGTACTGCGTGCGCGCATCGATATGCGTAATCACGCGCTTCGAAAATTTGCCGACATCTTTCTCGCCGTGCTTGCGCTGATAGTTGCAGTGGTTCCGTCCGACACATGGGCACTATTCATGCCGATGGGTCTCCTGTTGGCCATCTATTTTGTGCCGTTGGCACTTGCGTGGCGGGTCGTCGACGGCCTGTCTGGGTTTTATCGTAAGTTAGCAATTTTGTTGAGTGCTGTCATCGTAATCGCGCAAATCCATGCTATCTATTCCGGGGAGCGGATCAACGTTTCGTTGTACGAGTTGGGAATTGATGTACCTAACGTGTTGCTAACGGCGGCTGCTGTTCCGGCTATGGCTCTGCTCGTCTCGACCGTAGTGCGTTACCTTCCAGGGCAGTCCATATTGCGCGTTTGTGGTGAATACTCGATCGTCATATTTCTAGGCCACCCTTTTATTCAAGCCCCGCTGACGATGATCGTAGGCGCCCGCCTGTCCTCGTTAGGGAAGGCGTGGCAGGCTTCCGCTGGCTTTTTCATCGTTTTCGTTTCTATTGGCTGCTGTTTGGTAGGTGCCATGATGCTCGAACGAATGCCGAGGCTGCGGGCTATGGTACTTCCTCGGGACTGGGCGAGTTGGCGTGCCGCATGGATCGGGCCGAGGCCGTCAGTTTGAGGTTACGCATGCGATAGCCGCCGCAGCGCCCCCGTAATTAGGTCGCCACGTTGACGATGGTTAAGGCGGGAAGTTCCTCGGCGTGCTGCTGCTGAGCGATCCTCCGGTTCCATGGCAGGAGTTCGTTGAGGCGGCCCTGGGGTATGTCGGCGATCCGGGCGAGGACGTCAGTGAACCATGCGAGCGGATCGATAGAGGTGGCCTGGGGAATCTGCGCATTGAGATAATTGGATTTTCTGCCTGAGAGCAGCCAGGAAGGCTGCGAGACAGGAGCAGAGAATGAGCAGACGACCCCGGCGCAACCATAGCCCGGCATTCAAGGCGAAGGTAGCACTTGCCGCGATCAAGGGCGAGAAGACGCTGGCAGAGCTGGCGCAGGACTATGACTTGCATCCCAACCAGATCACGACGTGGCGCACGCAGTTGCTCGAAGGAGCGGCCGGCGTATTCGGGTCGGAGAAGTCCTCGGACGAGCCCGCCGTCGACGTGAAGACGCTGCATGCCAAGATAGGCGAGTTGACGTTGGCGAATGATTTTTTGGAAGGCGCGCTCGGCAAGGTGAACCGCACCGAGCGATAACCCTGCTCGGGATGGCGCCGATCACGCATCATGCGCTCGACCAT
>NZ_JARVRY010000050.1:0-6504 GCF_030209485.1 Novosphingobium sp. fls2-241-R2A-195
ACGGCACATCGGACGCAATCTACCCGTCGCCGAAACGAACATCGCATTGTTCACGACCGACAAGCTATCTACGCCGACTGCATCGAGGCCATGCGCCAGCACGCTCCTCGCCAAGATCGCGCTGGAAATCCGAATTGGCGACTCGCCTACAGCCGGGTAAAAGACCGCGCGCATTCCATCGCCTCGGGCTACATAGACCGGACATCGTATGGGTTGCGCGATTGAGAATGCGGTCTTCTAAATTCGTGCTATTCTCGGCCCGCTTTCGACGACTGGTTTCCCGAAGTCCTGAAAGTTCCGGCCAATTACTTTTAGATCAGACCGCCAAATACGACGTGCGCGATCATATGTGCTCGGTTACGCGCCCGCGTTTTCAGCCGGACATTCTCGATATGCCGTTCAACCGTGCACGGCGCGATCTTAAGATTTAATGCTGCCTCTTTTGCCGAGTAGCCGTCAGCGACGAGGCGGACGACTTCGGCTTCACGCCTTGTCAGCACCGGTGCATTTTCAGCAAGTCGAATCATAGGTTCCCCCTTTATTAACCATCATAAGGGAGGTATTCATTTTCAAGTGCATATGGAATGGTGATTTTTCCCATGTGAACGATTACAAAGAATGCCTTTTGGGGCTTGGTACAACTCATCCGATAGTGCAGAAGTGCACATTAGCAGGCCAGTTGGCCTTGCCTAACGTATCTCGTGCGTTTGGCGAGAACCGATATTGACCCTGCAGGTATTTTTCATCGGTGAGACTATCAACTCGCACACAGCTCACGAATCTCCCGATGTCTTTCAACGCAGGAGCAATCGGTTGTGATACCCGTAAACGGCTCAGCTTACACGGCGAAATCCTCGCTGGAGTGCGCTCATTGATCATATGATCGAGCGGCATTTTTTTCCCGTTGATACATCATGAGCGGTCGCATCAGTGTTGCAATTTGGTCACATGCTTTCGTAGTTTCAACCGATTGCCGCGGTCCTCGGAAACTTGATGGGCTTTTCCATCTTTTGCCATTCGAATGACACTCCAGAGGATACTTCCATGACTTTCAAGCCGCTCTCCCTTGCAGTCGCTGTTGCTGCGGGAATCGCGTCCACGTCGGCAATGGCTCAGGATGCAGGCGTCGACGCTTCGACGAATGCGCCGATCGTGGCCGAAAACGGCACTAGCTTTCGCGGCATCCGCCTTGAAGGTAACTTTGGCGGTGACCGCTTTCAGTCGGAGGGTAACCACAACGACAAGTTTGGTTATGGTGGTACAATCGGCTTCGACGGCACTTTGGGTGAGCGCGTCGTGATCGGTGCGGAAGGCAGTTTCTGGAAGCCCGGTAAGGGCAACGAGAACACCACGGCGCTCGCCAATGGAAACAGTATCGACCATAAGGCATTTGAAGAATGGGGCGCTGCTGTACGAGCCGGCTTTCTAGCCACTCCGGACGTTTTGATCTTTGGTAAGGCCGGCTACGTAAACGGCGAACAACGCAAGCGCATTGAAGGACCCGTAGGCAATACACTCGTGTACGATCACTACCGCGCTGACGGCTATCAAGTCGGCGGCGGCGTCGAATTTTCTCTGACGCAAGGACGCCTTCCGGTTTATGCGAGTGCACAGTACGTATATTCAAACTATCACGGCAATAGCAGCCGTCAGCGCGTGATGGGCGGCATCGGCATTCGTTTCAAGTAAGCGTCGCCGGACCTCGATGACAGCCTCAAGGGGCCCGCGCCGGAAGGTACGGGCCCCTTTTGGTTGTGTGGGAGGTATGGACCGGAAAGTGCGGCAGGCCTTCAAACATGGCCGATCAATGCGCCGGATCACGATTGAGCATGGCCGGGCAACCCACAAGTGGCGCTACCGCATCGAGCGCATGTTTGGCGGTTTCAGAATCGGCGGCGCAATCGCG
Source organism: Novosphingobium sp. fls2-241-R2A-195 (assembly GCF_030209485.1). Classification (NCBI taxonomy): domain Bacteria; kingdom Pseudomonadati; phylum Pseudomonadota; class Alphaproteobacteria; order Sphingomonadales; family Sphingomonadaceae; genus Novosphingobium; species Novosphingobium sp. fls2-241-R2A-195. Next base: position 1,907 of record NZ_JARVRY010000050.1, read on the forward strand.
ACCGGTGCGATCAATTCGCCGCTAGTCACCTAGAACCGAAATGAGCTTCGTTAAATAAGAGCCTCATCCGAAAGTTGTTGAGCAATACCAGCATGTTGTGATTCACGCCTCTTTGCGAAGAGATGAAGTGAATGGTGATATGGACTGGTACCGCCCGCCGCAAGCATAGCCGGGAGGGACTGCGATATCCATCGGATTTGACCGATGTTGAGTGGGCGTTGGCAGCGCCATTCGTGCCTCCAGCAAGGCGCGGAGGCCGACCTCGAACGGCAGACATGCGCGAAGTCCTCAATGCGATGTTGTATATAGCCGCGAGCGGGTGTGCGTGGCGACTTCTACCAAAATGCTTTCCTCCGGTGTCGACTGCCTTGCGCGGCGTTGCTCTGGGGCGCCGCAACTGGATGTTCGTCGGGTCCACCAAGGGCGGGGATGCCTCGGCGCTATTTTACTCGCTTGCCGAAGCGTGCCGCCTGAACGGTGTTGAGCCCGAAGCCTGGTCCACCGACGTCATTGCGCGCATTGGCAATCACCCAATCAAACGGATCGATGCACTGCTGCCATGGCGCTGGCAGGACCCACGCGAGACGGCTGAGGCTGCATGAACACGTCACAACCTCACTCCGCTCTGTTCACACCTCTCGTCTGGGATCCCGCTCTCCTCCCGCCACTGGAGATGGACGGCTACCTGACCGGCGTGCTGGTGACACCAGAATTGGAAATCGCCGACTTGATCGCCGACTTGCGGACCGCGCTCCCCCCGGTGACGGATCAAGCCAGAATGGAGCAGGCCCTCGCCGCCGTTCTGGCACGGTTCAAGGCGATTGAAGCGGAGCTTCAAAAGGGATGGCCGAGCTATCAACCCAGCTTCTCTGAAAGGGGGCAGAAGGCTGACCATGGCAGGGTCCGGGGATGGATGAAGGGCATGAGGCGGTCGTCGAGGTGATGGAGCGGCGCTTGATCGTGCGCCAGAGGCAATGCGGATCCGCAGACAGACTTTCGAGCATCCGTTCGGCACATTGAAAGCCTGGATGGGCTCGACACACTTCCAAATGAAGACACTCAAGCGCGTGAGAACGGAGATCAGCCTTAACATCCTCGCCTATACCTTCAAAAGGCTGATCGCCATCCTCGGCGTCCAGCCACTGATCGGCGCAATCCAGACCTAAGCGTCAATGCTCAACCTACAGCGCCCACCTTCAAAATTATGGACCTCTCCCCCGTCTCGTTTTCACACGGCCTGTCTCAAGGCCCGCCCCATCGCACCCGACCCAAAATTGCCGCTCAAGGGGCGATTTTTGATCCCCAGGTGCAGACGGTCAGGTTTTCCGTTCCAACCGCGCGTCGAGCCAATCTCGGAATGCCAGCTTCCATTTGGCAGTTGGTCCCAAGCTGCCCTCAAGCCTGCCGATTAAAGCATCGGGAATATTCGATCTCTTGTTGACGGGCCATATCGCATCGGATAATTACGATGAATGGACACCGATGACGCCCTTTCCATTCTCTCCGCTCTTGGCCATCCCACGCGGCTCGATGCGTTTCGGCTGCTGATCCGACATGAGCCGGATGGTTTGTCGACCGGCGAACTGGTCGAAGCGTCGGGACTGACCCAGAGCACATTTTCGACGCATCTTGCCGTGATGGCGAAGGCCGGCCTGGTGCTTTCCGAGAAGCGAGGTCGTCAACAGATCCAGCGCGCCAACCTCGACGCGCTGCGCGGACTGATGATCTATCTGGCCAAGGATTGCTGCCAGGGGCGCGCCGAACTGTGCGAGCCGCTGATGGCCGAACTGACCTGCTGCTGAAGAGGCGATAATGACCGATATCGTGATCTACCATAACCCGCTTTGCGGGACCTCTCGTAATGCCCTGGCCATGATCCGCAATGCGGGCATCGAGCCTCACGTCGTCGAGTATCTGAAGACGCCGCCAAGCCGTGCGCTGTTGTTGGAACTCATCGATCGGGCCGGCATTACCCCACGCGCTCTGCTGCGCGAGAAGGGGACGCCTTATGTCGACCTGGGCCTCGGCGACGAGACCTTGAAGGACGAGGTCTTGGTCGACGCGATGATGGAGCATCCCATACTCATCAACCGGCCACTGGTCGTGTCGCCGCTGGGCGTGAAACTCTGCCGTCCTTCCGAAGCAGTGCTGGACCTGCTGCCGGCCGAGCAGCGCAGCACTTTCGTCAAGGAAGACGGCGAAGTCGTGGAAGCGACCCGGCGTTGACCCTTTCGGTTCGCGGAGCAACGATCGGCGATGCCGAGGCCATCGCCGCCATCTATGCGCATCACGTCCTGCATGGCACGGCGACCTACGAAGTCGTACCGCCGACCGAGGACGAGACCGTCGAGAAGATCTTGACGGTGACCGGCCGGAGTTGGCCATTTTTCGTCGCTTGCGATGGATCTGAGGTGGCTGGCTATGCTTACGCCACGCAATTCCGTGATCGACCCGCCTATGCTTATGCCTGCGAGAACAGCATCTATGTGGCGCACGATCGGCGCGGCGGCGGCATCGGCAAGCTGTTGCTCAAGGCCTTGCTGCAGGCCGCTGAATCCTATGGCTTTCGGCAGATGGTCGCCGTTATCGGCGGCGGCGAACCGTCCTCTGTCGCGCTCCACGGATCCTGCGGTTTCGAGTATGTCGGCCGCCTGACCGGCATGGGCTGGAAGGCTGGCCGCTGGCTCGACACGGTTTACATGCAGATCGCCTTGGGTGGGGGTACCGCGACCGCGCCTGTCGCTTCCGGGAAGGGCTGACGGCCATGTCGCTGTTCGAACGCTACCTCTCGCTGTGGGTGGCCCTGTGCATCGTGATCGGGATCGGTCTCGGCCATTTGCTCCCCGGCGCCTTCGAGGCCATTGCAGCGCTGGAGATCGCCAACGTCAACCTCGTGGTGGCGGGCTTGATCTGGGTGATGATCATCCCGATGCTGCTGCGGGTCGATTTCGGCGCGCTTCATAGTCTTCGGCAGCACTGGCGCGGTATCGGCGTTACGCTGGTGGTGAACTGGGCGATCAAGCCCTTCTCGATGGCGCTGCTCGGCACGTTCTTTCTCAGCTATCTGTTCTCGCCGATGCTGCCTGAAGGCGCATCGTCCTCCTACATTGCCGGACTGATCCTGCTGGCTGCGGCGCCATGCACGGCGATGGTCTTCGTCTGGTCAAATCTCGTCGACGGTGAGCCGAACTACACCTTGAGCCAAGTGGCGCTGAACGACCTGATCATGGTCTTTGCCTTCGCGCCGCTGGTGGGTCTGCTACTGGGCGCGGCATCGATCACCGTGCCGTGGAGCACGTTGGCGCTGTCGGTGGGACTCTACATCGTCGTCCCAGTCGTCATCTCGCAACTGCTCCGTCGCGCTCTCCTTCGCGGCGGCGAGAAGCGGCTTCAGCGCTTCCTGTCCGCCATTGGCCCGATCAGCCTTTCGAGCCTGCTCTTGACGCTGGTGCTGCTGTTTGGCTTCCAAGGCGAAAAGATCATCCGGCAACCGCTGGTGATCGCACTTATTGCCGTGCCGATCCTGTTTCAGGTCTATCTCAATGCCGGCATCGCCTATTGGCTCAGTCGCCGTTTCGGCGTGGCATGGTGCGTCGCCGGCCCTTCGGCGCTAATCGGAGCTTCCAATTTCTTCGAACTGGCTGTGGCCGCCGCCATCAGCCTCTTTGGCCTCAGTTCCGGCGCCGCGCTGGCAACGGTCGTGGGCGTACTGGTCGAAGTGCCGGTGATGCTGTCGATCGTCGCCTTGGTGAAGCGGACCCGCCCCTGGTACGAGAAAGGTATTCCCGCATGAGACTGCGTGAACTCGCCGCCCCTGATCATCTTCCTGCTTTGGACAAGGCTTTCGCGCTGGCTCGCCCAGCGACTGGCCTTGGCCCAGACCAACCGCCTCCACGCATTCTGCTGCTCTACGGCTCGCTGCGAGAACGCTCGTTTTCGCGCCTCGCCGTGGAAGAGGCGGCGCGCCTGCTGCAGTTCTTCGGCGCCGAGACCCGGATTTTCGATCCCAGCGACTTGCCACTACCCGATCAGGTGGCAGGAGACGACCACCCGGCGGTGCATGAGATGCGTGAACATGCGCTGTGGTCGGAAGGCATGGTCTGGTGCCGCCCGGAGCGGCACGGCCAAATCAGCGGCATCATGAAGACGCAGATCGACCATCTGCCGCTTCAGATGCGCGGGATGCGGCCGACGCAGGGGCGAACGCTTGCGGTCATGCAGGTGTCCGGCGGCTCGCAATCTTTCAATGCCGTCAACTCGCTACGCCTGCTCGGCCGATGGATGCGGATGTTCACGATCCCTAACCAGTCCTCAGTCGCGATGGCCTACAAGGAGTTCGATGAGGACGGACGGATGCGAGCGTCCACTTATTACGAGCGCATCGTCGACGTTATGGAGGAACTGGTGCGCTTCACGGTGCTGATGCGGCCGCATGCGGCGCAGCTCGTTGACCGATACTCTGAACGGAAGGAGGCTGGTGCGCCTATCGACGCCACTGCGGACCTTTCTGCTATAGCGATAGCAGGCCAGTCCTGATTCCGCGGTCGACCCATTCCGGCCGTTCGGCCCCTGATTCTCCGTTCCCAATTGCCGCCCGT
>NZ_JARVRY010000036.1:0-5420 GCF_030209485.1 Novosphingobium sp. fls2-241-R2A-195
GGACGGACGGCTATAGAGCGCAGCGCTCGCCGCCCGGAATGGCGAAAACGGGTGGCTAGGCGAGAGGCAGCTTTTTACGTTCTACGCGGACTAGAACTCAAGCGCGCGAGGATAATCAGAGCAATTCATGCAATCGCCAAACTCTGGCCTTTTAGGCGGTCTTTCGTGGAATCGACCCTGCTCTTTCGCGATCTTAAGGACAGCTTCGAGTGCGCCCTCTCGGACCATCCAAGCACTAGAAAATGTCACGGTCCATTCCCCCCGCGCGGCATCATCGTCGGTTGAAGTTACAGGAACCAGCGCGATCCTCTCATAGCTATCACCTTGCTTAAGAGGGTTCGTGAAATCCGGGCAAGTCGGAGGGACGTCTACCCAAACGGGAGTACCTTGATCTTTCCCTATCATTCTAGATTTTTTAGGGCGGTGATACTCGATATATTGCCGGAATGAAATTTCCGGTCTGTAAATGTATAGATAACGCGGAACATCACTCCCAACGTATATGGATTCCACCTGTAGAACTTCGGATTGCCTTTTGTCGGCATCGAAACCACGGATTACCTTTGCGCGAACTACAACACCCTTACTGGCTATTTCTTCAAGTTCTGCCTTTTGTGTTCCAGGGTCACGCAAAATCGAGCACGCTTGGGCTTGGGTGCCTATTGAGATGCCGAACGTAGCGAGAGCGGCCAACAATGTACGTAACAACATCATTAATTCACCCCGGGCAGCGAGTTCATGTGTCATAGCACTTTGGGCTAGGTCTGAAATGGGGCGTCTGCCGACGGCCCTCTTTCCGGGTTAAATCTGTGTAAGGCCGCCGTTCCGCTTCCAAAACCCGGCACCCCATCCTCTGGTGGCTGAAAGGGGTGCTAGCGGTCGTTGGCAGGAGGCAGCAACCCCTATTTGCCCTCCTTACATGCAAGATCGGCGGCGAAGACACGCCAACCAGCGACCGTCGCGGTGCGCTGCCGATCAGAGCCGCCGTTAACAATCGACCCGAACTGGCCGGTGATTTGATTGAGCACAGCATCGAGTCCATCAACAACTTGCTCTGGGCCGTAATGGCGGGTTCTTTCGAAAGCGTCCGAGGCGTGATTTACGAGAGCAATTTCCCGCGTGCGCAAGGCGCGTCGATCATCCATCTGGGCGATAATGGCGGGAACCACCGCTTCCCCAAGCTCTACAAGCCGGTCAAACACCTGCTGCTGTTGATTACCGCTGACTCGACCAAGGTGAGTGATAAGTGTGCGCACCTCCGCGTAGCCCGCTAGCGTAGTGTCGGCATGCCAAGATGCGACAATTTGCGCCTGCCGGGACGCCTCGGCCCGGGCAGCGGTCACCGTCAGGTCAGTTGCGGGCTTCAGGGCATCTGGCGTGTAGCCCGCGAAATACACACCGACCGGACCGTCATCCACGCGCGTGAGGAACAGGATCGCTGGTTTCCCTGCGAGGCGCAGTACCGCGTCATTTGAGGGTTTGTAGCCAGCATCATGCGGATAAAATCGAACCGTCGCGCTGCTTAAGCTTCCGCCCTTTACGACGCTCTCGACCTGTATGGGAATGTCCAGCCACTCCGGCGATTGCTTGCCCGCTTCATCGGCGAGGCGCTGCCTCGGGACATCCATCTTGCCGACCACAACGAGATCGGAGGCAGCGACTAAGCTCGCGAGCTTACCATCGGCCGGACAAATCCGAGCCGAGAGCGACGTAGTTGGCGCAATGCCCAATCCAAGAGCGAAGGCAAGTAGGGGAGTTCGCAGCATAGGGTGACAATGCCACCTGCGGCGCATGTCCGCTATGGGCGTTTGCCGATCGGCAGCTTTTCCATCGTCAGACGGGCCAGTCCCACCTGAACGAACGGCAGCTTCCGAGCAATGACGATGAGCCGCTGTTCGACGACAATGGGCGCGAAGCCGACCGGCCGGTTTGCCAGATCCGAATGGCGGGTTTCAGCGAAAGCCGACGCTCGCATCGACCACGCTGAATGTCTTAAGCTGGTCGCGAGCTGCCGGAACCGGACGGTCTGCACCTAGGGACCGGGATCCGATCGCTGAGCGTCTCCTAAGGGTCGAGATCTGCCACCGACCGGCTGCGGCTTGCGTCCGCTTTGCCAAGCAGTGGCCTGCAACGCGACCAGCTGCTCTCCACCATCATGGCAGTCACGACGCCCTCCGTGCTGTTGCCAGATCGCGAAGGATGCTCATGTGTCGAAATCTTTCAATATTACAAATCTATCAACATCATACGTCACGATTTCAAAATAGGCTCAATAATTTTCCAAAAATTGGAAAAATCCAAATAATTATCATAGTCAATGTTTATATTGTGTTGTTGATCCTTCGATGAAGATAGTTCTCGTCAAACCCCGCTATTTGAACCAATGCAACTGGGTCAGTAATGTTCAAGCTGCCGCGATTCAGCTCCATCGCCCCGCGCAGTCGCAATTCCTTGAGCACACGGTTGATATGAACGGCCGTCATTCCGAGCGCGTCCGCAAGGATCAACTGGGATAAGGGAAAGGCGAAGCTATCGTCATCAGCTAGGCCGATACCCCTTGCGCGGACATAGAGTTCACACATCAGGTGGGCGACGCGTTCGATGCTGCTCCGGCGCCCCATGCTTACGATCCAGGCGCGCATTGTCCCCTCATCGATAAGCTGCGCCGCGTACATGGCCCGTGCAATGTTCGGGTAATGGTCCAGCATTGCCTGCATTTCGGATCGCGAAATAGTCGCTATCGTCGCCGGCGAAATTGCCTGTATGCTATGATCCATCTCCGCGAGAATATTCACGTGCAGATCGCAGGAATCTCCAGGCATCAGGAACGCCATCACCTGCCGCGTTCCACTCGGCAGTATCTTGTAACGGCAAGCCCAGCCTTCGAGCACCACGAACACCGGGCCGGGCCTGTCACCTTCGCGGATTAAATCCTGCCGAGCGGCAAATTTCCGACTTCGAGCGGTGACTGCTTCCAACATTGCGACATCATCTGTCGTCAGCGCGACCAGTTCGCTGAGTTTGTTCACGAACCTGTTCGCCATCCTCATCGCATACACGTATCCCCCAAAATTGAATATTGCCCAAAGTTATTGTCATTTGTTGATTAATGCGATGACATCGGTGCTGTCATTCGCTATACTGCCCTCGTCGTCGAGTATCGAGTCACGCGCCGGCGGCGGAGAAATCAGTCTCTCGCCTGAAAAAAAGGCGCTGAGATGCCCGTGCATGATGATGATGAGAACGAGTCCTTTGGGTCGCTCCAATCGCCTTTCGAGCCACACGGGCAAGCTGCCTTGTTGCTTGTTGAAAGCCTGATACACGGGCTCATTGAGCAGTCTGTCCTGACGAATGACCTTGCCATCGATATCGTGGAAACCGCGCTCGAAGTTCAGGCCAGCATCGCAGAGGCGTCAGACGGAGACGAGGCGCAAATGGAAAAATCCCATGTCCTGCTTGCCGCGATAGCAGACACATTGAAGTGGGACCGAAACGCTTGACGCTTCGCGCCCTTTCGCGGCTGGTCGGCGAATTGGACACGTTGGTACTGCTTGGACGGCGGGCGTGGCCGCGGCGCTCTTGCGGCGTATCTGTCCCACAGTGCCTCCTTACATTCCAGCGAACGGATCGCACCATTAACTGCGGGATTAAACAGCTGATGCGTCGCGTCGGCGAATGTGAACAAGCGGGAGGCATGACGCTAACCATCCGATTGAGCGGGTTTTTACCATGCAACCGGGACATTGTGTCACCCCGGATTAAAGAAAACGCACACCTTCAGAATGCTGGGAAGTGATAAGCCGCGCAAGGTCATCCTCGCCAAGAAAACCGGTCTTAACCGGAACGCCTTGGTAGGTGTCGCCAAATTCCTTGGCGATCGTTCCCTCTAAACCTGCAAGCCGCTCCTTGATCTCTTCCCACTCCTCTTCCCGGAGGACGAAATAGTCGGGACGGCGACCATCTGCCAAAGCGAGCGAAATCTGCTGATCCATCTTATCAAGGATGCGGACAATCAAACTCATCGGCGCTCATCCTATAAAAGAGCGCCGAAAGTAGCAGCCGATGAGATCAATGGGAAGTAGGGTGGTTTAGGGAATGGCGATTTGGAGATCAGACGAACTCACGTCAGATCCGCCGTAAACGCGCCAATATTCCAGCGGGCGCTTCCCGAGCATATTCAATCTCTTGCTCGATCGAAGCTAATTCTTCTCGGTACCCTGCAATACGCTGCAGCCCGAGCGAGGGGTTCAATTCCTCAGCGCCTGATTTCAGTTTTGAAACTGTCCGTCGAACTTCGGCCTCCGGAGCCAAGGCGAGCCAGTGTGCGATTAAATCATGAAGCGCATAGATAGCGCCTTCGAAGCCGAGGGCCGCATCTTCCAAACTTGCGAGGCGCTCTTGCACCGATCGTGGCATCAGACGATCTCCAGGAGGTGAAGGATAATATAGAATAACAATAACATATGTTATTGTTACCGCCACCCTCCGTTTCCGGATTTTGTTTGATTAGTCGGGGCTTCGATGCCGTGGTCCATTCGAAAGCCGCTTGATTTGGCAAGTGGCTAGGTCACTGCCTAGATCAGATCATCGATGACAGACCTGAAGCCTGCCACCTTTTCGCGGGATCCGAGATCGACCGCTGCGGGCGGTGCATGAGCGTCATGTCAAACGTCGCGAGTGCGTGCTTGGGGTAGGTGGTTGCTGCTACGTGTTCTGCCGAAGCCCGTCTGAGTAGACCATACACAGGTTCTTCTTACCGTCCGTCTCGCCACTTGAGACGGTTTTGCACTACTGCCGCCCTCTTGTCGTTCCGACTGGCCTCTTCTTCCTGCCCATCTCGCTTCTCGCGTTGCCACTTGCGGCGATCGCAATCATGGCGGCGACCAAACAGCCTGGTAGTACCATACCGTTTCTGGTCTGACCGGTGCCCTTGGCGCCGCTGCCGACGGCCCGACTTGCTGCAGGCTGATCGGCAGCTTCCATCAGGGCCGGACGTGGTCAGATCCGACGTGAATGATCAGGTCTGGTTAAGAGGCGATGCGCGTTATTGACAGCTGTCGACATATCCAAATTCCGAACCGGAATTTTGCCTATCGGTCAGATCAGAGCGTCGAGGATGAGAAAGCCGACCGACTGCAACTGGGATCAGGAAATCGGCGGCTGAACAGCCACAAAGGGTCGATATCGGGAGACGTGCTCTTTTGCGCTCGGTAGCCATTCAATTTGTCCGCAAAATCGGCTGAAGAGGACCCTGCGATCACATAATCCGATCAGCATATTCCGCGTTGGGAATCCAGCAGGTCTCTCGCCGGCCGAAAATTCTGTACCGATTATGCGCGACCCATCGATACACCAGATCGCGCATCCAGCGCGGCACCAGCAACACCAGCCCGGCAATGCGCCATGGCCACCCAAGGCCG
>NZ_JARVRY010000002.1:0-267339 GCF_030209485.1 Novosphingobium sp. fls2-241-R2A-195
ACTGGCCGTGGGACTGGTCCGCCACGCAGACTTTCGTGCTGGAAGACGGCGCGCTCCATGTGACGCTGGAGGTGGTCAACCGGTCCGACCGCGCCATGCCCTGCGGCCTCGGCCAGCACCCCTACTTCGTGCGGGAACCGGGCGGCCGGCTGCAGTTCGCTGCAGAGGGCGTATGGATCAACAATGCTGGCATGATCCCCGAACACCCTGCCCAGGCCGACCACTTCGGCCACTTCGCACAGGGCGCCGTGCCGCGGGCAGACACCCTGACCGACAACTGCTGGTTCGGCTGGAACGGCACCGCCGCATGGCAAGGCGTCGAACTCCGGTCAGACGACGCGCGGTTCGTCCATGTCTTCGCCCCGCCCGGCGAGGATTTCGTCTGCATCGAACCTACCAGCCAGATGCCCGATGCCTTCAACCGTCGCGACAATGCAGGCACCGCCGTCCTCGAACCGGGCCAGAGCACAGGTCTGGGCATGGTCATCTGCGCTGCTCCGAATTGACCAGCTCGAGCTCATCGTCGCGCGGCACGTAATCGCTGGCGGCGTGGCAGGAAAATTGTAATAGGCTGAACATGTAAGCGGCGGGATTCCGTAGCGACCCGGCCCGCCGCACGGGGGATCAGGCCAGCGTGACAGATCAGGATTCGACCCAGGATAAACCCGCAGACCGCGCCAGCCCACGGCGGCGCACCGCGCGGCGATCCCGGGCCACCATCACTATCGCCGACGTGGCCGAGCGAGCCGAAGTCTCGTTGATGACGGTCTCTCGCGTGATGAACGACAAGGGCAACGTCAAGGAAGACACCCGCGCCCGCGTGCTCAAGGCGATCGAGGAACTCAACTACTCGCCCAGCGCCGCCGCCCGCAACCTTGCCGCCGCTGCGGAGATCCGCATCGGCCTGCTCTACGCCAACCCCAGCGCCGGCTATCTCAACGAGTTTCTGGTCGGCAGTCTCGATCAGGCGAACGGGTCGAACGCGCAGCTCCTCGTCCAGCTCTGCGACAACGAGGACGAAGTGCTCACCATCGTGCGCCGACTGGTCGGCAACGGCATCGACGGCGTCGTTTTGCCGCCGCCGCTGTGCGACAACACGGCGATCCTCGACCTGCTGCTGGAAAGAGGCACGCCGACGGTGATCGTGGCATCGGGCAAGCCGTCCAAGGACTTGTCGTCCGTCAACATCGACGACCTCGGCGCGGCCGAGGCGATGACGCGCCACCTCGTAGCGCTGGGCCACCGGCGGATCGGCTTCATCAAGGGCAACCCCAACCAGAGCGCTGGCGCGCGGCGCCTCCAGGGATTTCAGGCGGCGCTGAGCGACAACGGCATCGCGATCGACGAGGAACTGGTCCTGCCCGGCCTGTTCACTTATCGCTCGGGCCTTGAGGCAGCGCACCGCCTGCTGGAACGCGATGAGCCGCCGACGGCGATCTTCGCCAGCAACGACGACATGGCGGCCGCGACCGTCACCGTCGCGCACCGGCTGGGTTTCGACGTGCCCGGCGACCTGACCGTGGTGGGCTTCGACGATGCCCCGCAGGCGACCTTCACCTGGCCCGAACTGACCACGATCCGCCAGCCGATCGCCGAAATGTCGCGCACGGCGGTGCAGCTTCTGGTCGAGGAAATCCGGGGGCGCCGCGAGGGGCGCGCCGTCACGCCCTCACACGTCCAGATGCCCTTCGAGTTCATCCAGCGCGAATCGGATGCGTCCCCGCGTCAGGGGTGAACGAAGTTCCGCACCGCGCCGGATGGCACGGAGGCATCACCATCCCTCGTCATTGCGAGCGTAGCGAAGCAATGACGATCCGAGGCGGGTGACCGCCGGCCCCGCCGCGCTCTCGCGCGGGCGGGACCGGCGTTACCTCAATGCCCCGGCGCCAGCGGGAAGCGCTGGGCCTTGTACCACGCCAGATCGTGCTCGGGCGCGGGGCTGCCCTCCGGCAGCGACAAGCCGTTGACCGACATCCAGTAGGCCAGGCTCGCATCGCGCCACCAGCGCGCTTCGTTGTGCTGGATGGCAAGGTAGCTGGCGGTCTTGGACCAGCGCTCGGCGTCCACCTTGTCCTTCACGCCGTCCCACTGCTGCTGCATCTGCGCCACCGTGGCGACGCCGCGATCGTAACGGGCGACCATCTCCTGCCACAGCGTGCGGCCCGACTTCATCTTCCAGTCCCATGGCAGATGATGAAACCACAGCAGTTCGGTTTCCGGCGTCGTGCGCGGATCGGCGAGCATGCGCGCGACCGGCGGCGCATACTGGGCCACGGCATTGCTGCCGGTGCGGGTGCGGTCGAAGCCGATGCCGCCGCGGTCGGCCTTGTGGTAGTAGGTCGGGTTCCACTCGGGCCGGGCGAGGTCGTTCACCCATGGCCCCGGCCCGTAGTGGTGGCCGGTGTCCATCAGGTGCGCGAGCCCGAACGGGCCGGTGTAGTCCACCACCGCCTCGCGCGATTCCATCATCATCGAGACGGCGGTATCGACCACGCGCGGATCATCGCCGAACGTCTGGCGCGCCCATTCGCGGGCGAGCGCCTCGGCCGACAGCGTCGGGTCCCAGGCGAGGCGGCCGAAGACGTACCAGTTGGCCTGGTTGAACGTCGAGCCCGACCAGTCACGGTCACGCCCGATATTGGCAACGCCCGCCATGCCGGTGAGGTCATGCCCCTCCAGCGCGCCGTCGACGACTTTCGCCACCGTCGATCCCTTGCCCTTGGCCCGCGTATCGGCCTCCAGCACTTCCTCGAACAGCGGGCCGAGATAGGCGAGGTGCGTCGCGAAACCGAGGTATTCCTTGGTGATCTGCAGTTCCAGCATCATCGGCGTCTTCGGCATCGCGCCGAACAGCGGGTGGAACGGTTCGCGCGGCTGGAAGTCGATCGCGCCGTTCTTGACCTGCACCAGCACGTTATCGGCGAACTTGCCGTCGAGCGGCTTGAACTCGCTATAGGCCTGCTTGGCGCGGTCGTCGGGGTCGGTCTCGGCGTAGACGAAGGCGCGCCACATCACCACGCCGCCATGCGGCGCGACGGCGGCGGCGAGCATGTTGGCGCCCTCGGCATGTGTCCGGTGATAGTCGCGCGGACCGGGCTGGCCCTCGCTGTTCGCCTTCACCAGAAAGCCGCCGAAGTCGGGGATCGCGCGGTAGATCTCGTCCGACTTGTCCTTCCACCAGGCCTGCACTTGCGGATCGAGCGGGTCGGCGGTCTTCAGCCCGCCCAGTTCGATCGGCGCCGAGAAGCGCGCGGAGAGGTAGACCTTGATGCCCCAAGGCCGCAGCACGTCGGCCAGCGCGGCGGCCTTGGCGATATAGGCCGCGCTCAGGCTGTCGGGGCTGGCGTTGACGTTGTTCAGCACCGTCCCGTTGATGCCGAGCGCGGCATTGGCGCGGGCATAGTCGGTGTAGCGCGGGTCCTTGAAGTCCGGCAGCGTCCACCAGTCCCACAGCGATTGCCCCGCATAGCCGCGCTCCACGCTGCCATCGAGGTTGTCCCAGTGGTTGAGCACGCGCAGCTTGACCTTCGGCGTGGAGGTGAGGTCGATCTTCGTCAGATCGCCGCCGGTCTTCTGCGCACGGATCGCCGCGAAGGCGCCGTAGAGCACCCCGGCATCGGAATTGCCGGTGACCAGTAGCGAGGGGCGCCCGGCGACCGTGGCAGCGCGCACGAGGTAGCCCTCGGTACCGAGCCCTGCGGTGGGCAGGCCCAACGCCGCCAGTTCCGGAGCGTCCGCGCGGGCCAGCACGACCGGAAGCGGCGCAGCGCCAAGATCACGGCGAAGCTCGGCAGCGGCCAGTTGCAGCGTCGGCGAATCGCCCACCACGCGCACGTCCGCCTGGGCCGATCCGGCCGGTGCAGGCGCCAGCCACAAGTCGTATCCGTCGTTCGCCAGCGCCGCGCCCGGCAGCACGCCGACGGCCAGCGCCGTCCCCGCAAGCCACGCCGAAGTCCACGCGCAAATCCGCGACATTCGCCTCTGCATCCCGTCCATCCCTTAAAAATTTGCCTGCCCAATGCGGTTGACAAGCTTCGTCGTTACCTTGAAAGATAGCGCTATCACAAAAGAGCCGGCCGAGGCAACGCCGTTTGCCGAATCGGGGCGAGTGCAGCCGGAACGGGCATTTGGGAGTATCGGGAAGTGGGATGCCATCACGCATTGTATCGACACGCAGCCTCGGCACAGCGCGCGGTGACGGCATGAGCCTGCGCCCCGCGGCATCGCGTTTCGCCGTATCGCGCCGCGTCCTTCTCGGCTGGGGTGGCGGCGCTTCGATGCTCGCCTTCCTGCCCGTCGCCGCCCGTGCCGCCGCGCCGGTCTACAAGGACGCGCGCGCACCGGTGGATCTTCGCGTCGCCGACCTGATGAGCCGCATGACGCTGGACGAGAAAGTCGCCCAGATCATCACCCTGTCCACCCGCAAGCGCGACGTGATGGACGAGGACCGCGCCTTCGACCCGGCACGCGCCACCCGCGCCTATCCCCATGGAATCGGCCAGATCGCCCGCCCCTCCGACCGGGGCGGCGCGGCGACCGCGAACAACACCGGCACCGACGTCACCGGCCGCTGGCGGAGGCCCGCCGAGACGATCGCCTTCGTCAACGCCACCCAGAAATGGGCGCGCGCGACCAGCCTCGGCATCCCGGTACTGTTCCATGAGGAATCGCTCCACGGCTACATGGCGCCCGAGGCGACCAGCTTCCCGCAGGCGATCGCCATGGCAGGCAGCTTCGACCCCGAACTGGTCGAGCGCGTACAGTCGGTGATCGGCCGCGAGGTCCGCGCCCACGGCTCGACGCTGGCGCTTTCCCCGGTGATCGACATCGCCCGCGACCCGCGCTGGGGCCGCATCGAGGAAACCTTCGGCGAAGACCCGTACCTCTGCGGCGAAATGGGCGTCGCCGCCGTGCGCGGTCTGCAGGGCCCAGGCAAGGAACTGGCCGAGGGCAAGGTCTTCGCCACGCTCAAGCACATGACCGGCCACGGCCAGCCCGAAGCGGGCAACAACGTCGCCCCGGCCCCGCTCGGCAAGCGCGAACTGTACGACAGCTTTTTCCCGCCGTTCCGCGAAGTGGTGCGCCGTACCGGCATCGCCGCCGTCATGCCCTCCTACAACGAGATCGACGGCATCCCCAGCCATGCCAACCGCTGGCTGCTGAACGACGTGCTGCGCGGCGAATGGGGCTTCGACGGCGCGATCGTCAGCGACTATGCCGCGATCCCCGAACTGGCGACGTTCCACCACCTCGCCGCCGATATCGAGGGCGCCGCGCGCCTTGCGCTGCATGCGGGCGTCGATACCGACCTGCCCGATGGCGAAGCCTATCGCACGCTCGCCGATCAGGTGCGCAAGGGGCTGGTGCCGGTCTCGGTCGTCGATGCCGCATGCCGCCGCATGCTGACGCTGAAGTTCCGCGCGGGAATGTTCGAGGCAGGGCCGATCGACCCCAAGGCTTCGGCGAAACTCACCGCCAATGCCGAGGCGCGCGCGCTGGCTCTTGAGGCAGCACGCAAGTCGATCTGCCTGCTCAAGAACGGAGGCGTCCTGCCGCTCACCCCCGGCGCGCACAAGCGCGTCGCGGTGATCGGCCCCAACGCCAACGTCACGCGCCTC
This sequence comes from Novosphingobium sp. fls2-241-R2A-195, assembly GCF_030209485.1. Classification (NCBI taxonomy): domain Bacteria; kingdom Pseudomonadati; phylum Pseudomonadota; class Alphaproteobacteria; order Sphingomonadales; family Sphingomonadaceae; genus Novosphingobium; species Novosphingobium sp. fls2-241-R2A-195. The sequence continues at coordinate 5,619 of NZ_JARVRY010000002.1, forward strand.
GGCGGCTATTCGTCGGAGCCGCGCTCCAGCGTCAATCTGGTCGAGGGAATCACGGCGCGCCTGAAGGGCAAGGCCGAAGTCGTCTTCGCGCAGGGCGTGTTCATCACCCAGAGCGAGGACCGCTCCGCCAACGAAGTGCTGCTGGCCGATCCCGCGAAGAACCGCGCGCTGATCGCCGAGGCTGTGGAAACCGCCAAGGCCAGCGACGTGGTGATCCTCGCCATCGGCGATACCGAGCAGACCAGCCGCGAAGGCTATGCGAAGAACCACCTCGGCGACCGCACCGACCTCGACCTCCTGGGCGAACAGAACGCGCTGTTCGCAGCGCTCAAGGCCACCGGCAAGCCGGTGATCGTCGTCGCGCTCAACGGCCGCCCGCCCTCGTGGCCGACCGTGGCAGAGCAGGCCGACGCGATCCTCGAATGCTGGTATCTGGGCCAGGAAGGCGGCACCGCCATGGCCGAGGCGCTGTTCGGCGACGTCAACCCCGGCGCCAAGCTGCCGGTCACCGTGGTCAAGGACGTGGGCCAGGTTCCGTTCTTCTACAACCACAAGCCATCGGCCAAGCGCGGCTATCTGTTCGCCGACACCGCGCCGCTATACCCCTTCGGCTTCGGCCTCAGCTACACCAGCTTCACCCTCGGCGCCCCTGCCCTCTCGGCCCCGCGCATCGCGGCGGCGGGCACCGTCACCGTCGTGGTCGAAGTGACCAACACCGGCGCGCGCGAAGGCGACGAGGTGGTGCAGCTCTACGTCCACGACCGCGAGGCGAGTGTGACCCGCCCGGTCATGGAACTGCGCGGTTTCCGCCGCGTCACCCTCAAGCCCGGTGAGACCCGCAAGGTGGAATTCACCCTCGGCCCCGACGACTTCAGCCTCTGGAACGAGGACATGCGCGAAGTCGTCGAGCCCGGACTTTTCGACATCATGGTCGGCAACAGCAGCGCCGCCCTGAAGACCGCAACCCTCGAAATCGCCTGAGGACCATCATGCCCAAGATCGTAGACGCCAAGGTCATCGTGACCTGCCCCGGCCGCAACTTCGTCACCCTCAAGATCACCTGCGACGACGGCACCACCGGCGTCGGTGACGCCACCCTCAACGGCCGCGAACTGTCGGTCGCCAGCTACCTGACCGACCACGTCATCCCCTGCCTGATCGGCCGCGACGCGCACCGTATCGAGGACGTCTGGCAGTATCTCTACAAGGGCGCCTACTGGCGCCGCGGCCCGGTGACGATGACCGCGATCGCCGCCGTCGACATGGCGCTGTGGGACATCAAGGGCAAGATCGCAGGGCTCCCGGTCTACCAGCTGCTCGGCGGTGCCAGCCGCGAGGGCGTGATGGTCTACGGCCACGCCAACGGCACCTCGATCGAGGACACCATCAACGTCGCGCTCGACTATCAGGCGCAGGGCTACAAGGCGATCCGCCTGCAGTGCGGCGTGCCCGGCATGGCCTCGACTTACGGCGTCTCCAAGGACAAGTATTTCTACGAGCCCGCCGACGCCGACCTGCCGACCGAGAACGTCTGGAACACCTCCAAGTACCTGCGCGTCGTGCCCGAACTGTTCAAGGCCGCGCGCGAGGCGCTGGGCTGGGACGTGCACCTGCTGCATGACATCCACCACCGCCTGACCCCGATCGAGGCGGGCCGTCTGGGCAAGGATCTGGAGCCCTACCGCCCGTTCTGGCTGGAAGACGCGACCCCTGCCGAGAACCAGGAAGCGTTCAAGCTGATCCGCCAGCACACCACCGCGCCGCTGGCCGTGGGCGAGATCTTCAACTCGATCTGGGATGCCAAGGATCTGATCCAGAACCAGCTGATCGACTACATCCGCGCCACCGTCGTCCACGCCGGCGGCATCACCCATCTGCGCCGCATCGCCGCGCTGGCGGACCTCTACCAGATCCGCACCGGCTGCCACGGCGCCACCGATCTCTCGCCGGTCTGCATGGCCGCCGCGCTGCACTTCGACCTCTCGGTGCCCAACTTCGGCATTCAGGAATACATGCGCCACACGCCCGAGACGGACGCCGTGTTCCCGCATGCCTACACCTTCGAGAACGGCATGATGCATCCGGGCGATGCACCGGGCCTCGGCGTCGACATCGACGAGGAACTGGCCGCCGGCTACGAATACAAGCGCGCCTTCCTGCCGGTGAACCGGCTCGAAGACGGCACGATGTACAACTGGTGAGCACGATGCAGGCCGTCACCGCCGTCGAAACGGAAGCCCCGGCCAAGCCGGCCGGGCGCGTGCGCTGGATCGTGTGCGCGCTGCTGTTCGCGGCGGTGGTGCTCAGTTATGTCGACCGTCTGGTCCTGCCCACGCTCAAGCCCGAACTGCAGGCGCGCTACGGCTGGAGCGAGAGCGGCTATGCCGACCTCGCGATCTGGTTCCAGGCGGGGTACGGCATCGCCTATGTCTTCTTCGGGCGCCTGATCGACCGGATCGGCGCGCGTGCGGGCTATGCGCTGGCGGTGGCGCTGTGGACCTTCGGGCACATCGCCCACGTGCTGTTCACCAGCACCAGCGGCATGCTGCTGGCACGCATTCCGCTCGCGATCGGCGAGGCGGGGACGTTCCCCGCCGCCATCGCCGCCACCAACGAATGGTTCCCCAAGCGCGAGCGCGCGCTGGCGATCGGCATCTTCAACGCCGGATCGAACGTCGGCGCGATCCTGACCCCGCTGGTGGTGCCGGTGATCGCGCTGACGCTGGGCTGGCGCTGGGCCTTCATCCTGACCGGCGCGCTGACGGTGATCTGGCTGGCGGCGTGGCTCGGCTTCTACCGCCGCCCGCGCGAGAAGAAGACCCTGACCACCCAAGAACTGGCATGGATCGAGGCCGATCCCGTCGACCCGGTACAGCCGGTGCGCTGGCGCGACGTGCTGCGCCTGCGCCAGACCTGGGCCTACATGCTGGGCCGCTTCCTGATCGACCCGGTCTGGTGGACGTTCCTGTTCTGGCTGCCGGACTTCTTCAACAAGCAGTTCGGCGTCAAGATGCTGGACTTCGGCCCGCCGCTGATCGCGGTCTACCTGCTGGCCGACGTCGGCTCGGTCGCGGGCGGCTGGACCTCCTCGCGCCTGATGGGTCGCGGCTGGAGCCTGAACCGCGCGCGCAAGACGGCGATGCTGCTGGCCGCGCTGTGCGCCGTGCCGATCGCGCTGGCCCCGCAGGCGACCAGCCTGTGGACGGCGGTGGCGCTGATCGGGTTGGCTTGCGCCGGACATCAGGGCTTCTCGGCCAACCTCTACGCCCTGCCCGGCGACACGATGCCGCGCTGGATGACCGGCTCGGTCGTCGGCCTCGGCGGACTGGCGGGCGCGGTGGGCGGCATGCTCATGGCCAAGTTCGCAGGCGTGATCCTCGAGACGATCGGCAGCTACGAACCGATCTTCCTCGTCGCCTCCTGCGCCTATCTGGTGGCGCTCGCAGTGATCTACCTAATCCTGCCGCGCTACCAGCCCACGCACGCATAAGATAAATTCGGGAGCATCAGGATGACCTTACGCACGGCACTGGCCGCCACCTCGATACTGGCCACCGCCCTCACCCTCGCGGCACCGGCGCAAGCCGACGTGCCCCGGCTGGAGACCAAGGGCGACACGAAGCAGCTGATCGTCGGCGGCAAGCCCGTGCTGATGATCGCGGGCGAACTGAGCAATTCGGCCTCGTCCAGCGCGGACTACATGGCGCCGCACTGGAAGCGCCTGAAGGACATGAACCTCGACACCGTGATTACCCCGGTGTCGTGGGAACTGATCGAGCCGGTCGAGGGGCAGTTCGACTGGTCCTCGGTCGATTCGCAGATCAAGGCCGCGCGCGCCAACAACCTCAAGCTGGTGGTGCTGTGGTTCGGGGCGTGGAAGAACTCCATGTCCACTTACGTCCCCGCATGGGTCAAGCGCGACCAGCAGCGCTTCCCGCGCGCGGCGATGCCCAACGGCCAGAGCGTCGAAATTCTCTCCACCTTCGGCGGCGACACCCTGCAGGCCGACCAGCGCGCCTATGCCGCGCTGCTGGCGCACATCAAGGCGGTGGACGCCGCGCAGAACACCGTGCTGATGGTGCAGGTCGAGAACGAGATCGGCATGCTTCCCGTCGCACGCGACTACAGCGCGGCAGCCAACGCCGCCTTCCGCGAACCGGTGCCGTCCGACCTCGTCAATTACCTCGTCGCGCACAAGGACACGCTGGTCCCAGCCATGAAGCGCGTGTGGGTGGAGCGCGGCGCGCGCACCAGCGGCACCTGGGAAGACCTGTTCGGCGCGGGCGACACCTCCGCCGAGATCTTCGCCGCCTGGCACTACGCCCGCTTCGCCGACCAGCTTACGGCGGCAGGCAAGGCCGCCTACCCGCTGCCGATGTACGTCAATGTCGCGCTCAACCGGCCGGGCCGGATTCCCGGCGAATACCCCAGCGGCGGCCCGCTGCCGCACCTGCTCGACGTCTGGAAGGCAGGCGCCCCTCACCTCGATTTCCTGGCGCCCGACATCTACTTCCCGAACTTCGTGGACATCGTGAACGGCTACAAGCGGCCGGACAACGTGCTGTTCATTCCCGAGGCGCATAACTCCGACAATCCCATCGCCCCGGCAAATGCGTTCTACGCCATCGGCCAGCTCGACGCGATCGGCTTCGGCCCGTTCTCGATCGACTCGGTCGACGAGAACCCCGGCGCGCTCAAGGATGCCTACGGCGTGCTGCAGCAGCTCAAGCCCTATATCCTCGATGCGCAGGGCACCGATCGCATGGTCGGCTTCAAGCCGCGCCAGCTCTACGACGAAACCCTCGCCACCGAACCGGAAACGCGCGACGTCGGGCCCTATCGCTTCACCATTAGCTATGTCGATGCCCCCAAGCCGGGCGCGAATCCCGGGGCGGAGGAGCGGAAAGCCGCCAATGCCGCCATCGCGGCGGCGGGCGGCATCATCATCCAGACCGGTCCCGAGGAATACCTGATCGCGGGTCAAGGCATCACCGTGACCTTCAAGCCGCGCGCCGACGGCGGTGCCCTCGCAGGCATCGATTCGGCCTGGGAAGGCCACTATGACGCCGCCGGAAAATGGGTGGCCGGACGCCTGCTCAACGGCGACCAGACCCATCAGGGCCGCCATATCCGGCTGTTCCCGGGCCAGTGGCAGATCCAGCGGGTGAAGCTCTACACCTACAAGTAAAGATAACGCTATCATTGTTCTTGACGGCATCCGGTCACAGGAATATGGAAAAATGATAGCGCTAGCAAAGCCAGCGCATCCTGCGAGCCCCGAGCAAAGGGCAGCAGACGCATGGGAGGGAGTTCAGATATTATGACACGCAATTTCGTGACCGTTCGCGCCGTTCTGCTGGGAGCTGCTGCGCTCACCCCGTTCGTCGGTTCCGCCGCCCGGGCGCAGGACGCTGCAACTGTAGCAGCGCAGGCTCAGGCCACCGACTCGACCGTGGACGATACCGGCGCTTCGGCCGAAGACATCATCGTCACTGGTATTCGCGGCTCGCTGCAGAGCGCGACCAACGCCAAGCGCGACGCGGTGAGCTTCGGTGACAGCATCTTCGCCGAGGACATCGGCAAGCTGCCCGCCACCAACCTCGCCGAAACGCTGAACCGCATGCCCGGCGTGCGCCTCAACCGCGACATCAACGGCGAAGGCACCCAGGTCGCCATCCGCGGCCTCGGCCCCAGCTTCACGCGCGTGCTGCTGAACGGTTCGCAGCTGCAGGTGGCGTCGGACGGCGGCACCAACGGCGGCAGCGCCAACCGCGAAGTCGATCTCGACTTCTTCCCGTCGGAACTGTTCACCCGCCTCGACCTTGCCAAGAGCCCCTCGCCCTCGACGCTCGAAGGCGGCATCGCCGGTACCGTGAACCTGCGTAACGCGCGGCCCTTCGACAAGGAAGGCACCCACGTCACCGTCGTGGCACAGGGCCAGTACACCGACACCAACGACAAGTTCAGCCCGCGCGGCGCCCTCGTCGCCAGCCACACCACCGACACCTTCGGCATCCTCGTCGGCGTTGCCGGCGTGAAGACCAAGACCCGCGTGAAGGGCTTCGAGTCCGTTGGCTGGACCGACGGCAACCTGTCCTGCGGCACCGACTGCACCGACGCAGGCGGCAACAACTTCTCGTGGGCTTCGGTCGTTCCCGCCAACGCGGGCCACGGCCTGACCGCCGGCGATCCCGTAGACGTGGTGGCCACCTCGGGCCTGACCGCCGACCAGCTCAGCACCGCGCTGATCCCGCGCCTCGGCCGCCAGAGCCTGACCGAAGGCACCCGCTCGCGCGTGTCCGCCCTCGCCTCGCTCGAATGGCGCCCCAGCGACGAGCTGCACTTCGCGCTCGACGGCCTCTGGGCCAAGTCGCAGCGCAACTACAGCAAGGTCAACATGAACTGGCAGGTCCGCAACTCGGGCCCGGGCACCAGCGCGCAGTCGACCGGCGGCATGATCCCGATCGACCTGACCGTGGATGACAACAACGTCGTCACCAGCGGTACGTTCGCCAACTCGTCGTTCTTCCTCGAGGCTAGCCTGTTCAAGCAGACGACCAAGTTCTGGAACATCAACCCCAGCGTAACCTGGCAGCCGACCGAAGATCTCAAGATCGAGGCGAGCGCGAACTATTCGAAGAGCAGCTTCTTCCGTGAACAGCCGACCTGGGCCTTCCAGACTACTCCGCAGTCGGGCGTGGACGTCTATTACGACAACACGAGCGGTTCCTATCCGTCGATCACCAGCAACATCGACCTGAACGATCCCGATAGCGGCACCTGGCAGTGGTATCGCCAGAACATCCAGCTCGTTCGCCGCAAGACGGAAACCAAGGGTGCGCACCTCGACGTCACGTACGGTGATGACATGTTCAACGTGAAGGTCGGCGCGGCTTATGACCGTGCTACGCGCTCGATCCGCGCATACGACAACAGCACCGCCTACCAGCTGTCGGTCTGCGGCACCGGCTGCACCGGCAACACCGGTTCGATTACCACCGGCGAAATCTCGGAGTACCTCAAGAGCTCGTCGGTCGCCGGTTTCATCGTGCCCGATTTTGACGCGATCAAGAGCGCCACGAACTACGCCAGCTACCGCGACAGCGCGCCTGAAACGCGCGGCGCGGTGACTGGCGGCGCGACCGGCGACATGGACGAAGAGGTCATGGGCGCCTACTTCGAGCTGAACGGCGTGACCACGATCGCGGGCCGCGACCTGCATATCAACACCGGCATGCGCTATGCCCACACCAACCAGACCGTGACCGGGCCGAGCCAGGTCGGCACCTCGATCATCGACATCACCTCGAAGTCGAAGTACGAGAACTTCCTGCCCTCGATTAACCTGACCTATGATCTGGCGAACAACATCAAGCTGCGCGCATCCGCGTCGCGCACGATGACCCGTCCGGATGCGGGCCAGATCCTGCCCGGTATCACCTTCTCCGATCCCTCGGCGCTGACGGCGACGGCGGGCAACCCGGACCTGAAGCCCTACACCTCCGACAACTACGATATCGGCGGTGAACTCTACACCGGCGGCATTGGCTACATCGGCCTGTCGGCGTTCATGAAGAATATCCAGGGCTTCACCGTCACCACCTCGAACGAAGTCACCTTCGGTTCGCTCAACATCCCGTTCGACGGCCTGCTCTCGACGCAGCAGAACGCTCTTAACGATCGTTCGGCTGCGACCGGCATCGCCGTCAACAACCTGCCGATCACGGTCAACCGTCCTGTCAACCTGAGCGACCTGAAGATCAAGGGTCTGGAAGCCACCTGGGTCCAGCCGCTCGACTTTCTGGTCAAGGGCCTCGGCTTCTCGGCCAACGGCACGTACCTGAAGCAGTCCTCGTCCTCGGGCCTGGTTGCCACCGGCGTGTCCAAGTACTCGTACAATCTGCAGGGTTTCTACGAGAACAACGGCCTGTCGATCAGCGTGAACTATGTCTGGAACGACAAGTCGATCGCCGTGAACAAGCCGCAGAACGGCATCGCCAACGCTTCGCTGCGCAACGACGCACGCGGCCAGCTGGACATGTCGGCGGGCTACCAGCTGCCATTCCTCAACGACGGCGTGCGTCTGACGCTCGATGTGCTGAACATCACCAACGAGTCGATCCGCACCACCTTCGAATACTCGAACGCGGCCTACTCGGTCTACAAGCCGGGCCGTCAGGTACTGGCCGGCATAAGGGCCAACTTCTGATTTCCTCCCTACCCTACCCACTGAGCCGGCCTTTGTGCCGGCTCTTTCTTTTTCGGGAGACTTCGTTTTCATGACACACATGCTGCGCCCAGCCGTTCTGACCGCCGCGCTTGCGCTCGCCGCGCCGCTTCCCGCCACGGCTGCGCCTGCAGCCGCGCAATGTCCATGGACCGCCGCATGGGGTTCCTCGCAGATGCCGCTGAACGGTGACGATCGCCTGCCGGAAGCGGCCCGCCGCGACGTTACCCTGCGCCAGATCGTCCGCCCCTCGACCGCCGGAAGCGAGCTGCGCATCCGACTCTCCAACGCCTTTGGCGAGGCGCCGCTGGTCATCGAGAACGCAACGCTGGCCCGCGCGGCCTCCCCGCAGCATCCCGACCTCACCGCCGGTTCCTCGGTGCCGCTGCGCTTCGACGGCAAGGACCGGGTAGTCATCCCCACCGGTGCCGACTGGCTCTCCGACCCCGTCCGCATGGCCGTCTCTGCATTCGACGATCTCGCCGTGTCGCTGCACTTCGCGGCGCTGCCCGTGCAGCAGACCGGCCACCCGGGATCACGCGCCACCTCATACTGGCTGAACGGCGACCGGACGAACGACAACCCCTTCGCGGGCGCGACCACGACCGATCACTGGTACATGCTCTCCGGCATCGAGATGCGCCGCTGCGGCGCCGGCGCCGTGGTCACACTCGGGGATTCGATCACTGACGGACGCGGCTCCACCACCAACGGCAACGATCGCTGGACCGACGTGCTGGCCCGCCGCCTCTCCGGCAAGCGCGCGGTGGTGAACCAGGGCATCGGCGGCAACCGCGTGCTGCTCGACGGCACCGGCCCGAACGCGATGGCGCGCTTCGATCGCGACGTGCTCTCGGTACCCGGTGTCACCCATCTGATCGTGCTGGAAGGCATCAACGACATCGGCATGCTCACCCGCGACGCGCCTGCCGCGCCCGAGGCCCACGCCGCGCTCGTGGCCGGGGTCACCGCCGCCTACCGGCAGATCGTGGAGCGTGCGCATGCGCGCGGGATCAAAGTCTACGGCGGCACCCTGCTGCCGTTCATGGGCATGGAATACTACCATCCCGCCGCCGCCAGCGAGGCCGACCGGCAGGCGATCAACGCCTGGATCCGGACCCCCGGCCACTTCGACGCGGTGATCGACTTCGACGCGGTGATGCGCGATCCCGCGCGCCCCGATCATCTCAATCCGGCCTACGACGGGGGTGACGCGATCCATCCCAACCCGGCCGGCTACAAGGCCATGGGCGAGGCCGTTTCATTGCATCTGCTGAAATGAAAAAGGGGCGCCGATCAGGCGCCCCTTTTTCGTTTTACCGCCGGATCATCGGGTCGATCGTCCTGATCGTCCCGTCCGCGTTGTAGTGCAGTTCGGTCACCTTCACGTTGCGCAGGCGGGTCTGCCCCGAAAGCTGCGTGTCGGCATAGAACAGCCACCAGCGCCCGTCCCACTGCACGATTGAGTGATGCGTGGTCCACCCCTCGACCGGCTCGAGGATGCGGCCCTTGTAGGTGAACGGGCCATAGGGGGAATCGCCGATCCCGTAGGCCAGGAAATGCGTGTCGCCGGTCGAGTAGCTGAAGTAGTACTTGCCCTTGTACTTGTGCATCCACGAAGCTTCGAAGAAGCGCCGGTCGTGGTCGCCGCCCAGCAGCAGCTTGCCCTTCTCGTCGACGATGCGCAGTTCACGCGGGGCCTCTGCGAATTCGAGCATGTCGTCGCTCATGCGCGCGACACGGGGCAGGAGTGCCGGCTTGTCGTCCGCCTGCAGGTCGGTCTTCGAGCCGTTGGGATCGTACTTGCCGCCGACATCGCGCTGAAGCTGGCCGCCCCAGATGCCGCCGAAGTACATGTAGCTCTCGCCGTCTTCGTCGGTGAACACCGCCGGGTCGATGGAGTAGCTGCCCTTGATCGGCTCCGGCTGTGCCTTGAACGGCCCGGTCGGGCTCTTGGAGGTGGCGACGCCGATGCGGAAGGCGCCCGCCTTGTCCTTGGCCGGGAAGTACAAGTAATACGTGCCGTTACGGAAGGCCGCATCCGGCGCCCACATCTGCTTCTCGGCCCACGGCACGTCCTTGACGTCGAGCGCGACGGGCCCAAGCGTTACCGGGCCGCCGATCTTGTCCATCGATAGGATGCGATAGTCGCGCATCTCGAAGTGGCTGCCGAGGTCGTCCTCGGGCGTCGGCCCGTCGATATCATGGCTGGGGTAGACGTAGATCTTGCCGTTCCACACATGCGCGGACGGGTCCGCCGTGTAGATCTCGCTGACGAGCGGCTGCGAGAGGTACTTCGACTTGTCCGCCTCGACATGCTTCGCAGCGTCGTTGGAAGGCGCTTCTTTCGAACAGCCTACGATGGCAATGCACGATGCTAGCGCGAGCAAAGGCAATAAGCTGAATTTCCTTGGCATACGATCTCCCGCAAGATAATTATTACAATAAGATAGCGCTATCATTTAACGTTGGGATTTTGCAAGCGTTTATCGAGCATCGTGGAGAATAGAGGGCGTAGACTCCAACTGCCGCAGCGTTGGAGCAAACAGGCCGCAAGACATTGGTCATCTCGGGCTATGCGGCGGAAGTCGTAGTCCTTCAGGCTGTGCTTGACGCTGTCGCGGCCGGCTACACCGTCCACTACGTCGTCGATGCCATCGGGAGCAAATCGGCCCGGACGGAAGAGGCCGCCTTTCGCGAAATGGAGGAGGCCGGAGCGATCCCGACATCGGTCCTCAGCCTTACGACACGGCTTACCCCGGATTTCTTCCATTCGCCCGGCTCCGAGACTTTCGCCGCGCTGCAGACATTGCTGCGCCAGTAGCAATCGCAGCGTTGGTCCGACCCTCGAATTACAATCAGATCCAAGACTGACCCTGTCCTCGGACCCAGCACGAGGACCGATATCATCGGAGTGACATCATGAAGCATCGCAGACTCGGAAATTCAGGAACGTCCGTTTCCAAACTGGCGCTCGGAACGATGAACTTCGGCTCGCAGACCCCCGAGGACGAAGCGTTCAAGATCATGGATGCCTATGTGGAGGCTGGCGGGAATCTGATCGATACTGCCAACGTCTACAACGGTGGTTTGTGCGAGGAGATCGTCGGGCGCTGGTTCAATAGCCGACCCGCTGATGTAACGGACAAGGTCGTACTGACCACCAAAGGCCGGTCCGGAGACGACAGCATCGATCCCAATGCCACCGGCCTTTCGCGAAGGACCCTTCATCGTGCGCTGGACGCATCACTCAAGCGCATGAACGTCGAAAACGTCGACCTCTATCAATTGCATGCCTCCGACATGAAGACGCCGATGGAGGAGACGCTCGGATTTCTCGCCGACGCGGTCCAGGCAGGTAAGATTCACTACATCGGCATTTCCAACTTCACCGGCTGGGAGTTGCAGCTCTTCGTGTCGACCGCAAAGGCTATGGGCGCCCCCCTGCCCGTCAGCCTGCAGCCACAGTACAGCCTTCTTTCACGGGAGTGCGAATATGAGATTGTGCCTGCGGCCATCCACAATGGTCTGGGCATGCTTCCCTGGTCACCGCTCGCCGGCGGCTTCCTGAGCGGCAAATATAAACGCGGTTTGAAACCCGCGGTCGGCACCCGTGCGGGCTCGGACAACAAGCTTTATCAATGGGTGTCCGAGGAATACGCCAACATCGACCGCAATTGGGCAACGATTGCCGAGGTCATGCGTATTGCGAACGAGATCGGCGCGACGCCATCGCAGGTGGCCTTGAGCTGGATCGCGGACCGGCCCGGCGTGACGGCTCCGATTTTCGGCGCGCGCAACATGGCTCAGTTGAAGGATTCGATCGCTGCGGCCGAGCTGACATTGGACGATGCCGCTTCGGCAGCGCTCGAGGCTGTCAGCCGCCCGGCGCCCGGCGGCTACCCCTATGGTGCTTTCGGCCAAGGTCAACGCAACCGCGACCTTCATGACGGCGTGCCAGCCCCCGGTCTGCCCGTGTGGGGCGGCTCCGAACATCCTACGGGCAGGGCTTAATCATGCGGCACCGGCGGTGGGGCAGTCACCTGCTGCCGGTCGTGGCCTTGAGTTTGGCGATGGTAGCGGGACCTGTGATGGCAAATGAAATCGAAACGCCGAATATCAATGAACAGCCCCTTCAGTTGAAGGTTCGAGGAAGCTTTTTCGTCGGTGGTGAAGGTATAGAGCAAACCTTCGTCGAGCTCGGAAGTCAGCGGGCAGCGGATCGTGTGACGATCGGCCAGATGTATGTCGAATACATGGAGCCGGTCGGTGCGACCAAGGCGCCAATCGTCCTGATCCACGGTGCGGGCCAAAGCGGAGCCGGGTTTGATACCACACCCGACGGCCGGATGGGTTGGTTCGAGTATTTCGTGCGTCGCTCCCATCCAACCTATGTGGTCGATCAAGTGGGTCGGGGACGCTCCGGCTTCGACCAGTCCATCTTCAATCGTGTCGGCGCAGGCCAGGCGAGCCCCGACAAGCAGCCAAAGATCACTCGCATGGGTGACCGCATCGCATCGTGGATCAACTTTCGTATCGGCCCCGACGCAACCAAGCCCTATCCGGATACCCAGTATCCTATCGAAGCGGTCAGTGCCCTGTCCCGCCAGGGCGTGCCGGACCTGATCGCATCGCTTCCCTCCCCAAATCCAAACTACAAGGCGCTTGCTGCGCTCGCGAAGAAGCTGAACGGCGCGATCCTTCTCGGCCATTCGCAGGCTGGAGATTATCCGCTCGAAGCAGCTCTTCTCGATCCCAAGGCGGTCAGGGCAATGGTCCTGGTCGAACCCGGCCGATGCAACGCCGAAATCTATACAGCCGACCAGATCGCTACACTCGCAACGATCCCGCTATTGGTCGTATATGGCGATCACCTCGACACGCCGACCGGAATCAAGGGGTCGGACTGGCCCGCACGGTTCCAGGAATGTAAGCGACTGATCGCCAGATTGAAGAAGGCAGGCGGCCAAGCAGAGATGCTCCATCCTCCGGAACTGGGCATTCACGGCAATACACATCTCATGATGCAGGATCGAAACAACCTGCAGATCGCAGACCTGATTATTGACTGGATGGAAACACGCGCGGCTGGTGCCTGACCTCTCGTTGATGCAGGTGCCAGGTCCGTTTCGAAGCAGTCGGATCGGCGCGGGAACCGGATCGACGGCTATGCCATCTTTGACGGGACGATCACGAAAAGGCTGGACTTTGCCGAGGTCATGCTGCGGGTCGAGAACATTTCGATCGGACCTATGCCGTATCGACCCTGGACGAGATCCGCGGCGCATTCGTCGGACGGCCACGCACCGCATTCGTCGAACTGCGAAAGAACTTCTGAGCTGCTTCGCAGACAAGCCGGAAGTGCGAGGCCTCAGGCGAGCGTGGTGTCGATCGGCACGCCCGCCTTAAGCGTCAGGGTCACCGGCGTGCGTTCTGCAATGTCGGCAAGCCGAGCCTTCTGATCGTCATCCAAGCCCGCGATCACAAGCTTGCGGTCGATCCGCATGGTGTCCTTCCCGCCGGCCAGATGCAATTCGACATCCAGCGCCTGCAACGGCCAGCCCTTTCGCGCCGCATACATCTTAAGCGTGATCGCGGTGCAGGCGCCGAGGCTGGCAAGCAGAAGATCATAAGGGGCTGGCCCGGCGCCCTGCCCTCCCAATGCTGCTGGTTCGTCTGCTGTGATCCGGTGGCCACCGACGACGATCTCGGTGCGCCAGGGCGTATCGCCGATATGTGCGGTTCCATGTGCCATGATCGCTGTCCTTATGCCGGAAGGGGAATGAATTCGTGCTCGTGCGGGACGGAAGCGAACCGCTGTTCGCGCCAGTCTTCCTTGGCCTGCTCGATCCGATCGGCCGAAGACGAAACGAAATTCCAGAAGATGTGCCGCTTTTCAGGCAGGGGCTCACCACCAAGTAGCATCAGACGAGCACCTGCCCGGGCACGCAAGACTACTTCGACATCCGGCTTGAACACCACAAGCTGACCTGCCACGAAAGTCCCGGTCTGGCCTTCGACCTCGACGGTGCCGGAAACCACGTAGATCGCGCGTTCGATATGCTCGGCCTTGACGCGATAGCGCGCACCGTCCTGCATGTGGATGTCGGCATAGACCATGTCGGACCAAGTCTTGAGCGGCGAAGTCATGCCGTCCGAACTGCCCGCGATCAGGGTCAGGTGTGTGCCTGCATCTTCGGTGACAGGAATCTCGTGAGCCTTGTGATGCGAGAAGGCCGGAGCGGTTTCTTCCGCTTCCTTCGGCAGAGCAACCCAGGTTTGCAGACCGAACAGCTTGCCGCCCTTGGCGCGATTGTCTGCAGAGGTCCGTTCGGAATGCACGATGCCGCTGCCTGCCGTCATCCAATTCACTTCGCCCGGCCGGATGGTCTGCAGCGAGCCGAGCGAGTCGCGATGAAGGATTTCACCTTCGATGAGGTAGGTGACCGTCGAAAGGCCAATATGTGGGTGAGGACGGACATCAAGCCCTTCGCCGCTACGAAACACCGCCTCGCCCATCTGGTCGAAGAAGATGAAAGGACCGACCATGCGGCGCTGCGCACTCGGCAAGGCCCGGCGCACTTGGAAACCTTCTCCCAGATCACGCACCGGAGGCAGAATGACCTGCTCGACGCCTTCAACGTCGTACTCCGGGCTAAGCGAGGAATGAATGGTCATGGCGTTCGGTCCTTGGTCACGGTGGATGCTGTAAGGGAGTTCCCTGTCCATTCGTCGTTACCTTGATCCAAAAATCTCAATCAGCCGAAAAATCTCGCACGGATCATTCAACAAATCCGAAAAGCCTTGCCATCATTTCAGCGCCGACATGCCGTCTGAAGCTAACTGCCGCCGGGTGCCGCGACGATGCTAGCCTTTGACGCGATGACGATGACCGTGCCCCCGGCGGTTACTTACCGCTCCGAGCAGGCAGTCCAGCGCGCAATCGCTCGGCCCTGAACGATCACCGAACGCACCGCGCAACCGCATGACACGATCAACGCAGGCACGGCAGTGATCGCAATGGCCGACAGCAGCCGCCCGTTCAGCAGCAGGTCGGAAAGCATGCCCGCCACCAAAGGACCGACCGCGCAGAACACCGAAACGACGAAGCTCCAGATCGCGAAACTGCGGGCGCGCAGCGAAGCCGGTGTCAGGTCCTGCAGCATCGTGGGGACGAGCGCATTGGCGGTGCAGGTGAGGAACAGGAAAAGGAAAAGGACTACCGCGAGCAGCGCGTGATCGATGTCCGACGCTGCCAACAGCAAAGCCGCGCAAGACATGCCAGCAGCCGAATTAACCATCGCGTCACGCTTCCCCAGAATTGGTCCGAAGACCCATCGAAACACCGCTCTTTGTTGCAACTGATTCGCACTTGCTGCAATAACTTACGGCGTGCCGGGTGAAATTCCACCCACGAGGCAGGCTGAAGAGGCAGGGGCATGAGATAACGCCTCGCTCGCCTTCAGCTATCAAGCTGCTGGACAATCACGAGTTGGCAGCGGCCAAATCCTTGCAATAGCCCGGCCGCAGAGATTTTTTCAAAATGTTGCCGCCGTATATTACGCCGGTCTTCCAAGCACTTGCCTCGAACATGAGACGAAGATGAAGGTCGCGCGACTCAGATGTCATCGAACTTCCATACAACTGTCGTGATGCAGCCATATTAGCCGCCCCGAGGCAGACAAATTCTGCCAAAAAAGGGTGGAAATTCAACATGATGAATAAGGTTGTCCGCGCGACGCTGCTCGCCGGCTCGATCCTCGCCAGCATGAACGCCTCGAGCGCCTGGGCCGATGCTCCCGCAGCCGACGCTGCGGCGGACGCAGCAGCGGATTCGGGCCTCGGCGACATCGTCGTCACCGCGACCAAGCGCGAGACCAATCTTCAGGAAACCCCGATCGCCATCGCGGTCGTCAGCCAGGCAGCGCTCAAGGACCGCCACGTCCAGAGCCTCTATGACCTCGCCGACGGCGGCGTGCCGTCGCTGCGCGTTGCGACCTTCGAGGCGCGCCAGAGCGCGCTGACAATCGGTATCCGCGGTATCGTGCCGCTCGACGCCAACCAGCCCGCGCGTGAACAGGGCGTCGGCATCTACGTGGACGGCGTCTACATGGGCCGCCAGCACGGCCTCAACGCCGCGCTGTTCGACGTCGAGCGCGTCGAAGTTCTCAAGGGTCCGCAGGGCACCCTGTTCGGCCGCAACACCGAAGGCGGCGCGCTCAGCATCGTCTCGAAGGCCCCCACCGGCGAGTTCGGCGGCCGCATTGATGGCGGCGTCGGCAACTACGGCGCCTACAACGGCAGCATCCACCTCGACCTGCCGGAAATGGCCGGCTTCTCGGTCAAGCTGGACGGCGTGCTGCAGCACCAGGACCCGACCACCAAGAACCCGCTCGAAGGCCAGGCCGGCTTCAACCAGTACCACCGCAAGGGCGGCCGGGTCGCCGTGCGCTGGCAGCCGATCGACGGCATCACCGACGACTTCTCGTACGACGTCGCGCGCGATGCCAACACGCCGTTCTACAGCCAGCTGCTGAACTACAACCCCAATGGCTGCGTCGCCGGCACCCAGGCCGCCAGCGCGGCGTGCACCCTGCCCGGCACCCAGTACACCAACCTGACCGGCACCGTTAAGCCGCTGCTTCCCGGCGTTGTCGTCAACGGCAAGACCCGCATGAAGACCGCCGACATCGGCGTGCCGCAGCAGCCCAGCGTCGACAAGACCCACGGCTTCACCAACGCGCTCAAGTGGGTCGTCTCGCCCGAGATCGAACTGCGCGCGATCACCGCCTGGCGCGGCGTCGATGCCACGCAGTGGGATAACTCGGGCGGCGCGCACCGCGTGCCGGTGGTCAACCTGACAGCCGCCTGCACCCAGACCGCACCCTGCGCATTCAGCCGCTACAGCCTTGCCGACTTGCGCCAGCGCCAGTTCAGCCAGGAACTGCAGGCGGTCGGCACCGTGGGCAAGATCGACTACGTCGCGGGCCTGTTCTACTTCAACGAGCACGTCAGCGACGACGCGGCGACGCCGAACTCGAACGGCGTCTATCTCGATGGCGCGGGCAATGCGGTCTACACCGTGCTCAACTCGTGCACCGGTTCGAGCGGCTTCGGTTCGGACGTCGGCTGCCGCTCGATCGACCGCGCTTCGGAAGTGTGGTCGAAGAGCTATGCCGCTTACGGCCAGCTGACCTACAACGCCACCGAACAGCTCCACCTGACCGTCGGCGGCCGCTACACGCATGACGAGAAGAAGGGCGTCCTGCACTACTCGCGCAACGTCAACTACGACGTTGAGACCGGCAAGGCGGATGCGGCCGGCTACAGCCCGCTCGACAAGACGTGGAACCGCTTCAACCCGATGGCGACCCTCGCCTATGACGTGTCGGACGACCTGCACGTCTACGCGAAGTACGCGACCGGCTACCGCGCGGGCGGTGCATCCTCGCGCACCGCGAACTACCAGGCGTTCAATCCGGAGGACGTGAAGTCCTACGAAATCGGCCTGAAGAGCGACTTCTGGGATCACCGCGCCCGCTTCAACCTGGCCGGCTACATCATGGACCGCAAGAACAGCCAGGTCGACATCAGCTCGATCCAGTCGTTCAACGGCTCGAACTACAACAACCTGGTCACCATCAACGCGCCCGGCACCACCAAGATCCGCGGCATCGAAGCGGATCTGACGCTGGAGCCGATCGACGGCCTGACGCTGAACGCTTCCTACGCCTACACCTACACGCACATCCCGCTTGTGCCGATCACCTACACCGGCACCAACGGCGCCAGCACCACCGTAGACCAGCAGTTCTACATCGTGTTCACCCCGCGCAACGCGGCCAGCGGCTCGATCGACTACGTGCTGCCGATCGGCGGCAACGACACGAAGCTGAAGTTCCACTTCGACGGCAATTACTCGCAGGCGACCCAGGCCTTCGACCAGTTCGCCACCAAAAACGACGCCTCGCTGATCTTCAACGGACGCATCTCGCTGGCCGACATCGGCGTGGGCAACCAGAAGCTGACGCTGGGCGTGTGGGGCCGAAACATCTTCAACGAACAGTACGTGTTCCGCCGCGACCCGTCGAACAGCCTGCCCGGCGCGCCGACCACCAGCGTGACCACCGGCTCGGTGAACAACATCCTGGGCGACTACGGCAACTTCAACGCGCCGCGCACCTTCGGCCTCGACGCGAGCATCGCGTTCTGACGATTTCCCCCGGCTTTCGCGGGCCGGGGGGACATTGCGGATCGCGCGGGCGAGCATCTGCCCTTTCACGATGGGACAGGCGCTCAAACAGCCCCCGCGCGATCAGCTACTGGACCGGCGTGACGCCTCCCCCGTGTCACGCCGGTCTTTTTGCGCTGTCAGCATCCTCCCTGTCGCGCAGCGATGGGGAGGGTGACCGCCCGTGCAGCGGGTGGTGAAGGGGTTGCAAGGCCCGCTCCGTCAGCGACTGCGTCGCTGCCACCTCCTCCCCATCGCTGCGCGACAGGGAGGATTGCGTTCAAACCGGCAATCTCGCCACGATGCGCATGCCCGGCCCGGCGTCCTCCAGCGCCAGCGTCCCCCGGTGGAGGCGCACGATCGCCTCCATCAGCGGCAGGCCCAGACCATGGCCACCGCCCTGACCACCGGCCTGCCCCGCCCGCTCGACACGCCCGAACCGGCGCATCACATGCTCGCGCTGGCTTGCGGGTATCCCCGGACCATCGTCAGTGACCACAAGCACCACCGCTTCCGCTTCGCGCGCAACCGAGACCCTGATCCGCGTGCCCGAAGGTGTGTGCCGGACGGCGTTCTCCAGCATGTTGACCAGCAGCTGCGACAGGAGTTGCCGGTCGCCGACCAGCTTCGCCTCGTCGGCGCGTTCCATCAGCACGCGCTGGCCACGCTCCTGCGCGACGGGCTGCACCATCTCGACGATCTCCGCCACCAGTTCTCCCATGTCGAGCGGCCGAAAACCGGCACGGCGCGATCCGTCCTCGATCTCGGCGATCCGCAACATCGCGGAGAACATGCCGAGCAGTTCGTCCGCCTGCATGCGCGCCATGGCTACCCGCTCCCGCACCGGCTCGGCAGCGGCACTCTGCTCCAGCAGCGCGAGTTCGTTGCGCAGCCGCGCCAGCGGAGTGCGCATCTCGTGCGAGATATCGTTGGAAACGTTGCGGATTTCGCCCATGAGCTGGCCGATGCGGTCGAGCATGCGGTTGAAGGCCCCCGCCTGCTGGTCGAACTCGCCGCCATCGCCGGGCATCGGGACGCGCTGGGCCAGATCGCCCTCGATGATAGATTCCGCCGTCTGGCGCACCGCATCGATACGCTTGCCAACCAGCCGCCGAAACGCCAGCAGTCCGGCGAGCACCACCAGCACAATGGCGCCGAACCCGGCGAAGTAGATGCGCCGACGCATGGCGAAGTAATTGTCGACCGGCTCGGTCTCGGCGAAGACGGCAAGGCGCATCCCGCCGCCGATCTCGCGCACCCACACGCGGCCCGCACTCAGGCCCTCGATACGGTCGTCCCGTCCGAGCGAGGAGTAGCCCAGCGGCAGTTCCCGGTTCAGCCGGACGTTGCCGACGATGGGGTTGCCCTGCGCATCGCTCAGCAGCACGCCGAGGTCGCCGGTATCGCGCTGCCGTGCCATCTCCACGATATGACGGCTGAGTTCCCCGCGATCGGGCGTGGTCCCCTTGGGCACCAGCGTCTCACTCTCCGACTCGATACGCTCGTCGACGAGCACCCGCACCATCGAGGCTGTTCCGAAGAAGGTTCCGAACCCCGCCAGCGCCGTAACCGTCAGGAACAGCGCGAGGAAAACTACGGTGAGACCGCGCAGGGATCGGGGAAGCGGCCTCATGCCCGCAGCACGTACCCCATGCCGCGCACGGTGGCGATCGGGTCGTCTCCGTGCTGCAGCAGCTTGACGCGCAACTGGCGGATATGGGCATCGACGATGTTGGTCGTCGTCTCGAAGTCCTGCCCCCAGATCCGCTCGATCAGCATCGGGCGCGTCACCACTTCGCCGGCATCGTGTGCGAGGGCCAGCAGCAGCCGGAACTCGGTCTGCGAAAGCGCCAGCGGCTGTCCGCCGCGCCAGACCATGAGGCGCGAGGGGCTGATCACGATATCGCCCGCAGCAATCGTATCACTGGGCTGCTCGGTCGTACGCCGCGCCCGCACGAGGGCATTGAGCCGCGCGTTCAGTTCGAGCGGATCGACCGGCTTCACCACGTAGTCGTCGGCGCCCGCCTCCAGCCCCTCGACCTTGTCGAGCGTCTGGCCAAGCGCGGTCAGCATCAGCACCGGCATTGTCATGCCCTGCCCGCGCATCTCCCGCAGGAGCGTGACGCCGTCCATCGTCGGCAGCATCCAGTCGAGCACAACCGCGTCGAAGGGCCGTCTGCCCAGCAGCGACAGCGCTTCCTGCCCGTCACCGGCCGGCTGCACCTCATGCTCGAAATGCCCGAGTTGCTCGGTAAGCTGGCGGCGAAGGTGGGAATCGTCCTCGACCAGGAGGATCTGCAGGCTCATGCGGACGTGCCCCGTGAAATTGCGCTCCATGAAAGCGCGAGGGTGAATTGCCTTATCATAGTGCCCGGATTTCCGCATGACCACCAGCGAGATGGCAGCGATCGTCAAACCGTGAAAGTCACCGTCACCCGCAGGCCCGGCTTCGCATCGCCGAGTTCGAGCTGTGCGCCCATGCGCTCGGCGGTGGACTTGACGATGGCCAGGCCGAGGCCGCTGCCGGGCGGCCCGCGCTCGCCCTGCAGCCGGGCGAAGCGCGACATCGCCATCTCGCGCAGTTCGGCCGGAATGCCGGGGCCGGTATCGACCACCGCGAGCCGGACCACGCCCGCCTCCGCACTCAGTTCGATTTGCGCCATGCCACCGGGGCGATTGTAGCGGATGGCGTTATCAACGAGGTTGGACAGCATCTCGAACACCAGCGTGCGATGTCCGTGGATGCGGTAAGGCCCTTCCCCGGCCTCGAGCAGCAATTCAACGTCCGCCTCGATCGCCTGCCGGATGCGGCGGGAGATCACGTGCTGGCTCAGTTCCTTGAGATCGATCTCGTGATCAGGCGGCAGCACCCCCGCCTCGTCGGCACGGGCAAGCGTGAGGAGTTGTGTAAGCAGGCGTTCGAGGCGGTCGGTCGCCTCCTCGATCTCGTGCAGCGCCTCACCCGAGCCGCGCCGCGCCAGCGCGACCTGCACCTTGAGCACCGAGAGCGGCGTGCGCATCTGGTGCGAAGCATCGGCGGTGAAGCGCCGCATGCCGGTGGTGGCATCGTCAAGCCGCGCCAGAAGCCGGTCGAACGAGCGCGACAGCGGGCGCAGTTCGGTCGGCAACGGTCCGGTGCGCAGCGGCGAGAGATCGGGTGCGGCGCGGGTATCACGCGCCTCGATCACGCCGCGCAGGTCCGAGAGTGGCCGCAGGCTCCACCCGAGCGCGGGGCGGATCAGCAGGAGCACGATGCCGACCAGCACGCACTCACCGATCAGCAGCGCGATCATCAGCTTGTCGCGCAGGGAATTACGGTTCTGCAGCGTCTCGGCCACCTGCACCACGACCGGCGCATCGATGCGCGGCAGGTTGCGGCGGATCTCGGCTATGCGGATGCGCTGGCCGCGAAACTGCGCGAAACGGAAGCGCGGCTCATCGACGGAGAGCACGGAAATGTCGGGCGCGGGCAGATCCGCGTAGCCGGTGAGCAACGTATTGCCCACGGCGATCCGGTAGTAGACGTTGTCGCGCTCGGAGTTCTCCAGCATGCCGAAAGCGGCGGGCGGCAGGTCGAGAGTGACTTCGCCGCGCTCCACCTGCACGGTCTCGGCGATGGCGCCCAGCGCGCCGCCCAGCACGCGGTCGTTGGTGCGGCGCACGACGTCGGAAATCAGTACCCAGCCGAGCAGTCCCAGCACCAGCGCCAGCGCCGCCAGCGGCCCGAACATCGCCAGCAGCAGCCGGAAGCGCAGGGAAATCGCGCCTTTCATGGGCTAAGCTGGCGTATGCAGGAGGCGGCTTCGAAAAGCTCAGCCTGAGCGGGTTTGAATCTATGGCACAACATCCGCTCACCCTGAACCTGTCGAAGGGTCGAGCATGTAACCCACCCCGCGCACGGTGCGGATCGCCGGTCCATCGGGCGCCAGCTTGCTGCGCAGGCGGGTGACGTTGACCTCAAGCGCGTTGGAGCCGACCGGGTCGTCGAAGCCGAAGACCTCGGCCTGCAGCGTCTCGCGCGAGACGATCTGGCCGGCGCGGGCAGCCAGCGCCTCCAGCACCGCCCATTCGCGGCGACGCAATTCGATGAGCCGCCCCGCCACCTCGACGCGGCCGGTGGAGCGATTCACCGTCATCGCCCCGATGGCGATTTCAGGTGCCGCATCGCCGCCCCGGCGGCGGCCCAGCGCACGCACGCGGGCCTCCAGTTCCTCCACCTCGAAGGGCTTGCGCAAGTAATCGTCGGCGCCGAGGTCGAGGCCGCGCACCCGGTCGTCGAGGCCGTCACGCGCGGTCAGCATCAACACCTGCGACTGGTCGCCCCGCGCGCGCAGGCGAGCGAGCACCTGGAACCCGTCGATGTCGGGCAGGCCGACGTCGAGGATCACCAGCGAATACGGCTCGGTCGCCGAAACCGACAGCGCTTCCTCCCCGCCCGCCACGTGATCGACCGCGTGTCCCGCCGCGCGCAGCAGCGAAAGGATGCCCCGTGCCAGTGCCGCGTCGTCTTCAACGATAAGGATTCTCACGATCGAAATCCATGAAAGGTCAGTGACAGGTTGAAAACGTACATCATCGAGCGCTGCTTATCCGAACATAGAGGCGGAAAGCGAGAGGAGTCGACAATGCGTTCTTTCACCCCTGTTCTGGCACTAGCGGTCCTTCTGGCCGGACCCGCAGCCGCGCAAAAGCCCGAGGCGCCGCAGCGCCCCTCCGGTTATCCGCGCAGCTACGACACGCTGATCGCCGACGCCCGCGCCGACGGCAAGGTACGCATCTACGCCAATGCCGACCGCGCCGAGATGGTGCCGGTGGTGGCGGAGTTCAAACGGCTCTTCCCCGGCATCGCGGTCTACTACGCCGACATCGGCTCGACCGAGATGTACCAGCGCTACACCCGCGAGACGCGCAGCCGCCAGTATTCGGCCGACATCGTGTGGTCCTCGGCGATGGACCAGCAGATCAAGCTCATCAACGACGGCTACGCGCAGCAGTACGCCAGCCCCGAGAAGCCCGCCCTGCCCGAAACGGCGGTGTGGAAGAACATGGGCTACGGCGTCACCGCCGAGCCGATCGGCTTCGTCTACAATCGCAGGATCATATCCGACGCACAGGCCCCGCGCACGCATCAGGGACTCGAGGAATTGCTGCGCCGCCGCCGCGCCGAATTCACCGGCAAGGTCGCGACGTTCGATGCGGCCCGCTCCAACACCGGCTATCTCTATCTCTCGCAGGACTTCCTCGCGACGCGCGACACCCGCTCGCTGGTCGAGGCGATCGGCGCGACGCGCCCCGTTCTGGAAATCAGCACCCAGCCGATGCTGGCAGGCGTCGCCTCCGGCAAGCTGGCGATCGCGTACAATGTCATCGGCTCCTACGCGCTGGAACAGGCGCGCCGCAGTCCGCAGCTGGGTGTGGTGTTCCCCAAGGACTACACGCTCGTCACTTCGCGCATCGCCTTCATCGGACGGGACGCGCGCCATCCGGCGGCGGCGAAGCTGTTCCTCGATTTCCTTCTTTCGCGCGCCGGGCAGGCCCAGCTTGCCCGGCACAGTCTGTGGCCGGTGCGCACCGACGTACCCGCCCGCCGCCTGCCTACGCAGCAGACGCGCGTAGTGCGCGTCGGCCCTCAACTTCTCGTCAATCTGGATCACCTGACCCGGCAGCGATTCCTGCGCGAATGGAACGCCGCTCTGGTCACAGGGAGAGAACAAAAACCATGACCCGTACTCTGATGGCCAGTGCAGCATTCCTTGCGCTGGCAGTTGCCAACCCCGCGCTGGCGCAGGCCCCGACGCGCGACGAACTCGCCGATCTGGTGCGCGCGCAGGCCGCCGAGATCGCCTCGCTGCGCCAGCGCGTCGATGCGCTGGAAGCCACCCGCACCGCTGCAGCAACGCCGCGGCAAAACGCGCCCGTGGTGGTCGCCGCCGCCGAACCCGAGCAGGCCGCGCCGACCGTGCTCTCGACCCAGCCCTATGCGGCGCAGCTGCTTCCCCCCGGCCCGGCCGAGCGTGACATCGAGCGCGTGCGCGCCACCGCCGTCGCCGCGACGGACGTAACGACCGAATGGGGCCAGGGCCTGCCGGTATTCCACTCGGGCGACGGCACCTTCAGCTTCAAGCCGCGCGGCCGCATCATCACCGACGTCAGCACCACCCGTGGCTCCAGGTACGACGGCCGCAACCTGACGACCACCGGCATGCGCGCGCTGCGCATGGGCCTCGAAGGCACCGTCGGCAGCCACTTGTTCTACCAGTTCGAGAGCGATTTCTCCGAGAACGCGGTCGATGTCGTCACCGCCTTCATCGGCTGGAAGAACAAGATCGCGCCCGGCCTCGATTACGACGTGCGCGTCGGCCACCTGTTCAACGACCGCAGCTTCGAAGGCTCGACCGGTTCGGACTCGACCCCGTTCACCGAGCGTACCGTGGTCGCCACCGCGATCATCCCGCAGCGCGCCTTCTATGGTCTGGGCATCATGCCGCGCCTGTTCTGGAAGACCGGCCACGCCTCGCTCACCCTCACCGGCGACCGCATCGACGGCGACCAGTCCACCTCGGACAACCGCACCGTGATCGCCCGTGCCCACTGGAACCCGATCAAGAGCCCGCGTCAGGTGCTCCACCTCGGCATCTGGGGATTCGACGAGCACCTCCAGCCGGGCAAGAACTCGCTGGGCCGGAGCACCGTGATCGGCGGCCGCTTCAACGGCGCGCTGCGGCTGTCGACCGGCGACATCATCGGCGGCACCGGCACCACCGGCTACGGCGCGGAACTCGGCGGCTACACCGGCCCGCTGTGGGTCATGGCCGAGGCGGGCGAACGCCACGCGCGGCTCGACAACGGACGCCCTGACTTCGTCACGCAGGCGTGGAGCGTCTCGGGCGGCTTCTTCATCACCGGCGACCTGCCGCCCTACAACCCCCGCCTCGGCAGCTTTGGCCAGCCCAAGGTGCTGCGCCCCGTCTTCGACGGCGGCCCCGGCGCGATCGAGCTGACCGCACGCTACGAGAACCTGGAGTTCAAGGACATTGCCACCCCCGCGCAAGGGTGGGCGGCGACGCTGGGCGCGAACTGGTATCTCAACAGCTTCGTGCGCTTCCAGGTCAACGCGATCCACTGGAACACCGAGAACACCGCCGGGATCTACACCGGCAAGGATGACGGCGAGACGCTCACCGCGCGTGTCGGCGTCACCTTCTAAGCCTTTCCCTTTCAAACCATGACCAGAACCGGGGACCAACAATGAGTCTCGCCCTTATCGGCTTCCTGATGGTGGCCACCTTCATGACGCTCATCATGACCAAGCGGATGACCCCGCTGGTCGCGCTGAGCGTCGTGCCCACCCTCTTCGCCCTCGTCGCCGGCTTCCATGCGGGCCTCGGCGACATGATGATCGACGGCGTCAAGAACCTCGCGCCCACCGGCGTAATGCTGCTGTTCGCGATCCTGTTCTTCAGCACCATGACCGACACCGGCCTGTTCGACCCGCTGGTCGGCAAGCTGATCCGGCTGGTCCACGGCGACCCGATGCTGATCCTGATCGGCTCGGTGGTGCTCTGCGCGCTCGTCAGCCTCGATGGCGACGGTTCGACCACCTACATCATCACGATGGCGGCCATGCTGCCGCTCTACAAGCGCTACGACATGAACCGCCTCTACCTTGTCTGCCTGCTGATGGTGACGAGCGGCGTGATGAACCTGACGCCGTGGGGCGGGCCGACGGCGCGCGCCGCCAGCGCCCTGAAGCTGGACCCGGCCGCGCTGTTCCTGCCGCTGATCCCGGGCATGATCGCGGGCCTCGCGTTCCTGATCGGCCTTGCCATCTACTTCGGCCGCAAGGAACGCCGCCGCATCGGCAAGGTCGAGAACCTCGCCGCGCTGGAAGCCAGCGACCTCGCCGTCTCGCAGTGGCCCGAAGCGCGCCGCCCGAAGATGATCTGGTTCAACGGCGCGCTCGTCGTCGCGCTGCTGGTGCTGCTGGTCTGGGGCGTGCTGCCGCTGCCGATCCTGATGATGCTGGCCTTCGCGATCTCGATGATCGCCAACTACCCGGACACCAAGTCGCAGAAGGAGCGCATCAGCGCCCATGCGGGCAATGTCCTCTCGGTCGTCTCGCTGATCTTCGCGGCGGGCATCTTCACCGGCATCCTCTCGGGCACCGGCATGGTCGAGGCGATGAGCAAGGAAGTCGTCGGCCTGATCCCGCCGGTCCTTGGCCCCTACATGGCGCCCATCACCGCGCTCATCAGCCTGCCGGGCACGTTCTTCATTTCGAACGACGCCTTCTACTTCGGCATGCTGCCGATCCTCGCCGAGGCCGGGGCGCACTACGGCGTCGAGCCGATGGCGATCGCCCGCGCCTCGCTGATGGGCCAGCCGGTCCACCTGCTCAGCCCGCTGGTGCCCTCGACCTACCTGCTGGTGAGCCTTGCCGGTGTGGATCTGGCCGATCACCAGAAGTTCACGCTGGTCCCGGCGGCGCTGTGCTGTCTCGTCATGACCGTGGTGGGCATGGCGGTGCTGGCCTTCCCGTTCGTCGGCTAAGCATGAACGCGCGCCCGACCTTCCTCCACACGCCCCGCCGTCACCCTGAACTTGTTTCAGGGTCCATCGGGCCGCGTGGGCCGGAACGTTGGGCCGCAGACCGCCGGTTCCGCTGGCGAAACTACCCTCCGGCGCAAACCGGGGGATGGACCCTGAAACAAGTTCAGGGTGACGATGGATGTACTTCAAAGTGATCTCTCCCCCTCGTCATTGCGAGCGTAGCGAAGCAATCCAGGGCGGCCTCACGCCGCGCTGGATTGCCGCGCCCCTGCGGGGCTCGCAATGACGGTGCGGGGGATCATCGGTGACGCGGGGACGCTGGGCGTCATCCTGCGCTTCCTCGCCGCACTCGCCGTCGGCGCGTGCGGCGGCGCCTTCTTCTGGTCGATCCATGCCCCGCTGCCGTGGGTGCTGGGATCGATGACCGCGTGCGCGGCAGGCAGCATCGCGCGCCTGCCGATCGCCGCGAATTCCGCCACTCGCAGGCCGATGTCCGCGGTTCTCGGCGTCGTGCTGGGCAGTGCGTTCCACCCCGGCATCGCCGCGCAGGCTGCGCAGTGGATCGTGCCGATCGCCCTGCTCCCGCTGTTCCTGACCAGCGCCGCCGTCGCCTGCGTCTTCTATTTCCGCAAGATCGCCAGGTTCGATCCGCCCACCGCCTACTTCGCCGGAATGCCCGGAGGCATCGCCGAGATGGTCGTCCTCGGCTCCGAGCGCGGCGCGGACGAGCGCACGATCGGCCTGATCCACGGCGCGCGGATCTTCCTCGTCGTCTTCATCCTCCCCTTCCTCATCCGCCTGTTCGAGGCGGAGACCGGCCACGCCCCGCTTCCTCCCCAGGTTTCGGGCGTGGCCGACTGGACCTTGCTGCCATGGGCGCTCGGCTGCATGATCGTCGGCAGCGTGATCGGCCGCGCGCTGAAACTCCCCGCGTGGCACCTGATGGGGCCGCTGTTCGTCAGCGCCGCCGTCCACCTGACGGGCCTCAGCGACTTCCACATCCCGGCATGGGCCATCGCCGCCGCGCAGGTCGGCCTCGGCGCGACGATCGGCTGCCGCTTCGTCGGGCTGGACCTGCCGACGCTGCTGCGCACGCTGATGCTGGCGGCGGGATCGACCGCGATCCTGCTGGTCATAACCTTCGTCTGGGCTTTCGGCATCGGCTGGGCTACCGGGCTGGACCCGGCGCTGCTGACGCTGGCCTACTCGCCCGGCGGCGTGGCGGAGATGAGCATGGTGGCCCTCAGCTTGGCGCTAGAGGCGAGCTTCGTGGTCGTCCACCACCTCGTCCGCGTGGTCTTGGTCATCATCGGCGCGCCCGCCGCCTTCAAGTTGATGAGAAGCCGAGATGTCTGATCCCTTCGCCGAGAAAATCGCGATCCTCTATCAGGCGATCGAGCCGCCGGTGATCGACGGCCAGCGCAAGGACGCCAAGCCCGGCGGCTATTCCGACAGCGGCGCCGACATGGGCGTGGCCTTGCGCGCGGTCGGCTGCACGCTGGTGACGCCGGTTGCCGACCCCGATCCCACATCCGTGTTCGACTGGGTCTGGCCCGACACGCCCGAAGGCATCGACGCCGCGCTGGCCGCTGGCGCGACACTGCTCTGGGCCAACACCGTCGTCTTCGACGGCCACCCGATCGAAGCTGCCAGCCGCCGCGCATGGGTGGTCAGCGCCGATCCGCGCACCATGCAGGACGTGGACGACAAGGCCGCCACCAACGCCCGCCTCGCCGCAGAGGGCCTGCCCGTCGCCGGTTCCTGGGTGGTCGACGGCGCCGCGCAGGACATCGAGGCGCAGCTTGCCGCCTTCGCCGGGCACTTGCCGCTGGTGGTCAAGCCCCTGCGCGGGCGCGGCAGTCAGGGCGTCAGCGTGGCGCGCAGCCTCGACGAGATGATCGCAGGCACCCGCGCCATCGTCGCAGGCGGCAAGTTCGGCACCGCGATCATGATCGAGCAATTCCTGCCCGGTCAGGAGATCACCATCACGGTCATGCCCGCCGCCGCGCGGGAAGGCGCGCAAGGCCCCTTCGCCCTCCCCCCAGTCCGCCGCTTCGACCAGCATGACGACGTCGCCCCCTACAACGGCGACGTCCCCGTCAGCACCAACAGCGCCGCGATGACATGCGAGGAACGCGCCAACCCGGCTATCGTCACCGTCACCGCCGCCTGCGAACAGGCCGCATCGCTGATCGGCATCCGCACCCCGATGCGGATCGACTGCCGCCAGGACGTGACCGGCGCCTACCTGCTGTTCGACGTCAACATCAAACCCAACCTCACCGGCGCGGGCCGACCCGGCCGCGAGCATGAGGACAGCCTTTCCACAATCGCCGCCGCCGCTGTAGGCTGGCGCTACGCAGACCTCCTCGTCGCGGCCATCCGCGGCGCGTGGACCAACAGGGACAATACCGCATGACCGACTTGTGGCAGCACATCGTTGCCGACTTCTCCAACATCACCAGCCCGGCCGCGCTGTCCGCCTTCGGGCAGGTGGTGCTGATCGACATCATGCTGGCCGCCGACAACGCGATCGTCGTCGGCGCCCTCGCCGCCGGGCTTCCCGCCGCGATGCGCCGCAAGGTCATCATGATCGGCGTGATCGCCGCGCTGGTGCTGCGCGTCGCCTTCGCGCTCGTGGTAAGCCAGCTGATGCAGATCGTCGGCCTCGTCTTCGCGGGCGGGCTCCTGCTCGTCTGGGTGGCATGGAAGATGTGGCGCGAACTGCGCGAGGACCACACCGACGAGCACCCAGATTCGACCATCGCCAAGGTCGCCCCACGCAGCTTCGCGGGCGCGGCATGGGCAGTGGCCGTCGCCGACGTCAGCATGAGCATCGACAATGTGCTGGCAGTCGCGGGCGCGGCCCGCGATCACCCCGGCATCCTTGCCGTCGGGCTGATCCTCTCGGTTGCGCTGATGGGCATTGCCGCCAACGTGCTCGCCCGCGTGATCGAGCGCTATCGCTGGCTCGCCTACGTCGGTCTGCTGGTGATCCTGTGGGTCGCGGGCAAGATGATCTGGGAGGGCCTCGTCGACCCTTCGCGCGGAATCATTGCCCTGTTCTGAACGATAAATGCGGACGGCAGGCGGCGAACCGCCTGTCGTCCGACCGCCCCGTGATGAGACATTGTATCGGCACGGGTTGCATCGCACTGCACTTGCACGGCATGAGTATCCGATGACCAGCTTCGGAACGCCTGCGTGCAACTGACCCGTTACACCGACTATGCCGTGCGCGTCCTGCTGCATGTCGGTGCGCGGGACGAAGGGGACCTCTCCTCTATCGCCGAGATCGCGCAGACTTACGACATTTCACGCAACCACCTGATGAAAGTGGTGCAGGATCTTGGCCAGGCCGGGTTTCTAGAAACCGTACGCGGTCGTGGCGGAGGCCTGAGGCTGGGTCGCCAGGCGAACGAGATCACCGTCGGCGAGGTCGTACGCCATACCGAAACCGGCTTCCAGCTGGTCGACTGCACGAGTTGCATAGTGCACACCGCCTGCACCCTGCCGCGCGTCTTCAACGAGGCGACACGTGCCTTCCTCGACGTACTTGATCGTTACACGCTGGCCGATGCACTGACGCGCCGCGACGATCTGCG
The DNA here is from genome assembly GCF_030209485.1 of Novosphingobium sp. fls2-241-R2A-195. Taxonomy (NCBI): domain Bacteria; kingdom Pseudomonadati; phylum Pseudomonadota; class Alphaproteobacteria; order Sphingomonadales; family Sphingomonadaceae; genus Novosphingobium; species Novosphingobium sp. fls2-241-R2A-195. The sequence goes on from NZ_JARVRY010000002.1 coordinate 36,232, forward strand.
GCGGATTTTCCGCACTTTCGCCCCGGCCGATCAGGCACTCTGACCCACGGGCGTCAGAACCGCCGCGACACCCCGAAGTACACCTCCATGTCGGGCGCATCCCTATCCAGTCCGGCATTGGCACCGACGTCCAGCTGAAGATCGTCCGCCGGCTGCCAGCCGAGCGACAATCCGGCGAGATGCTCGACATGGCGATGCTGCGGATCGCGATCCGCCGTCAACTGGTATTCGGCCGTGGCGGCCAGGCTGTCGTCGAGCTTCAGCGCAGCGCCTACTGCCTCGTCGAACGCGAAGTGCCGCCCGTGGCCATCCTCGTCCACGGCAGCCTCGAAGTCCGTGGTGGTGACGAGGCTCACCGCATCCGTAAGTTCGTAGGACAGCGGCACCTGCAGACCCGCCGCCCAGTCCCCGGCGCCGACCGGCTCGCGTCCGACCGGGAGCGATACGAAGGGCATCAGCGCGACAGAAAAGCCGGAGCCGTCCGGGCTGATCAGATTGCGGCGCAACGCCAGCGTCACGTCACCTACGCTCGTCACATGATCGACGCCCCCGCTTGCCCGATCCCTCGTACGAGCGAGGCCGAGCGCCGACCACTCCACCTGCAGTTCGGCATGCTCGGCGATGCCACGGCGCAGCAGGGTATCGCCCAGCAGGATCACGTCCTGCCGCTGGCTGGCATCCCGGTTCAGGGTCCAGTCGCCCACGCCCACCTCGACCGACCATTCGCCCGGCCCGAGCGTGCATGCAGGCGTGGAAATGCCCGGACGATCGGGGCAGTAGTCACGGTCCTCGGCCCGCACCATCGACGGCAGCGCGGTCAGGCAGAGGAAGACGAGCAGGCGGTTACGCAATGATGAATTCCTCACGGCAGGGCATCAGGCAGAATACGCCGCGCCATACTCGGTTCCCCGCGACCGCAAAGCCCGTGGTCCGGGACGCCAGAGCGATACTTGCGCCGGGTTAGCATCGGCGCCGCGACACGGCGGAGCGGGCTGCGCTAGCCAGACCCTAGATACGATTCGGGGAGATGAACATGAAGATCGACAACACCCTTGCCGCCGTGGTCACCGGCGGCGCCTCGGGCCTTGGCCGGGCGAGTGCGAAGGCGCTGGCCGATGCAGGCGTCAAGGTCGCCATCTTCGACATCAGCGAGGAAGCGGGCGAAGCGTTCGCGGCGGAAATCGGCGGCGTGTTCTGCAACGTCGACATCACCAGCGAGGAGAGCGTCGAGGCCGGCTTCGCCAAGGCGCGCAAGGCCCATGGGCAGGAGCGCATCGTCGTCCACTGCGCAATCGTCGCGGGCGGCGGCAAGACCGTCTCGTTCGACAAGAAGACCGGCGGCTACAAGCGCACGCCGACCGAGCAGATCGCCAAGTCGGCCGAAGGAATCTTCACCGCCTCCTACCGCGTCGCCTCGATCGCGGCGCTGGGCATGGCAACGGCGGAAACCCTGAACGAAGACGGCGAACGCGGCACGATCATCCTCACCTCCTCGGCCGCCGCAGAGGACGGTCAGATCGGACAGGTCGCCTACGGCGGCGGCAAGGGCGCGGTGAACGCGATGGTCCTGCCGATGGCGCGCGACCTCATGGACCTCGGCATCCGCGTCAACGCGATCATGCCGGGCACTTTCGCGACGCCGCCAATGCTGCGCGTCAAGAAACATGCGCCCGAAGTGTACGAGAACCTCGGCAAGGCAGTGCCCTTCCCCCGCCGTCTCGGCAATCCGGAGGAGTTCGGCTCGCTGGTGCTCGAACTGGTGCGCAACATCTATTTCAACGGCCAATGCATCCGCCTCGACGGCGCGATCCGCATGCCGCCGAAGTAAGCGAACACCCACCCCGTACGGCTAGGTCGCTGCGCTCCCAAGCCTTCCGGCCCTCCCGCGGGCGGGAGAGCGTGGCGCTGTTTCTCCCCTCCCGCCTGCGGGAGGGTGTGGCGCTGTTTCTCCCCTCCCGCCTGCGGGAGGGGCTGGGGGTGGGTCTTTTCCCATCTTACTTCCGCTTGACTCCCCCTCCCTGCCCGGCCCAATCGGCCCGATGCGACGCATGGGGATTCACGCTCTCAAGGCCCTGGCCATCCGGCAGCGCCAGCGGCTGCGGTCGAGCGAAATGGCCTTCATCGTGCTGGCCCTCGTCGCCGGGCTGGCGGCGGGCTGGCTGACGAACCTGCAGGGCTTCATCGCCCACGCCATCCAGCGACTGCTCTACGGCATCGGCGACAACCGCCTGAGTGCGCTCGGCGAGATCCGCAACTGGTGGCGGCTGCTGGCGCTGCCGCTGGGCGGGCTGGTGCTGGTGGCAATGACGCATTTCCTGAAAACCCGCCGCCGCGCCCCGATCGACGTCGTCGAGGCCAACGCGCTGCACAGCGGCCGCATTCCCTTCGTCGACAACCTGGTGATCTCGGTCCAGACGATCCTCTCCAACGGCGCGGGTGCATCGGTGGGGCTGGAGGCGGCTTATGCGCAGATGGGCGGCGGCGTCGCCTCGGTGCTGGGGCAGTGGTTCAAGCTGCGCCGCTCGGACATGCGCACCCTTGTCGGCGCGGGCGCGGGCGCAGCGGTCGGCGCCGCGTTCGGAGCGCCGCTGGCGGGCGCGTTCTACGCCTTCGAAATCGTCATCGGAACGTATACGCCCGCCGCGATCGCCCCGGTCGTGGCTGCCGCGCTGGGCGCCGCCTTCGTGACGCGGGCGCTGGGGGTGGAGCCCTACCTCATCGCCACCGCCGCCGACCGCACGCTGACCACCGGCGACTACTTCATCTACACCATCCTGGGCCTCGCCTGCGCGCTGGTGGGCATCGCGATGATGCGCCTCGTCACGTTCGCGGAGCAGAAGATGCAGGGCGTAAGCGGACGCATCGCGCGCTGGAAACCGGTGATCGGCGGGTTCCTGCTGATGCCGCTGGCGATGGTGACCCCGCAGACGCTGTCAGCCGGGCACGGGGCGATGCACCTCAACATCGCGATGCAACCGGCGCTGCAGTTCCTCGTCACCGTGCTGGTGCTCAAGGTGCTGGCCTCCGCGATCTCGATCGCCTTTGGATTTCGCGGCGGCCTGTTCTTCGCCTCGCTGTTCATCGGCTCTCTGGTCGGGCTGATCTTCGCCGCGCTGGCATCGATGGCGGGCATCGCGCTCGACATCAACGACGCAGCGCTGGTCGGCATGTCCGCGCTCGCGGTGTCGGTGGTGGGCGGCCCGATGACGCTGGCCATGCTGATGCTGGAGACCACCCACGACTTCGCGCTGATGGGCGTTGTGCTGACCGCCTCGCTGGTGTCGAGCGCCCTGACCCGCGAGACCTTCGGCTATTCGTTCTCCACCTGGCGCCTGCACGTGCGTGGCTCGATCATCCGGTCCCCGCGCGATATCGGCTGGATGCTGGCGCTGACGGCCGGGCGCATCATGCGCAAGGACTGGAAGAGCGCGGCAGCCAGCCTCTCGGTCGCGGACTTCCGCGCGCAAGTGCCGCTGGGTTCGACCAGCAAGGCGATCCTGCTCGATGACGAAGGCCACTATGCCGGGATCGTGGCCACGGCTGCGGCGTACAACCCCGAACTTCCGCCCGACACGCCGGTCGGCACGCTGGCGACGCTGCAGGCGAATACCCTATCGCCGGTCACGGACATCCGGGCGATGCTGAAAGCCTTCGACCTTGCCGTGGCGGACGAACTGGCAGTGGTGGACGGCGTCGGCAACGTCGTGGGCGTGGTGACCGAACGGCATGCAAGGCGGCGCTACTTCGAGGAGATCGAAGCCTCGCAGCGAGAGCTGTTCGGGGAGAATTGAGGGCGCGGGGTGCGCCCGGCCGGTCCGTCGTCTTCCTACCTCGTCATTCCCGCGAAGGCGGGAACCCAACTGATGACATCGCGTGTTGCGCAGTCATCAGTTGGCCCCCCGCCTTCGCGGGGGTGACAACGTAATTTTGAATTGGAGGGGCACCTCTTGCTGGCCGGAGAAGCCCCTTTCAGATCATTCCCCCGCCACCGGCAGCCACACCGCGCTGGCCTGATCGCCGCCGAAATGCACCGTCTCGGTCGCCTTCACGTAGTCCTTGGGCTTGGCGTCCATGATCGAGGGCACCCAGCTCTGCGGATTGCGATCGTAGAGCGGGAACAGGCTGGACTGGACCTGCACCATGATCTTGTGCCCCGGCAGGAACACATGATCGACGTTGGGCAGTGCCCACTTGAAGTCGTAGACCTTGCCCGGTTCCAGCGCCTGCGGCTTGTCGAAACCGCCGACGTAGCGGCCACGGAAGATCTCGATGCCGATGCCCAGCTGGTAGCCCGCCATCTTCGGATCGGCGGTGTTCTCCTGAGGGTAGACGTCGATCAGCTTGACGACATAGTCGCTGTCCTGCCCGGACGTCGCCGCGCGCAAGTCCACCTTGGGCGCGCCCTTGATGTGGACCGGCTTGTCGAGCACGCCGGTCTGGTAACTCAGCACGTCGGTGCGGCCGTCGGCGAAGCGCTGGTCCTGCACCAGCCAGGTCTTCCACTCGTCGCCCTTCATGTGAACCGGACGCGGCAGCATCGGCACCGGCTTCGCGGGATCGGAGACGTAGCTGTCGGTCCCGGCCGCGCCCTTGCTCCACGACAGTGAGGAATTGGCTCCTAGGTAGAGCGGTGTATAGGCACCCGCTGGCCATGCCTGCGACACCTCCCACTTGTTTTCGCCCGTGGCGTATGTCAGCACCGGCGGCGTATCGCAGGCAGGCGCGTTCGTCTTGAGGTGGCAGTCGAAGAACGGCTTCATGTACTGCGTGCGAAACTGCAAGCCGGTATCGCCCTCCCACTTGAGCGGGCCGAGTTCGCGTGCTTCGTAGTTCACCTGAGAATGACGCCACGGACCGATGACGAGGCTGACGTTGTCGTTGCCGCCCGCCTTCAGCGCCTGATAGACCGCCGGGGCGCCGTAGCTGTCCTCCTGATCCCACTGGCCGACCACCAGCATCGTCGGCACGGTCAGCTTGCGCGCGCCAAGCAGCTTGTCGACCGCCTGACCCTGCCACCATGCGTCGTAGCTGGGATGCTCCAGCACCTTGCGCACCACCGGCAGGTCGAGCAGGCCATAGGCCTTGGCATAGTCCATCGCCGAGCCGCCTTCGAGGTAGGCGGTGTAATCGTCACCGCCGCCGCGCGGAACGTCGCCGCCGCCTTTCTTCACCGTCTGGCCCAGATCGTAGTCGAAACCGAACATGCGGAAGGCGCCGTTATGGAACCAGTCGTCGCCCATCCAGCCATCGACCATCGGGCTCTGCGGCACGGCGGCCTTGAGCGCCGGGTGCGGATCGATCAGCGCCATCAGCGAGGTGAAGCCCAGATACGACGAGCCGGTGATGCCGACCTTGCCGTTGCTCTCCTTCACGTTCTTCACCAGCCAGTCGATCGTGTCGTAGGCGTCGGTGGCGTGATCGACCTTCGTCTTGTTGAGCGGCCCGCGCAAAGGCCGGTTCATGACGTAGTCGCCCTCCGACCCGTCCAGCCCGCGCACGTCCTGATAGACGCGGATGTAGCCGTCGTTGACGAATTCGGCGTCGGCGACGGGCAGGATTTCCTCGATCTTCTGGCTGCGGTTGCGGCTGCTCATCTTGTCCGCATTGTACGGCGTGCGGCTGAGCAGGATCGGGCCGTCCTGAGTGCCCTTGCGATAGATGATGACGGTGAACAGCTTGGTCCCGTCCCGCATCGGGATCATCACCGTCTTGCGCACGTAGTCCGCCTGAGGGCGAACCCAGTCGTAGGACTTCACCTGCTCGTTCATCATGGTGTCGGTGGGCGCCTGCGCGGAAAGCGACGAGGCAAGAGCGAGGGCCGCGACGGCGGCGGCAGTATAGCCGTGGGGGCGGAAATGCTTTGTCATGGTCGCATGGGTGGACCGTGCATTTCCTGGGGTCAAGACGGGAAGAGAGACGCAGGGGTTTACGTTCCGCAGGCCCCGTATATCGGCATCACCTCCCCAATCCGTCATTGCGAGCGAAGCGAAGCAACCCAGGGCAGCACTACACGGCCCTGGGTTGCTTCGCTTCGCTCGCAATGACGAAGTTTGGGCTTCGGTGTGGGCCATAACTGCCCGCACACCGAAGCCATTTCACCGGGTGCAGGGGTGGTAAACCCCTGCCTTCCCCTTCGACTTCAAGCCGCCTGCTTCTGCCCCTGAGTAGCCTCAAGGTTCAGCAGGTCCGCCATCTCGAACGCCAGTTCGATCGACTGCGCACCGTTCAGACGCGGATCGCAGTGCGTGTGGTAGCGGTCCTTCAGCGCCTCGTCCGTAATGGCGATGGCGCCGCCGGTGCACTCGGTCACGTCCTGCCCGGTCATCTCGATGTGGATGCCGCCAGCGTGCGTGCCTTCCGCGCGGTGCACCGCGAAGAAGCCGCGCACTTCGGCGAGGATGCGGTCGAACGGACGGGTCTTGAAGCCGCTGTCCGACTTGATGACATTGCCGTGCATCGGGTCGCACGACCACACCACCGGATGACCTTCGCGCTTCACGGCGCGCACCAGCTTGGGCAGGCCAGCTTCGACCTTGTCGTGGCCGTAGCGGCTGATGAGCGTCATGCGGCCCGGCTCGCGGCCCGGGTTCAGCGTGTCGAGCATCCGCAGCAGCGCGTCCGGCTCAAGCGACGGACCGCACTTCATGCCGATCGGGTTGCCGACGCCGCGCAGGTACTCGACATGGGCCGATCCCTCGAAGCGGGTGCGGTCGCCGATCCACAGCATGTGCGCCGAGCAGTCGTACCAGTCGCCCGTCAGCGAATCGCGGCGGGTCAGCGCCTGCTCGTAAGGGAGCAGCAGCGCTTCGTGGCTGGTGTAGAAGTCGGTGCCCTGAAGCTGCGGAACCGAGCTGGGTTCGACACCGCAAGCCGCCATGAAGTCGAGCGCTTCGCCGATGCGATCGGCCATCTGCGAGAACTTCTCGCCCCAGGGGCTGCGGCCGATGTGGTCGAGCGTCCACTGGTGGACCTGGCGCAAGTTGGCATAGCCGCCGTGCGCGAAGGCGCGCAGCAGGTTCAGCGTCGAGGACGACTGACCATAGGCGCGCAGCATGCGCTCGGGATCGTTGCGGCGCGCCTCGGCGTTGCCTTCGATGCCGTTGATGATGTCGCCGAAGTAGCTGGGCATCTCGACGCCGCCGACCATCTCGGTCGGGGCCGAGCGCGGCTTGGCGAACTGGCCGGCCATGCGGCCCAGCTTCACCACCGGCTGCTTGCTGGCGAAGGTCAGCACCACCGCCATCTGCAGCAGCACGCGGAAGCTGTCGCGGATGTTGTCGGCGCTGAATTCGGCAAAGCTCTCGGCGCAGTCACCGCCCTGGAGCAGGAAACCGCGACCGGCGGCGACTTCGGCAAGGTCAGCCTTCAGAGCACGGGCTTCACCGGCAAAGACGAGCGGCGGAAACTTCGCAAGCGTGGCCTCGACCTCGCTGAGTTTCGCCTGATCGCCATAAACCGGGAGGTGGCGCGCCTCTTGCGTCTTCCAGCTCTCCGGTGTCCAGTTGGTAGCCACTGTATCGTACTCCTCTGGCCCGTCACCTGATTGTGTGGGCTTTTCCAAGCGCTGCAGGTCCTCCCGGGCAGCGCAAGCAAGGCGCGGCCTTTAGCGCTTGTCGGCAATTTTTGCAAAGCCGGGTTTGGCGATCATGGTGATCGGTTGCGTGATGGGTATGAGAAAGGCCCACCCCGCTGTGACTAGGCGATAAATCGCCAAGTCTCGCGGCCCTCCCGCAAGCGGGAGGGCGATACGTTCTGCTCCCCTCCCGCAAGCGGGAGGGGCTGGGGGTGGGCTTCTACTTACTTCCCCGCCACGCCGCCTTCCTTGCCCTCGGGCATGACCTCAAGCCGCCACGAATGGTCGCGGCCGAGGTAGCGCGCCGCCAGCGCCTGCATCGCCTGCGGGGTGGTCACCGTATAGTCGCTCAGCACCGAGCGGACGGTGCCGATGCGGGTGGGATCGGTCGTCGCGCCTTCGAGCTGGCTCATGAAGAACGAGGTGCTCGACGCCGCGCGGGTCACCTGCTGGCGCAGCGGCTCGGTGACGAGCGCCAGCTCGTCCGCCGTGGGCGGGTTGGCGATGAGGTCCTGCGCGATCTCGTCGGCGGTCTGGAAGAACACCGGCACCGACTTGGGATCGACCTGCGCCACCGCCGTGATCGAGCCGCCTGCGGCAAGGTCCACCGGCCACTGCGAGTAGACGTAAGGCGCATAGGACACGCCCAGCTTCTCACGCACCGCGTTCATCAGGCGATTGGTGAACAACTGCGTGAGGATTTCCAGCTGGCGCGATTCGCGAATGCCCATCGAGCCGCCACCGGTCGGCCACGAGACGACCGCCGCCGCCTGATCGGGGTCGCCGTGATGGATCAGTTCGATCGGCTTGTCCGAGGGCTGCGGCACGTCCATCTTTGCCGCCGTCGCAGTCACCGGCATCGGCTGGCGGGACTTGAGCGCACCGAAGGTCTTCTCCAGTGCGGCGATGGCGGCGGTCTTGTCGAAGTCGCCGAAGATCTGGACTTCGACGGGGCCTTCCTTGAGCGCCTTGCTCCAGACGCGCTTGAAACCGTCCGCCGTCGTCGCCTCGATCTGGTCGGGCGTCGGAGTGGCGAAGCGCTTGTCCTGACCACGCTGGTAGAACTGCAGGTCGCGGTTCAGCACGCCCTGCGGCGAGGTGTTGAACGTGGCGTACTGGATTGCCGCCGCGGCCTTGGCGCGGGTGAAGGGCGCGACGTCCCACTTGGGCAGGTCCAGCTTGGCCGCGAACAGGTAGAGCTGATCGGCAAGGTCCGACGGGCGCGTCTCTGCGGAGAGCTGGAACGAGGCGTCCTGCACCTCGAAGTCGAAGCCCATCTTGCGGCCGGTGGAGATGCGATCGAGATCGTCCTGCCCCAAAGTGGCAAGGCCCGAGCCGACCAGCGCATAGTTACCCAGCGTGATGTAGGCCGCATCCTTCGGGTCGATCGAGCGGTAGCCGCCGCCAAAGCGCGCCTTGACCATGACGCGGCCCGGCTCCTCGACCACAGGCCACAGCATCGCCTTCACGCCGTTGGCAAAAGTCAGTTCCTCGATTTCGAGGAGGCCGGTCGGCACGTCGCTGACGGCCTTCCTGGCCGCGCCGATCGCGGGCAGCTTCTCAAACGAGATCGGCTTGAGTGCGGTCCGCACGCTGGCGTCGGCCTTGACCGGCTCGGCGAGCGCAAGCTGCAACGCCTTGTCGGTGGCGGCGCCGTCCTTCTGGACCGTAAACAGCGCGCGGGTGACGTTGCCGGTGAACAGCTTGCGGGTGTGCTCCAGCACCGCCTGCGGAGTGAACAGCGGCTTCGACTTGCGGAAGATGTCCAGCACGTCCTGCGGCGCGGCCACCGTCTCGCGGATGTCGAGCGCGTTGACGAGGTCGTCGGCGATCTTGCTGCCGGGCAGGATGCGCTGCTGCTCGACCGGGACCTGGAAAGCGACTTCCATCTCGGCAGCCTCGCGGTCGATCTCCGCCTGCGTCGGCGCGCGAGTGAGTGCATCGGCGATCACCGCGCGCACGTCGCGAAGGCTGGCCTGCCAGTCATCACCCAGCGGCGTTACCGACACGAAGGTTGCGTCCGCCGAGCGCGCGACATCGTCCTGATTGACCGAGGCCGACAGGAAGCTGCCCCCTGCCCGCGCCTTGGATTCAAGGCGGCGATTGATGATCGCCTGAGCCAGCGCATCGGTCATCAGGCCCTGGTTGTAGGGAATGTTGTCAATCACCTGCCGCCACGGGCGCAGCACAGCGTACATCAGCGAGGGCGGCAGGTCGGGTTCGACCAGCACGCGAGTCTCGCCCACCGGGTTCTTCGGATCGGCGCCCGCAGGTGCCTCGGGATCGCCGAAGCTGGGGGCCACAGCCTTGGGACCGGGCACCTTCCAGTCGGTGAACCACTTCTTGACGTAGCTTTCCAGCATCGCAGGATCGACGTCACCGGCGACGATCACCGCCACGTTGTCCGGGCGATACCAGCGCGAATAGAACGCCCGCACACTTTGCGGCGTCGCCGAAGTCAGCGATTCGAGCGTGCCGATCGGCTCCCGGTTGGCCAGCGGCTGCCCGGCATAGAGCACCTTCTGCATCGCGTCAGACACGCGCTTGGAGGCCCCGCCCCGCTCACGCATTTCTGACAGGACGATCGGCAGGTCCTGCTTGAGGTTCGAGGCCGAGAGCGTCGGCGCGGTGACCATGCCGCTCATCAGCTTGAACGTCTCGTCCAGCGAAGTCGGCGTGGCATTGGGCAGGTCGAGCTTGAACACGGTCTGCGTAGTGGAAGTCACCGCATTGGTATCGCTGCCGAAAGTCGCCCCGAGGCGCTGGAACGCCGCGATCGCAGTTCCCTCGGGGATGTACTTGGACTGGCGGAACAGCATGTGCTCCAGCAAATGCGCATAGCCGCGCTCGCCATCGGTCTCGTAGAGCGAACCGGCATCGACGCGGATGCGGATCGAGACCTGGCCCGGCGGCACCCCGTTCTTGCGCACCGCATACTTGATGCCATTGGGCAGTTCGCCGAAGTGCCATTCCGGATCATGCGGAATGTCGCTGCCGCGATAGAGCCACGGATCGGCCTGGCCGACCGAGGGGGCCACGATCGGCGCAGTATCGGGCACCGACTGAGGCTGCGCGGTTTGCGCCTGCGCCTCCGGCACCAGCAGGAGCGGAATCGGAGCCTGGGCAAGGAGAAGCAGGCAGGCGAGCGAGCGAGCGGCGCGCGGGGAGGTCGTCATTACGCAAGGTATAGGGAGGCCTCTCCTTAAGGGCCAGTGAATAGCGCCGTCATTTCGCCGCTCGTTTCGCCGCTTTCATGGCCCTTGCGCCCTTGACCCTTCCGACACTTCACCTAAATCGCAATCATCATGTTCATAGAAACCGAAGCAACGCCCAACCCCTCGACGCTCAAGTTCCTGCCGGGCCGGCAGGTCATGACTTCGGGCACGCGCGAATTCCTTTCGCCCGAGGATGCGGAAACCTCGCCGCTGGCACAGGCGCTGTTCGACCTCGGTGACGTGGTCAGCGTGTTCTTCGGCGGCAGCTTCATCGCGGTTACGGCGGCGCCCGGCGTCGAGTGGCCCTCGCTGCGCCCGCAGGTGGTCGCGATTCTGCTCGACCATTTCGTTTCGGAAGCCCCTCTGTTCACCGGCGGCGACGCCAGCGGTTTCTCGGTGCCGGCCGAGGACGAGGATTATGGCGACGACCCGGCCGACGCCGACATCGTCGCCCAGATCAAGGACCTGATCGAAAGCCGCGTGCGCCCGGCCGTCGCCAACGATGGCGGCGACATCATTTACCGCGGTTTCCGCGAAGGCGTCGTCTACCTCTCGATGCAGGGCGCCTGCTCGGGCTGTCCGTCCTCATCGGCGACGCTCAAGCATGGCATCGAAAGCCTGCTCAAGCACTACGTCCCCGAAGTCAGCGAAGTCCGCGCGGCCTGAACGGCGCGATGACGACGCGGCGCGGGATATTCGCGTGACGGCCGCCTCCACCCTGGTGATCGACAGCGCGACCGACGCCTGTTCGGTCGCGCTCTTCTCGGGCGATACCCTCGTCGCGGGTGAATATCGCCTGCTCGGGCGCGGCCATGCCGAGGCGCTGGTGCCGATGATCGCCGCCTTGCCCGGCAAGGGTCGCGCGAACCGCATCGCCGTCGCGCTCGGCCCCGGCAGCTTCACCGGCGTGCGCGTCGGCCTCGCCACCGCTCGCGCACTCGCGTTGGCATGGGGAGCGAGCACAGTCGGCTACCCCACGCTGGCCCTCGTCGCAGCCATGGCCCGCGGCAGCGAAGGGAACCGGCCGCTTGCCGTCGCCACCTCGGGCGGGCACGGCGAATGGTTCGTCGAGAGCTTCGCCGCCGACGGCACCGGCACACACGCCCTCGCCTCGCTGCGCCCTGATGCCGCCGCCGCTTTGGTGACCGAAGAACTCGTTGTCGGCAGCCAGGCGCAGGCACTGATCGCGGCGCGAGGCTCCGGGCGGGCATTGCCCCTGCTTCCCGACGCGCGCGCTTTTCTGCTCCTGCCCGAGACGGCGCTGCTGACGGAGACTCATCCGCTCTACGGACGCGGGCCCGATGCCAAGTTGCCTGCGGGGGCGGCATGATCGACGATATCGACCGGATCATGGCGGTCATGACCGCATCGTTCGACCCGGTCTACGGCGAAGCGTGGAATCGCCGCCAAGTCGAGGACGCGCTGAAGTTCGGGAACTGCCATTACGAAGTCTTGTGTGCTCAAGGTCACACACCGGACGAAAGCGAATCGGCTGCGGGTTTTTTCTTGTCGCGCACCGGATTTGAAGAAGAAGAACTTCTGCTCCTTGCCGTTACCCCCGAAAGTCGTGGGCAAGGACTTGGGCGTGCACTTCTCCAAAACCTTCGCATCGGTGCTATCAGTCGCGGCGCGCATCGGCTGCTTCTGGAAATGAGAAGAGGTAATCCCGCCGAAACACTTTACAGAAATTTCGGCTTTTACCCAATTGGCGAAAGACGCGAATACTATCGCACCCCAAGCGGTCAGCGGCTCGACGCTGTTACATTTGCCTGCGACATCGGTTGAAATAGGGCCGAAGCGACCCTTTTCATTCAGAAATCGATTAATGCAAGTCACGTGCAACTTTGAATCGAACTTGCACTCGTCGTGAAAATCGTTCATTGCGTCGCACAGGAGACCTGCAAAGGTTTGCCGTATGAATAACTTGGTCGCACCAAAGGACGTAGAAGAAATGGAAACCATCCAGACCGACCTGAACGAGACGCTGATCACGCTCGCGTCGGACATCGTCGCCGCGCACGTCAGCAACAACAGCGTCTCGGTCGAAGATCTTCCCACTCTTATCACCAACGTCTACGGTGCCCTCGCCGGCCTCGGCGGCGCCCCGGTGGTCGAGGAAGAGAAGCCCGAGCCCGCCGTTTCGATCCGCGCCTCGGTCAAGCCCGACTATATCGTGTGCCTTGAAGACGGCAAGAAGCTCAAGATGCTCAAGCGCCACCTCATGACGCACTACAACATGACCCCGGAAGACTACCGCGCGCGCTGGAACCTGCCCGCCGATTATCCGATGGTCGCCCCCAACTATGCCGAAAAGCGCCGCGAACTGGCGAAGAAGATCGGCTTGGGCCGCAAGTCGAACGTGCGTCGCGGCCGCAAGCCCAAGACCGCCGCAGCCTGACGTTTTCCAGGCGGTCACCCGAGGCCTGACCTCCGACGCACCCGCACTCGCGTTACGGAAATTCGATTTTCCGGGGACAAAGGGTGCGATCGATTGCCAGGGCCCGGTAACCGACCGTCCAACTCGGTTGTGATTGCAGGCGCATCGCCTTATCTAGGCGGTGCGCCTTCTTCTTTACTTACAGGTCCACCGTGAACCAACCCATCGACATCGAAGCCCTCTGCGCCGAGCGTGGCCTGCGCATCACCGAACAGCGTCGCGTGATCGCCAAGGTCCTTTCGGAAAGCACCGACCACCCCGACGTCGAAAAGCTGCACGAACGTGCGACCGCGATCGACCCCGGCATCTCGATCGCCACGGTCTACCGCACCGTGCGCCTGTTCGAAGAGGCAGGCATCCTCGATCGCCACGACTTCGGCGACGGCCGCGCCCGCTATGAAGCCGCGCCCGAGGCCCACCACGATCACATGATCGACGTCGAGAGCGGCCAGGTCATCGAATTCGTCGATCCCGAGTTGGAAGCCCTGCAGCGCCAGATCGCCGAGCGCCTGGGCTACCGCCTCGTCGACCATCGCATGGAACTCTACGGCGTCCGCCTCGACCGCGAGGATGGCGAGACCACTCCGCGCCGCTGATCCCATGACTACCGCCATGCCCCTCGCCGACCGCCGTATCGCGGCCTGGGGCTGGCCGCTGATCGCGCTGCGCCTCGCCGCCATGCTGGCATTGCTGGTGGCGAGCGTGGCGCTTTACTATGCCTTCGCGCCGTTCACTGCGCGCAACCCTGTCCCGCGCCGGTTCCTTCGCGGGGTGGGCGCCATCGCCGGCCTGCGCGTGCAGGTTCGCGGCGCCCAGCCGGCCCGGCGCACCTTCTTCCTCGCCAATCACGTCAGCTGGCTGGACATCCTCGCCATCGCCGGGCGCACCGGCAGCGCCTTCGTCGCCCATGACGGCCTCGCGCAGATCGGCCCGCTGCGCTGGCTGTGCGAAATGAACGACACCGTCTTCGTCGCCCGACACGAACGCCGCAGTGTCTCCGCTCAAATCGAGCAGGTTCGCGCCGCGCTGAGCGATACCGGCGCACTGACGATCTTCCCCGAAGGCACGACTTCGGACGGAACCGGCACGCTGGCATTCAAGTCCTCGCTGCTGTCCGCGATCGAGGGCGATTCGGATATTCCCGTCCAGCCGGTGTGGCTCGACTACGGCGTGGAAACCCGCGCGGTGGCCTGGGTGGGCGAAGAGCCGGGGCTCGATAATGCTCTCGCCATTCTGGCGCGCTGGCGGCCGGTGGACCTGACGCTTAACTTCCTGCCACCGCTCTCATCCGAGGATCGCACCGACCGCAAGCGCATGGCTGCGGCCGCACGGACAGCGATAGAAACGGCGCGGTCGGGGTCGTAAACGATCCATCGCCATAAGTGCATCATTTGCAAGCGAAGCGAAGCAACCCAGGACGGCGTGGCGCTGCCATGGGTTGCTTCGCTTCGCTTGCAATGACGAAACAGGCGGGGCACACGCCCCAGCCACACCCTCAACGCGTCGCGTTGTAGGCCAGCTGGCCTTCGTCGAGCTGGAAGCCGACCAGCACTTCGAACGAAGCGCGGGCGACCGCAGCCTTGACCTCGGGCTCGGACAGCGGATCGACGGCAGCGTCGGTGTCGCCGGCCTTGCGCTTGCGGGTGATGCGGTCGCGAATCTCGTCGGGCAGCGTCGCGGCGGCGCGGTCGATGAAGGCGTTGGTGCTGACGTTCGCCTGTGCGCGGGCCTGCCCGTCCGCGAAGTTGAGCGTCACGTTGCCCACGCGCTTGGAGATTACCGAGCTGCCGCCCTGCAGCACGCTCACGAAGAACGGCAGGGTCACCTGACGCGCGCCCGCAGTGTCGGTGCGGCGGCCGAGAACCTGGAAAGTCACCGTCGACGTCACCTTCTCGCCCACGGCTTCGTCGCACTGTGCGCGCACCTGGGTCATCGCAGCCGTGACATCGATCGCGTCGGCGGTCTTGGCGGGGCCGCGGAAGAGCGTCATGTCGCCGGTGTAGTCGGGAATGCCGACCGCCGGGCACTTCGAGCGCACGGCGGTGATGCCGACGCCCTGATCGACCACGATCTCGCCCTTGGTCTTGCACCCGCTCAGCGCGGTCATCGCGGCGGCGGAGCACAGGACAGTAGCGGTCAGGCGGCGTGCATTCATCGTGAACTTCCTCGAATGGCGTGCGCTTGCCCTAGCGAGGCGCGCGGCAAAGCGCTAGGGGGACGAACATGAACGCGCCCTTTCAGTCCACGACGGCGAGTGCCGCCGACAGCCCGATCCGCCTCCTGATCGCCGCCCCGCGCGGCTTCTGCGCCGGGGTAGACCGCGCCATCGAGATCGTCGAGCGTGCGATCGAGCTTTACGGCGCGCCCGTCTACGTGCGCCACGAGATCGTCCATAACAAGTTCGTGGTCGACAGCCTCAAGGCAAAAGGCGCCGTTTTCGTCGAGGAACTGGACGAAGTCCCGGACGGCGTGCCGGTGATCTTCAGCGCTCACGGCGTGCCCAAGTCGGTCCCGGCAGCCGCCAGTGCGCGCGGGTTGGAATGGCTCGACGCCACCTGCCCGCTGGTCAGCAAAGTCCACCGCCAGGCCGAGCGGCAGATCGAGGCCGGGCGCCACATCCTGTTCATCGGCCACGCCGGGCACCCGGAGGTCATCGGCACTTTCGGCCAGGTCCCCGAAGGCAACATGACGCTGGTGGAGACTGTCGAGGACGTCGCCGCGCTGGAATTCGCGCCCGGCACCGAGCTTTCCTACCTCTCGCAGACGACGCTTTCGGTCGACGACACCCACGCCATCATCAAGGCGATCGAGGCGCGCTTCCCGCAAGTCGTCGCGCCCAAGGCCGAGGACATCTGCTACGCCACCTCCAACCGGCAGGCGGCGGTCAAGCAGATCGCGCCGCAGTGCGAACTTGTGATCGTGATCGGCTCGCCCAAGAGCAGCAACTCCCTGCGCCTCGTCGAAGTCGCCGAGCGTTGGGGCACGCCTGCACACATGATCCAGCGCGCGACCGAGATCGATCCGGCATGGCTGGAAGGCATCGCCACCGTCGGCCTCACCGCAGGGGCTTCCGCGCCCGAGGAACTGGTCAACGAAGTGATCGCCCGCATCAAGGAGTTGCGCACCGTCGCGGCCGAGGAAATCGTCACCGAACGCGAGCACATGACCTTCAAGCTCCCCCGCCAGCTGGCCCGCTGAACCATGGCAGTCTACACAAGGCTCGGCGCCGAAGAGATGGCCGGGATCATCGCCGCGTTCGACGTCGGCACGCTGACGTCCGCCAAGGGCATCGCTGAGGGCGTCTCGAACAGCAACTGGCTGATCGAGACCGAGCAGGCCGGAACCGCGCGCCGCTTCATCCTGACGATGTTCGAGAGCCGCACCGAGATCGCGGATCTGCCGTTCTTCCTCGATCTGCTCGATCACCTCGCCGCGCACGGCGCGCCCGTCGCCCGCACCATGCACGACTGCGAGGGCGCCAGCCACCGCCTGCACCGCACGCCCGAGGGCGACAAGGCGCTCGCGCTGATCGAGTTCCTGCCCGGCGTTTCGGTCTCCGAGCCAACGCCCGAGCAGGCCCGTGCGGTCGGCGGAGCGCTCGCGCAGATCCATCTGGCGGCGGCGGACTTCCCCGCATCGCGCGAGAACTCGCTGGCGCTCCCGGCCTGGCAGCAACTGCTCAAGGATTGCGGGCGCGAGGCGCTTGAATCGATCCACCCTGAACTTGGCCGAATCGTCGAGCGCGAACTGGCGCTGCTGGCCGCCGAGTGGCCCGCCGATCTGCCGCGCGGCGTGATCCATGCCGACCTGTTTCCCGACAACGTCCTGATGCTCGGCGACAAGGTTACAGGACTCATCGACTTCTACTTCGCCTGCACCGACCTGTTCGCTTACGATGTCGCGGTGACACACGCGGCATGGTGCTTCAGTTCCGACGGCGCCCGGTTCGACCCGGCGCTCTCCCGCGCTCTCCTCGAGGGCTATGTCGCGGTGCGCCCGCTCAGCGGGGCCGAGTGCGCGGCGCTGCCGCTGCTGGCGCGGGGAGCAGCGATGCGCTTCCTGGCGACACGGGCCTACGACTGGCTCAATACGCCTGCCGATGCGCTCGTGACGCCCAAGGACCCGATGGCCTTCGCCCGGCGTCTGGATTTCTACGCGAACCCGGAAAATGCGGGAGTATTCGCATGAAGCAGGTCGAGATCTTCACCGACGGCGCCTGCAAGGGCAATCCCGGCCCTGGCGGCTGGGGCGTGCTGCTGCGCATGGGTCCGCACGAGAAGGAGATGTCGGGCGGCGAGCCCGACACCACCAACAACCGCATGGAGATGACGGCCGCGATCAAGGGCCTGAGCGCCCTGATCGAGCCTTGCGACGTCACCCTCTTCACCGACAGCAAGTACGTCATCGACGGGATCACCAAGTGGGTCCACGGCTGGAAGAAGAAGGGCTGGATCAACGCGAGCAAGCAGCCGGTCCGCAATGCCGACTTGTGGCACGATCTGATCGAGGCCGCCGGTCGCCACAAGGTCGAATGGCAATGGGTGCGCGGCCACAGCGGCCATGCCGAGAACGAGCGCGTCGACAAGCTGGCGAGCGACGCGGCGAAGGCGGCGGTTTAACGCAAAGCGAAGGCCCATCCCCGGCCCATCCCGCTTGCGGGAGGGGAGGCATGAACTTGCCCTCCCGCTTGCGGGAGGGTCGCGAGATTTGGCGATTTATCGCCTAGTCGCAGCGGGGTGGGTTTTCTAAGGTCACCGCGATGCTCTCTCTTCCCCCGATCCTGAAGACCGAAATCCGCGCGCTCGTCACCCCCGGCCCGCGCATGGCGGACGAGTGGGCCTGCGTCGCCTCCGTATTGCTGGCGATCGTCATCGCCCGTGCCATCGGCGCGGAGATGGTGTCATGGGCAGCTTTCAGCGCCTTCGTCCTACTCAAGAGCGACGTGGCGGAGACGCTCGTGCGCGGGGTGATGCGGATCGTCGGCACGGCGATAGGCTCGGGCCTTGCACTGCTGGTGGTGCCTTATGCGGCCCATTCCCTGCCCCTGACGATGATCGCAGCCGAACTGGTCGGCGCGATCGGTCTCTACGGGATGTTGACGGCGCGGCGCGCTTACGCCTGGCTGCTGTTCGGCCTGACCTTCGAGATGATCCTGTTCGACAAGATCGAGCGGCCGGACCTCGACACTATCCACTTCGCCCAGACGCGCCTGCTGGAAGTCGTCGCGGGCACGGTCGCCTGCACGTTGGTCAGCCTGGCTGCGGGCGCATTGACGGGCAAGCGCTGGTGGATGGATCGCAAGGCCCCGCCGGAACGGATGCGCTGGCACCCTCACGCGGCGCGCCATGCCTCGCAGGCGGGGCTTGCGATCGCGATGCTGCCCCTGCTTCATGCGCTTTTCGACCTGCCCGAGCTACCGCAGGCAGCAGTGACGATCATGGCGGTGATGATCGTGCCGGTCGCCGGGATCGGCGCCAGCGGCTTCGTCCCCGTATCCCGGCGGCTGTTCCAGCGCGCGCTCGGATGTATCGCGGGCGGCGGGCTGGCGCTGGTCGTGCTGCTTCTGGCGCAAGGAAGCGCACCGGTGCTCATCGCCGGCACCTGCCTCGGCATTGTCATCGGCCGTCATATCGAGAACGGTCTGCCCAAGGTCACTTACCTTGGCCTGCAGTTCACGCTGGCGGTGCTGGTCGTGCTGGTGCCCGACAGCTATGAGCATGCCGCTGCCGGCCCCGCTGCGCAGCGCCTGCTGAGCGTGTTCGTCGGCATGGCGGTACTGGAACCGGTGCTGCTCGCCTGGCACTTCGTCGCGCCGGGGCGCAAGGTGCCACAAGGCTCCCCGGACGCCCCGAACGCGGAATGATGCTCAGTCGGTGGTCGTATCGACCACTTCGGCAGCCGGGCCGTTCTTCTTGAGCGATTCGATCGCGCTTTTCGCGCTGGCCTTGCTGGAATAGCCTTCGGTCCAGAACATGGTCTCGGAGTTATAGCAGAAGTACGCGACGAACTCTCCGGCCTTGTTCTTCCGGATTTCGAAACGGTGGGCCATTTGCGACTCTCCATGCGGGTGTCATTTCCCAGCCGCAGATGAGCAATTTGCGCGCATGGACGCAAGCGCCGCGAAGGTCGAACTCAGCCGAAGCGACCCGGCGCGAACGGAGCCGGATCGACCTCGCCCGGCGCCTCGCCCATCAGCAGCCGCGCGCCCAGATCGGCGGCGGCGGGCGCAGTCTGGATGCCAAACCCGCCCTGCCCGGCGAACCAGAAGAAAGCACCGTCACCGGGCGCGAAGCCGTAGACCGGCAGGCGATCCGGCGCGAACGAGCGCAGGCCCGCCCAGCGATGCTCCACCCGCTCGACTGCCCAGTCGACGACATGCTCGAAGCGGTCGACCGCGAGAGCCACGTCGATCTCCTCGGGCGCGGCGTCGCACGGCGCACTCGGCGTCTCGTCATGCGGGCTGAGCCAGAGGCGGCCGCTCTCGGGCTTGAAGTAGAACGTCTCCGCCACGTCGAGGACCAGCGGCAGGTCGTCAGGCACATCGGCGGCGACGGCGACTTGCGCGATCGTGCGGCGATAGGGCGCGATGCCGAGCGGGGCGATCCCCGCCAGCCGCGCCACACCGTCCGCCCAGGCTCCGGCCGCGTTCACCAGCACGCCCGCCTGCACCTGCCGCCCGTCCGCGAGCGTCAGCGCCCAGCCATCGGCGTTGCGCTGCGCCGCCGTCAGTCCGGCGCGGCTCTGCAACTCAACACCTGCGCGGCGAGCCGCAGCAAGGTAGTGCTGATGAAGAGAGGCCACGTCGATGTCGCACGTGCTCGGCTCCAGTGCGCCGCAGATCCATTCGGAGCGCAGGCCGGGCACGCGGGCGACGATCTCCGCACGGCTCAGCAGGTGCATTTCCACCCCTGCGGCACGGTAGCGCTCTGCGAAAAGTTCGACTTCCCGTTCCTGCCCGGCCCGGCCGAGCGTCAGCGCGCCGCGCGGGGTCAGGACGCCGAGTTCGCGCAGGGCCGGCCCGGAGGCGGTGGTCAGCGGCTGGACGCCGGGGCCACCGTAACTCTCGGTCCAGAACGCGGCGGAGCGGCCGGTGGCGTGGTAGCCGGGGCGCTCCTCGGCCTCCAGCATGAGCAACCTTGCGCGCGTGCCGATGGCCGCGGCCAGAGATGCCCCGGCCATGCCGGCCCCGACGACGACGATATCGAACGCTGCTTCCATCGCGGTCAGCCCCTAGCGGGGGCACGGCGATCGAGAAAGTCCCTGATGGCATCGAGCGCACGAGTGCGCACCGGATCGACTTCGCGCAGGATTTCGTGGCGGCACTCGGACCCGAAGGCCACGAGTTCACCATGCGGCAAGCGCGCGGCCGCGCGGCGGATCGCGCGCCAGGAGACGAGGCCGTCGATGCTGGTGCCCAGAAGCAGCACCGGCATCTCCACCGCCTCCAGCACGCCGGGGCGTTCCAGCGAACGGATCGAGGCTAGCGCGCGTTCTATCCAGCCCCAGCTGGCCGCGCCCATGCCGATGACGGGGCGCTTGCGGCGCCACCAGTCCTCGTCATCGTAGCGGCTCTCGTCGTGAGTGAGCAGCAGGCTGCGGGCCTTCGGCTGGGCGCCGGGCTTCTCGCCGCCTTTCCATGCCGGGCGGCGCGGATCGCCGAGCCGCACGATGCCCCGCGCGACCCGGTGCAGCACGCCTGCCGGAATCCACGTCGGGTGGATGCCCAGCATCGGTGCGGAGAGCACCAGCGCGTCGGGCCGCACGACGCCTTCGGCCACCGCGCGCAGCACGATCTGCCCGCCCATCGAATGCGCAACGGCAATGTGCGGTCCCGGCGTCGAGGCGGCCCAGTCGGCATAGAGCGCGGCGTAATCCTTCACCCAGAGCGCGAAGTCGGGCACGTGGCCCGTCGCCGCATCGCGGCCGAGGCGGCCCGAACCCGCCTGCCCGCGCCAGTCGGCCGAAGTAACGTTCCAGCCCTCGCGGTGCCAGCCGTCGAGGGTTTCCAGCCATTTCTCGTAAGCGTCGCCGCGCCCGGGCATGAACAGGATCGAGCCGCGCCTGCCGCCCTGCCAGTCGATCCGGCGCAGCAGGTGGCCATCGGGCAAGGCCCAGCGCGATTCGCGGGCTTCGGCGGGAATCGCCCGGCGCGCGGGGGACTTGACGAGACTTTCGACGGCGGAGGTCACTATGATGGGAAGCCCCGGTTCGTGATCGATATGTCGTGGTTACTATTTGGTAGCGGTTGCCGAGGTAGAGCGCTCTCGATCCGATAGGATGAAAAGCATGACGGGCGCTGTATTTTCCTACGCACTGCTGGCCGCATTGGCAACGGCGCTGCTTGTCGCGGCGTTCACCGATTTGCGCGCTCGGCACATCGACAACTGGCTGAACCTGGGCATCGCGCTCGCCGCGCCGCTGTGGTGGCTGGCGATGGGGCTCGGCCCTTTCGACATCGGCGTGCAGATCGGGCTGGCGGCGGCGACGTTCGCGGTGGCCTGCGTGCTTTTCGCCATCGGCCAGATGGGCGGCGGCGACGTCAAGCTGCTGACCGCGCTGGCGCTGTGGTTCTCGCCTGCCGCGTTCCTGCAACTGGTCGTGCTGATGGCGGTGCTGGGCGGAGGCGCCTCGCTGGCGATGGCCGCGTTCAACATGACGCCGGGGCGCAAGGAAGCCTTGCGCGATGCCCTCGCCGGGCTCGTTGCCTTCGCCTGGGTGTGGTGCGCAGGCGCCATCGTCTTCGCCATCGCGACGCATCGCCCGGTGGTGCAGCCCGCAACCATGGAAGCCATCGCCGGGGTCTTGCCGGGCCTTTGGGCGATCCCCCTCGCTGTGCTGGTGGTGCTCGGCCTGTTCCTCTTCGGGATGCGCCACATCATGCGTCGCCAGAAGTCGCGAATCGAAGTGCCGTACGGCATCGCCATCGCCGCCGCATCGCTGTGGGTGATGGGTTCGCAGACGCTCAGCGCCGCGCATTCCGCCGGAATCGCAGGCTGAAGCTAACGCGGTTTACGCAAGCAACGGGGTGAACCCGTTCTTAACCAATTTACCTCATAAGTCCGAACAGTTCGGGGATTTTGCTAAGGGGCTTTCCAAGCCATGGACAGGAAGAAAGTGGTGCTGCTCGCGGTTGCGCTGCTCGTCGCAGCCTTCACCGCATTTGCTGCGAGGACGATGTTCGCAGGCGGGGGCGCGCCGCAGGCCGGAGCCGTTCCGGCTGCCGACCAGAATGGCCCCAAGGTGCTGGTCGCCCAGCGCGCGCTGCCGGTGGGCACGATCATCACCGCCGATTCGGTCTCCTTCCAGAGCTGGCCGGACAACCTCGTCCAGGACGCCTATTACGTCGATGGCAAGGCCGACATGACCAAGCTGCTCGGCACCGTCGTGCGCTTTCCGATCACGGCCGGCCAGCCGCTGACGCAAGGAGCGCTCGTTGCGCCGGGCGACCGCGGGTTCCTGGCTGCCGCACTCGGACCGGGCATGCGCGCCGTCACCATCTCGGTCTCGGCCGACACCGGCGTCGGCGGCTTCGTCTTCCCGGGCGACCGCATCGACCTCGTCCTCACGCAGGACGTGAAGGGCGAAGGCGACTCGCTGCGCACCGCCGAGACGATCCTGCGCAACCTGCGGGTCCTCGCGACGGACCAGGCGACCGCCAGCACCGTCGAGGATGGCAAGACGGTCGTGCAGGGCTTCCGCACCGTCACCCTCGAAGTGACCCCGCGCATCGCCGAGAAGGTCGCCGTCGCGCAGACCATCGGCACGCTCAGCCTGTCGCTGCGCGCGATCTCCGACAACCAGGGCGAATTCGACCGCATCCTCGCCAGCGGCGACGTGAAGTTGCCCGAGGGTGCGACCCGCGAGCAGGAAGAGAAGTTCATGAGCCAGGCCATGAACCGCCCGATGGACGGCGCCACCACCTACGTCACGGGCGCCGACGTCTCGCGCTTCCAGCGTTCGAGCCGCCCGGCACAGGGCGGCGGCGCTCCGGCCCCGGCCGCTCCCGCCGTCGGTGCCGCGCCGCAGGTGGCCGCAGCGCCGGTCCATGTTGGCCCCGTGGTCCGCGTAACTCGCGGCAAGGAAACCACCGTAGAACCGGTGGGCAAGTAACGATGACCGCCTCCACGTACCGTCCGTCACCCTTTGAGGGCATCTCGATGAAGCAGCGTCTTCTCAAGTCCGCACTGATCGCCGCCACTGCCGTCCCGTCGCTGGCCGCCGTGAGCGTCGCGTCCGCCGAGGCCCAGACCGCCTCGGTCGTTCACCCGGCGCAGGACGTCAGCCTGTCGATCGGCAGCGGTCAGCTCGTCAACGTTCCGGGTTCGATGGCCGACGTATTCGTCGCCAACGACGCGGTCGCGGATGTCCAGGTGAAGTCGGCAAAGCAGTTCTACGTGTTCGGCAAGGCCGGCGGCACCACCACGGTCTATGCCAGCAATGCGGCGGGCGCGGTCGTCTGGTCGGGTACGGTACGCGTGGGCTCCAACCTCGACAGCGTCGATTCGATGCTGCGTCTCGCCATACCGGACGCCCGGATCGGCGTCTCGACGATGGGCTCGAACACCTTTCTGCTGACAGGCACGATCAAGAACCCCGAAGACGCCGCAGAGGCCGAACGCCTCGTCACGGCTTACGCGGGCAAGGAAGCCAACGTCATCAGCCGCCTGCGCATCGCGACGCCGCTGCAGGTCAACCTGCAGGTCCGCATCGCCGAAGTCAGCCGCTCGCTGGTGAAATCCATGAGCGTCAACATCACTAGCTCAGACGCCTCTACCGGCGCCAAGTTCGTGATCGGCCAGGGCTCGGGCAAGTTCCCGCAGTATACGCACGGCGGCCCGATCATCGTTGGCGACGAAGCAAGCACCGGCGCCTCGTCCATAACGCCCAACGCCACCGGCACCACGCTGGGCCTCGGCGGCAAGCTGCTCGGCATCGACCTGCTCGGCGCGCTCGACGCGGGCGAGACGATCGGCCTCGTCAGCACGCTGGCCCAGCCCAACCTCACCGCGCTCTCGGGCGAGACGGCAGACTTCCTCGCGGGCGGTGAATTCCCGATTCCCCTTAGCCAGGGCCTGGGATCAACCTCGATCGAGTACAAGAAGTACGGCGTCAGCCTGAGCTACACCCCGACGGTGCTCGCCAACGGCCGGATCTCGATGCGCGTGCGCCCTGAGGTTTCCGAGCTTTCGAGCGAAGGCGCCGTTACGCTCAACGGCTACGAAATCCCGGCCCTCACCGTGCGCCGCACCGAGACGACCGTGGAACTGGGCTCGGGCCAGAGCTTCATGATCGCGGGCCTGCTCAGCAACAGCGCGACCAACACCATCCAGAAGATGCCGGGCGCTGGCGACCTGCCGATCCTCGGCTCGCTGTTCCGCTCGACCAGCTACAAGCGCGGCGAGACCGAACTGGTCATCATCGTGACGCCCTATCTGGTCAATCCGATGAATTCGTCCTCGCAGATCGCGCTGCCGACCGATGGTTTCAACTCGCCCAACGAACTGCAGCGTCTGCTTGGCAACATGGACAGCGACGGCGCCAGCGGTGCGAAGCGTCCCGAGGCGACCAAGGCGCCCTCGGGCTCGTCCAGCCAGGGCGGTAGCACCCGCCGCAGCTCCGACAACTCCGCCAAGCCCGGCTTCAGCTTCTAAGCGAGAAAGGTGACCATCATGCGCAAGTCTACTCTCGCCCGTACCGCAATCTGCCTCAGCCTCGGCCTCGCACTGGCGGCCTGCGGCGGCGTACCGACCAATCGTTCGGTCTATTCGGTCCACCAGCCGGTGGTCGAGAAATCGGACTACAGCATCGACGTGACCAGCAGCGGCTCCGGCCTCGCCTATGGTGAACAGGCCCGCCTTGCCGGTTGGTTCGACGCCATGGGCCTCAAGTATGGCGATCGCATCGCAGTCGACGATCCGAATATGAGCGCCGCCACCCGCGGCGCGATCGCGGCGGTCGCGGATCGCTACGGCGTCGTGATCGATGAAGTCACGGCGGCATCCGGCACCGTGCCGGCAGGCACAGCCCGCATCACCATCAGCCGTTCCAAGGCTTATGTCCCGGGTTGCCCGGACTGGTCGGCCAAGAGCGACTTCAACCCCGGCAACGCCACCTCGACCAACTACGGCTGCGCAGTCAATTCCAACCTCGCCGCCATGGTCGCCAATCCGGAAGACCTGATCCACGGCCAGACCGACACCGGATCGACCGCAGTGATGACGTCGAACAAGGCGATCGGTGCCTATCGCGCCGCCGGGACGACCGGCAAGGGCAACTCGGTCTCGCAGACCGGCAGCAAGGAAAACTGATGGCCATGAACGCTCCCTGGAAGACAGGCGGTCCAAGTGGCCGCGACCAGTTCGCCGCGTTCCTCTGCGACGAGGCTTCGCTCGACGTGCTGCGCCCCATCGCCATCGAGATGGGCTGGCAGCCTGAGAAGTGCCACAAGGGCGGCCTGCGCAATGCCGTCCAGTCGCTGTCGATTGCGGCCAGCCCGAACATCCTGTTCGTCGATCTGTCGGAGAGCGGCGACCCGCTGAGCGACATCAACGCTCTGGCCGAAGTCTGCGAGCCGGGCACGGTCGTCGTCGCCGTTGGCCAGGTCAACGACGTGCGCCTCTACCGCGATCTCATCGCCAGCGGCATCCACGACTACCTGCTCAAGCCGCTGCAGCCCGCCGCCCTGCGCGATGCGCTGGCGCAGGCGCAGTCGGTGTTCTCGACCCCGCGCACGCATGACGTGGCGGCGGGCAAGCATCATGTCTCGACCGCCGTAATCGGCACGCGCGGCGGCGTCGGCGCCTCGACCATCGCCACGTCGCTGGCATGGCTGTTCAGCACTGACCACAAGCTGCCCACCGCTCTGCTCGACCTCGACATCCATTTCGGCACCGGGGCGCTGTGCCTCGACCTGGAGCCGGGCCGCGGCCTGACCGACGCGATCGAGAACCCCAGCCGCATCGACGGCCTGTTCATCGAACGTGCGATGATCCGTGCGAACGACAACCTTGCGATCCTTTCCGCCGAGGCACCGATCAACGCGCCGCTGCTGACCGACGGCTCCGCCTTCCAGCAGCTGGCCGAAGAGTTCCGCGCCGCGTTCGAGATGACCGTGATTGACATGCCGCGCAACATGCTGATCAACTTCCCGCAGCTCATAGCAGACCTCGGCGTCGCGGTGCTGGTGACCGAGATGACGCTGGCTTCGGCGCGCGACACCATCCGCCTGCTGTCTTGGTTCAAGGCCAATGCCCCGCAGACCCGCGTGATCATCGTCGCCAACAAGGTTCAGGCGACGCTTGCCGAGATCAGCAAGGCCGACTTCGAAGCCTCGATCGAGACAAAGATCGACGTGTCGATTCCCTATGACCTCAAGGCCGCGTCGATGGCCGCGAAGCTGGGCCAGACGTTCGCAGATGCCAACCGCGCGGCCAAGTCCGGCGCGGTGCTGCGCGATCTCGCCCGCGACATCGCCGACATCGGCGATGAAGCTGGTGCCACCGCCAAGCCTTCCCTGCTCGGTAAGTTCGACCTCAAGGCGATGATGCCCAAGGCGAAGAAGAAGGCCCCGGCGTCCTCGTAAGGCGCTGCTTCTCAAGGTTCGGTAACGGCTATGAACTTCCTTCAGGTCATCATGGTAACGACGGGGCTCACGGGCTTCGCGCTGCTCATCTGGGCGCTGCTTTCCGGGCCGTCGCCCAAGAAGGAATCGACCCGGCGCCTGAAGTCGGTGCGTTTCCGTCACTCGAGCAATGCCAGCGATCGGCTGGAGGCGCAGATGCGCCGCGCCGTCGCCGCCCGCAAGCCGCGAATCCACCAGATCGCCGGCTCTGCCTCGCGCGCGGAAGCGCTGGCGCTGCGCCTGCACCGTTCGGGCCTGCCCTGGACGATGCAGCAGTACCTCTATGGCTCGATCGGCCTCGGTGCGGTGATAACGCTGCTCATCTTCATGAAGTCCGGCGCGATGTTTCTCGCGCTCGCATTCGGCGTGTTCGTCGGCGCGGGGCTGCCGCACATGGTCGTCAGCCACTTCATCAAGCGCCGCTCCAACGCCTTCACCGTGAAGTTCGCCGACGCCATCGATCTGCTCGTGCGCGGTCTGCGTTCGGGTCTGCCGGTGTCGGAGACGCTCACCATCGTCTCGCAGGAAATCCCCGGCCCCGTCGCCGAGGAATTCAAGCTCATCACCGACCGCATGAAAGTCGGCAAGACCATGGAGGACGCCCTCCAGGAAACCGCCGACCGCCTGAACATGCCCGAATTCAACTTCTTCTGCATCACCCTGGCCATCCAGCGCGAGACCGGCGGTAATTTGGCGGAGACGCTGGCGAACCTGTCGGACGTGCTGCGCAAGCGCGCGCAGATGAAGCTCAAGATCCGCGCGATGAGCTCGGAATCCAAGGCCTCGGCCTATATCGTCGGCTCGCTGCCCTTCATCGTCTTCTTCATGATCTGGTGGATCAGCCCCCAGTACATCGGCCAGTTCTTCATCGACGAGCGCCTGATGGTCGCCGGCATCGGCGGCGCTATCTGGATGGGCATCGGTGCCTTCATCATGGCCAAGATGGTCAGCTTCGAGATCTGAGGACCAGCACATGCTCGAACAACCCGCCGGTCCCACCCTCCTCGGTTTCGACGTCACTTACGTCGGCACCCTGCTCACAATCGTCGCGGCCGCCGCGGTGCTCTTCGCGATCTACACCGCGATCACCATCCGCGATCCGATGCAGAAGCGCGTCAAGGCGCTCAACGCCCGGCGCGAGCAGCTCAAGGCGGGCATCATAACTACCGCCCGCAAGCGCCAGAGCCTGATCCGCCGCAACGACACCACCGACAAGATGGGTGCGTTCCTCGGCAAGGCGCGGATGCTGCAGGACAGCCAGATCAAGACCATCCAGCAGAAGCTGGCGCAGGCCGGCATCCGCAACAAGGAATGGGCCGTCGCGGTCGTCCTCGCGCGCCTCGTCGCGCCGATCGTACTGGGCGGTTTCGCCGCACTGGTGATCTACGGGATCGACTACTTCCCCGACTGGTCGAGCTTCAAGAAGTTCATGGGCTTCGCCGCGATGGTGCTAGCCGGATACAAAGGTCCGGACATCTATATCCAGAACCTCGTCTCCAAGCGCACCGACGCGATCCGTAAGGGCTTGCCCGACGCGCTCGACCTGCTCGTCATCTGTGCCGAGGCGGGCCTGACGGTGGACGCCGCCTTCGAGCGCGTCTCACGCGAACTGGGCCGCGCCTATCCGGAACTGGGCGACGAGTTCTCGATGACCTCGATCGAACTCTCGTTCCTTACCGAGCGCCGCGCCGCGTTCGAGAACCTCGCCTATCGCGTCAATCTCGACGCGGTGAAGGGCGTGGTGACGACGATGGTGCAGACCGAACGCTACGGCACTCCGCTGGCTTCGGCGCTGCGCGTGCTCTCGGCCGAATTCCGCAACGAACGCATGATGCGCGCCGAGGAAAAGGCCGCGCGCCTGCCCGCGATCATGACCGTGCCGCTGATCCTGTTCATCCTGCCGACGCTGTTCGTCGTCATCCTCGGCCCTGCGGCGTGCTCGATCGGCGATGCCTTCTCGGGCACCGGGCCGGGGAAGGCGGGGTGACGCCGAAGCCTAGGCTGGCCGCGACGGCGACAACCCGCGCTACACGATACCGGCAATCCGATTGAGTTTCGGCACCCACCAATCCTCGAGCGCGACGAAGGGCCACGCTGCCAGGAAGGTCAGTACCAGCGTCACTACCCCCGTGCCCAGCAACACGAGGGCCTCGTCCCATCCCCGGTCATTGAGTTTCACGAACACGAAGCTGGATGCCGACAGGATGACGGTCAGGTGGACCAGATAGACGGGAAAGGAATAGCGCCCCAGAAAGCTGCCAAAGCGCCCGGACAGCCCTCGCGCCAGCGATGGCATGCGAGAACCGCGAGCAGGATTATGACAGCGCCGATGTTCTCGGGGACGAAACCGTCCATGCCGCACAGTGCCAGCCCCGCCAGCATGAGCCCGATACCGCCGATCTTCGACAACGACAGTCCTCCATGTCGATAGAACCTGGCGAGACATGCTCCCAGCAGGAACGGCAGCGCCGCCGCTCCCAGCACCGCGATCAGCGCCAGAACCGTCATTCCGGCCGGCACGACCGGCCACCAGCGGCGCGCTTCCATTGCAAGCAACAGCCAGACGATGGCGAAGCACAGCATGCTGCCGAACAGCTCGAAATACATCGTCCAGAGGTTCGTGTTGACGAGCCCCGGATTGGCAGGGTGGAAGAAGAGCGTGACGCTCTGCCCCATGACGGTTGCAAAGTCCGGCCGGTAAACGGCTGGAAATCCGGCGTTGGCATAGAGCCTCAGCCAGTCGCTGCCAGTCGATCGCGCCGCCTCGACGTTCCATGTCAGATCCAGGCTGATCACCAGCCACGCGAGGATTGCTGAAGCGGTCGCCGGAACCCATAGCCTCGGCATGCGCTTGGCCGCCGCTATTGTCAGTTCACCTCCTGCCCGGCCTCGATCGAAATAGCGGCGCGTCAGCACGAAGCCGGACAGCACGAAAAACAACGTCACCGCCGCTGAACCGTTGATCAGGCAGAACAACGGCGTCCCGGCGATCCCATCCGGAAAACGCAGGCGTATCGCCGGTACGAAACCCAGCGCGAAATGATGAAACACCACGACCAGCGAAGCGATTCCACGCACCGCCTCCAATTGCGTGAGTCGGTAACTCCCGGCACGCAAGTCGCCTGCCTCGCTTCCCGAAGCCGCCATGATTTCCCCGGTACAGGCCCCCAACCGAGCCCCATCGCCCTGTGAAATCAATCCGATGGCATCGGCTGTCAAGCGTCTCGTCAGTCCTCGTGACCTGACTCGCTATCCGTCTCGACAAGCTCGGCGATCTCGAAGGCGAACCCCTTCCAGCCGCGCATTCTGGCTGCCTCGTCCAGCGGCAGGCGCTTCTTCTTCGCCTCCGCCAGCGAACGCGCATGCCCCCAGAACACCTCGGTCTTGCCGTTCTGCAGTTCCGCCACCACGCGCCAGTAATGCGTGAACGTATCCGCCGTCGGCCCGATGGTCTTGACGTAGCCGTCCGCCATCGTCGCGGTGAGGTAACGCTTCTTCTTTCGGGCCATCAGTGCGCGAGAATGCCTGCCATGATGATGTCGATGGTATGCTCGCGGTAACGGTCGCGCAGTTCCTCGGTCAGGCTGTCCTGATCGAAGCAATGCTTGAGCACCAGCCGCGCCGAGAAGAAGCGGTCCACCGCCCCCGTCACCGTGAAGTAGAACAACTGCGGGTCGATCTCGCGGAACACCCCTGCCCGCACCCCGTCGCCGATCAACTGCTCGTAAGCGCGGTAGATCGGCGAGAGGTAGCAGTCGGCGATGCGCCGCGCCTCGGTATCGTCGCTCTCGCGCACCATGCGCATGGTCAGGCGGTTGAGGTAAGGCACTTCGTAGAAAGTATCGACCACCTTCCACAAGTGCCGCCGCAGCTTGGCCTCCGGCTCCCACCCGTCCTTGGCGACGAGCGCATCGACGCTGACGACGATTGCCTCCCAGTCACGGTCGAGCAGCGCCTTGAGCAGCCCCGCCTTGTTGCCGAAGTAGTACTTCACCAGCGCCGAGTTCAGCCCGGAGCGAAGGCTCAGTTCGGAAAGCGAGATGTCGATCACGTCGCCGTCGCGCATGATAGCGCTCGCCGTATCGAGCAGCATCGCACGCGCACCGGGAGGCGCTACGTCTAGAGCGGAGACCGGACGGTCCTTCATCGGCGTTTACTTAGGTCCCATGCGGATGGCGCCGTCGAGACGGATCGATTCGCCGTTGAGATAGTCGTGCTCCAGCATAAACAGCGCCAGCTTCGCATACTCCTCCGCCTTGCCGAGGCGCTTGGGGAACGGCACCATCGCCGCCAACGCATCCTGCACGCCTTGCGGCATTCCCGCCATCATCGGCGTCTCGAAGATGCCGGGCAGGATCGTGTTGACGCGAATCCCCTCGCTCATGAGATCACGTGCCACCGGCAGCGTCATCGCCAGCACGCCGCCCTTGGATGCAGCATAGGCGGCCTGCCCGATCTGCCCGTCCTGCGCCGCGACGCTGGCGGTGTTGACGATCGCCCCGCGCGAGCCGGCCGCATCGATCGGCTCCAGCGTCGCCATGCCCGCTGCCGACTTGCTGATGCAGCGGAAAGTGCCGACGAGGTTGATCGCGATCGCCTTCTCGAACAGCGCCATGTCGTGCGCCCTCGGCTCGCCCGTCTCGCGATTCTTGCCGACCGTCTTTGCGGCCGGCGCGATGCCCGCACAGTTGACCAGTACCCGTTCCTGCCCATGCGCCGCGCGCGCCTTCGCGAATCCGGCGATTACGCTTTCTTCATCCGTAACGTTCACGGCGCAGAACACCCCGCCGATTTCCGCGGCCAGCGCCTCACCGGCATCGGCATTGAGATCGAAGATCGCGACTTTCACGCCTCTTCCTGCGAGCGCCCGCGCCGTAGCCGCACCAAGCCCAGAAGCCGCTCCCGTGACTACTGCTGCGACAGAACTGCCGAGTTCCATGCCGATTTCCTTTCTCTGTCGCGTTCGCGATCGATCAGACGAAGCGAACAACACGTTTTGTGCGAGCTTATTTAATCAATCGGTTAAATGCGTCGCGGCGGCCGGTCAATCCACTGCGCGGAAGGGATTTGCAACAACGCAACAGGATTTCACCACGGCGATGCCCCGCGCAAGAAATCATGTGGACAATGCGCATATGCAACAGGTCTATTGTTCCGCTTAATCGGCTGGAATCCTTGTGCGGTTGCACACTGGCAACGGTTCGTCGCGAATGCCTGTTGCGTCATTGCCACAATCGCCAACCCATTTTCCCCATGGCGGCAAATTCCGTTGAAAGGAGAACCCTACGGCGCAACAACATTTCACATGGCATCACGATGCGTGCGCGCATCCGAAAGCCGGCAACGGGTCATCAGGCGAACTTGGTCACGCATTCGCCTGCTGAACGAAGCAACAAGGGACACAAAAGTGAAAACCACAATCCAGAAGGCCGCACTGCGCGGCGCGACGAGCCTCACGGCTTTCGCACTGCTGTGCGGCACCGCGTTCGCACAGGACGCATCTCCGCAGGCTGCCGACAGCGTTGACGATGCGAATACCATCATCGTCACGGGCTCGATCCTCCGGGCCCCGGTCCTGCCTTCGCCGGTCACCTCGATCGATACCGAGAAGCTTGACCAGCGCGGCATCAGCACCACCCAGGAAGGCATCCAGCGCCTGTCGGCCAATAACGGCCCGGCCCTGACCAATTCCTTCACCGCCAATGGTGCGTTCGCCGCCGGCGCTTCGGCCGTCTCGCTGCGTGGTCTCACCACCAACTCGACGCTGGTGCTGTTCGACGGCATGCGCGCCGCCTTCTATCCGCTGGCCGACGACGGCACCCGTAACTTCGTCGACCTCAACACGATCCCCGACGACATCGTCGAGCGCGTTGAAGTCCTGCGCGACGGCGCTTCGTCGACTTATGGTGCCGACGCCATCGCCGGTGTTGTGAACGTGATCACCAAAAAGCAGATCCAGGGCATCTCGGGCCGCGCGGAAGCCGGCATCTCCGACCGTGGCGACGCGGCTTCTCAGCGTCTCTCGCTGACCGCCGGCTTCGGTGACCTCGAAACCAACGGGCTGAACGCTTACGTCAGCGGCTTCTATTATCACTCGGATCCGCTGTACAACCGCCAGCGCCCCTACCCGTACAACTCGGACGACTACAGCAATGTCTGTAACGACGGCACTTGCGGTGCGAACGGCGTCATTAATGGCCTTCAGTCCGACGGCTTCACCGGCGGCTTCGGTGTCACCACTCCGTTCATGGTCCGTCCGCGTGATCCGGCCACTGGCGGCGCCATCGCCGGCGTGTCTTCGCGCTACCAATATCTGAATGGCTGCGGCAATCTGCCGACCTACACGCCGACCGCCGATGAACTGGCTCTGCCGCAGAACGCTGCTGCGCCTGCTTCGGGTCCGGTCTGCCAGGAAGACGTGACCAACCGCTACGGCATGATCTCGCCCGAGATCAAGCGCTTCGGCTTCTCCTCGCGCATCACCGCGAAGATCAACGACGACACCGAAGCTTATGCGGCTTTCAACTTCGTCCAGTCGACGTCGCATGACACTTATTTGCCGGCGACGATCCGCGCGAATGCTCCGGCACCGTTCTACTTCCCGCGCTACAGCACCTCGGCGAACGTTGCTTACTATGGCAACAACACCGTCCTGCAGCTTCCGGTCTACGTCTGCGCACGTGGCACGATCGGTGACTGTACTGCAGCAAATGGTACCCTGAACCCGAACAATCCTTACGCAGCACAGGGTTACAACGCTGCAATCGCTGGCCGTATTCCCAATCTGTACGAGGATAACTACAGCCGCACCCGTGCGTTCCGTGGCGCCTTCGGCATCACCGGCAAGATCGCCGATGACTGGAACTACAACGTCAACGCTACCGCGATGCACATGGATCTCATGCGTCGCAACAAGGGCTACGTCTACATCCAGCACCTGCTGGACGTGATCGCGGACGGCAGCTACAACTTCATCGACCCCTCGGCGAACAGCCAGGAGACGCTCGACTACCTCGCGCCCACTGCGCGTGCGACCTCGACGTCGGACCTCGTCCAGGTGGATGCCAACATCACCGGCAAGCTCGCCGAACTGCCCGGCGGTCCGCTGCAGGTCGCATTCGGCGTATCGTATCGTTACGAAGCCGTGGACTCGCCGAGCCTCAACTCGGACATCAACGGCGGTACCGAGCGGTACTTCCGCCTCAACGGCTTCGCGCTCAAGGGCAGCCGCTCAGTCTACTCGGCCTATGCCGAAGTCAACGCTCCGATCCTCGAGCAGGCGACGGTCAACCTTTCTGGTCGCTATGACCGTTACCCGAACGGCATCGACAACTTCTCGCCGAAGATCGGCTTGGTCGTCCAGCCGTTCGCGAACGATACCCTGTCGCTTCGCGGTACTTACTCGCGCGGCTTCCGTATCCCCAGCTTCGGCGAGGCTAACGCGACCTTCCCGACCACTGGCTACGTGACCGCCAACGCAGGTATCTACACCGACGAATTCCTTGCTCAGTACGGCTGCAACACCAGCCCGGTCACGGACGCCAACCCGAACGGTTACACGTCGTGCCCAACCTACATCACTGGCGCGAGCTACGGCTCGACCTCCGTGTCGAACCCGAATCTCAAGCCTGAGAAGTCGCGCAGCTTCACTGGTGGCTTCGAGGTGCGTCCGATGCGCGGCGTCAAGCTGGCGGTCGAGTACTACAACATCAAGAAGACCAACGTCATCACGACGGCAAACAACGCCCCGGCGATTCTGGCCTACTACTCGGGCGAAGCGATCCCCGACGGCTACACCGTCATCCCCGACGCGCCGGACGTGAACAACGAAGACGCCACCCCGCGTATCGCCTTCGTCCAGTCGATGTTCATCAACGCCAACACGATGAAGACCGACGGTATCGACTTCAGCGCCGAACTGAACCTGCCGATCACTGACTCTGTCTCGCTGAGCACTTACGCCGATGCGACGTTCATCCGTCGCCTCGAGATGGTGTTCCCGGACGGTTCGAAGGAGCGCTACGACGGTACGCTGGGTAACTTCAACCTGACGGCCGGTAGCGGTACGCCGAAGTGGAAGGGCACCTGGACGACCGCGCTGTCGTTCGGAGAGAAGTTCACCCTCGCGGGCACCCTGAACTACTTCGACGGTTACGACACCTCGGCTATGGACCAGGGCACCGGCTACAAGGATTGCGGCCTCAACGACGGTAGCATTCCCTGTAAGGTCGATAGCTACATCACGTTCGACCTGAACGCCCAGGTGAAGATCAACGATCAGTTCACGTTCTACGCGAACGTTCAGAACCTGTTCGACAATCTGCCTCCGATTGACACCATCACTTATGGTGCACATGCCTACAACCCGATCCAGGGCGGTGAAGGTATCCTCGGTCGCTACTTCAAGGCCGGTATCAAGTTCGGCTTCTAAGTCGCAACGCTTGATACGAAGTAATTGGAAGGGCGGTCTCGCAAGAGGCCGCCCTTTTTTTTGCACCGAGCATCAGCGCACCAAACACGATATGTACACTTGCACACACATGATGCGTCCATCGACAACTAAAGGTCGCTAACTGTTGTAATGTTACAACCCATTACGCATTTATTTCACTAACATTTCAGTTCCTTGTTGCAGTCGCGAACGGCCCGGGCAGGATGGGGCCATGACCCGGATTTCCGGCCGGGTCGCGGGCAGGCAGAGCCCGCAGACGCATACAGGGGACACACCATGATCAGGACCAAGGGCGGCCTGCTGCGCAGTGCCGCGTTCCTTCCAGCCATTGCACTTCTCACCCCGTTCACGGCCTTCGCACAGGACAGCGACCCGGCCCCCGAACAAACGGCGCCGGTCTCGCCGGATCTCAGGGCGCCCAACACCCCGCCGCCAGCCGACGAAGGGACCATCATGGTCACCGGTTCGCGCATCAAGGGCGGCGATGTGTTCCGTAGCCCTTCACCGATCTCCATCGTCGATCCCGAACTGTCGAAGAAGATGGGCCTCATCGATACGGCCGCGATGATCCAGGGCTCGCCGATCGCCAGCGGCTCCTCTCAGATCACTTCGGCGATCTCGTCGAACTTCGTGACCAACGGCGGTTCAGGCGCCCAGACGATCTCACTCCGCGGCCTCGGTGCCGAGCGCACGCTGGTCCTGCTCAACGGTCGCCGTGCCGGTCCCGCCGGTACGCGCGGCGGCGTGTCGTCGTTCGACCTCAACGTGCTGCCCTCCTCGATCATGGAGCGCGTCGACATCCTGAAGGACGGCGCCTCGTCGATCTACGGGTCGGACGCCGTCGCGGGCGTGGTCAACCTGATCACCAAGACCGACACCAACGGCATCGAAGCCAACGGCTTCACCTCGGTCCCCACCCGCAGCGGCGGCGAGGAATACAACGGCTCGCTCACCTGGGGCAAATCGTGGGATCGCGGCCACATCCTGCTCGCGGGTGACTACTACAAGCGCAAGGAACTTGCGCGCGGACAGCGCAAGTACCTGCAATGCGAGGAAGACTATGTCTTCACCGACGAGAGCCATAAGACCCGCGCCGACCTCGTCGATCCGCGCACCGGCGAGTATCGCTGCGGCGGCCTGCCCTGGGGCCAGGTCTGGACGTACGACTACAGCTACTACTACTCGCCCAACGGCTCCAACATCCCCGGAAGCCAGGGCGTCGGCGACGTGACGCTGTTCCAGTACAATTACCCGGGCAGCAACCTGGGCCGCTACATCCCCGGCATCGGACCGCGCACCACCGCCGGCCAGATCGCCGTCCCCGAGGGCTGGTATCCCGTCGGCTACGATCCCGCATCGATCGCGGTCCAGAACAGCTACCACCCCTACGTCAACCAGGACACCGTCATCCCGCAGACAGAGCGCTACACGCTCTATGCCGACGGTGCCTTCAAGGTCAGCGACGCGGTCGAAGTCTACGGCGAGTTCCTGTTCAACCGCCGCAAGACCTACCAGAACGGCTCGCGCCAGATCTGGCAGTTCGGTTACGGCGAATACTTCGACTATGTCGATGCCGATGGCAACGAAGGCGGCTTCGCGGGCAACCCGCTGGCGCAAGGCTGGGGCGGCGCCGCACTGTTCAGCCCGACCGGCTACACCAACCTTTCCGACAACTCGCAGCGGGTGGACTACTACCGCGGCCTGTTCGGCGTGCGCGGAGACATCGGCAAGGGCTTCAGCTACGACGTCTACGGCCAGTACTCGAAGTCGAAGGGCATCTACCGTTCGCAGCAGATTCTCGCCGACTCGATGGCCTATCCCTACGGCGACAGCCGCGATGCGACTTGCGCCGACATGGGCAACCCGGTCACCCCGATCGGCGGCAAGCAATGCGTGGACGTGCGCTGGTACGATCCTTACTTCCTCGCCGGCGAATTGACGCCCGAGGAAGTCAACTTCCTGTCCGACTGGGAGGAAGGCAAGACCACCTATACGCAGAAGTACGTCGAGGCGATCGTCACCAACCCCGAACTGCTTACCCTGCCCGCCGGGCCGGTCGGCATCGCGATCGGCGCGACGTACCGCGAGGACCGCATCAACGACACGCCCGGCGCCATCACGCTGGCCGACAATGCCTGGGGCAGCACCGGCGCGGGTATCACCGCCGGCAAGACCCAGACGACCGAAGCCTTCGGCGAAGTTCGCATCCCGATCCTCGCCGACATTCCGTTCTTCAAGAACTTGGAATTCTCGGGCGCGGCGCGCGTCACCAACGTCAAGGCGATCCGGTCTTCGGATGGCTTCTCCGACAGCGACAACGGCAACTGGACCTACAAACTGGGCCTCAACTGGCAGGTCAACGACTGGCTGCGCCTGCGCAGCACCTACGGCACTTCGTTCCGCGCGCCGGCGCTGTTCGAGCAGTTCCTGGCCGACCAGACCTCGTTCCTCAGCCAGCGCCAGATTGACCCCTGCATCCAGTGGGGCACGAAACTGGCTGACGGCGCGATTTCGCAGCAGTTCGCGGACAACTGTGCGGCCGATGGCGTCGCGGCGAACTACACCGGTGCGGGCACGGGCGCGACCATCGTGACCGGCGGCGGCATCGGCCTGCTCAAGCCGGAAACCTCGAAGGCGTTCACCGGCAGCGTCATCCTGACCCCGCGCTTCAGCTTCCTGCCCGATACCCGTTTCAGCCTTGCAGTCGATTACTTCGACATCGAGGTCAACGGCGAGATCGCGCAGCTCGGCGCCGGAAACATCCTGTCGCAGTGCTATAACTCGGACTTCTATCCGACCGATCCGCTGTGCTCCTACTTCACCCGTAACGACGACGTTCCGGGTTCGCAGGGCAACGGTTCGAACGTGAACACCGTGCGCGACAGCTTCATCAACGTGAACAGCCAGCGCAACCGGGGCATCGACGCCACGCTGCGCATCACGCACGAATTCACGCCCGACGTGAAGCTGACGCTGCAGAGCGAGATCACCTGGCAGCTCAAGGACACCACCGCGCTGTTCGACGGCCTCTACGAAAGCTCGAACGGCGAAGCGGGCGATCCCAAGTGGACCGGCGACTTCAAGGCGATCCTGGACTGGCGCAACGTCAGCTTCTTCTATGGCCTGACGATGATCGGCGGCACCGACAATCGCCCCGACTTCCTAGAGGACGGCGGCTCGATCTGCGACACCGCCACCGCCTATCCCGACGGTCGCTGCGTCAGGCTGACGACCCCGGCCTGGTTCCAGCACAACGCATCGGTGACCTGGAACCTCGACGAGGACAAGTATGCCTTCACCCTGGGCGTCACCAACTTCACCAACGCCAAGCCGCCGCGCATTTCCGTGGTCGGCGGCAACGGTGCCGACATCCTGGGCAACGGCGTGTTCTACTCGCAGTACGACATGGTCGGCCGCCGCTTCTTCGCGAGCGTGAAGGCCAAGTACTGAGGGTTTCCCCAGTCGGGGCGCGCATGCGCGCCCCGACCAACCTTTCGACGGGGGCGGTGGAGTGACGGCTCCCCGCCCCTGTGCTTTATCTGTCCTTCCGATCCCACAGCACAGGCATCCGATGACCCGCATCCGCCTCAAGCCCGATACCCTCGACGAAGAGAACGCTCGCTTCGAGCAGGTCGCGCTCCCTCGCCCGCTGTTCCTCAATTCCGTGCCGAAGTCCGGCACGCATCTGCTGCGCAATGTCATGCGCATGTTCGTGCCCGTTGCCGACCACTACAAGGCGACGTTCATCCAGTGGGGCAACCTGTTCGACCACCTCGGCGCCTTCGACGCCTCGCGCAACATGCTGAGCTGGGGGCACCTGCTGTTCTCCGACGCCTCGGCGGTGGAAGCCGCGCCCGCGCGCAAGATCATCCTGGTGCGCGATCCCTATACCTGGGTGCTGGCCCGCGCGCGCTTCTTCGTTTCCGAACAGTTCGGCGACAATGCCGTGCTGGTGAAGGACGAGGGGCTGAGCGTCGATGCCCTGATCAACCTGATGATCACCGGCATCCACCAGAAATCGATGGGCCTCAAGGACATGTACATGTTCAACGCACTCGGCTGGATGGGGCGCGATACCACCGTGATCCGTTACGAGGACATGGTCGAGGCGGTGAAGGATCTCGACAGCCGCCGCGCCGAGGCCTTCTTCATGGGCTTGTTCGACGCGGCCGGTCTCGCGAAAGTGCCCGAGGACTGGCGCGAGCGGGTCCGCATCGGCGCCGACCGCAAGCAGAGCGGCACCGCGCGCGAGAACCTCAATGCCGCCGCCGAGATTCCCGACGAACTGACCGCCCGGCAAAAGGCGCTGGTCGACTTCAACGCACCCGGGCTTCGCGCGCTTCTAGGGTACTACTGATACTTCATCCTCCCTGTCGCGAAGCGATGGGGAGGTGGCAGTCGCGCAGCGGCTGACGGAGGGGAAATTGCCCGATCCATCCCCCTCCACCACCGCCTGCGGCGGCGGTCCCCCTCCCCGAGACAAGCTCGGGGAGGATGCGCATCACTCGACGGTGATCGCCAGCGCACCGTCACCGTCCTCGATCCGGACCTGCGAGCCGTCCGGGATTTCCCCGCCGAGCAACTTCTCCGCCAGCGGGTCCTGCAGGTAGCGCTGCACCGCGCGCTTCAACGGCCGCGCGCCGTAGACCGGGTCGTAGCCGACACGCCCCAGCCACCGCTTCGCCGCGTCCGACAGGTCGAGCACGATCTTGCGGTCCTTGAGCAGCTTCTGCACGCGGGCCACCTGGATATCGACGATCGGCGCCATGTGCTCCTGGCCCAGCCGGTGGAACAGCACGATCTCGTCGAGACGGTTGAGGAACTCGGGCCGGAAATGCCCGCGCACCACTTCCATCACCTGCGGCTCCACGGTGGAGACGTCCACGCCCTCGTCAAGCCCGGCAAGGTACTGGCTGCCGAGGTTGCTGGTCAGGATGATGAGCGTGTTGGTGAAGTCCACCACACGGCCCTGCCCGTCGGTCAGGCGCCCGTCGTCGAGCACCTGGAGCAGCACGTTGAAGACGTCGGAATGCGCCTTCTCCACCTCGTCGAACAGCACGACCTGATAAGGCCGGCGCCGCACCGCCTCGGTCAGCACGCCGCCTTCCTCGTAGCCGACATAGCCCGGAGGCGCGCCGATCAGGCGGGCGACCGCGTGCTTCTCCATGAACTCCGACATGT
Source organism: Novosphingobium sp. fls2-241-R2A-195 (assembly GCF_030209485.1). Taxonomy (NCBI): domain Bacteria; kingdom Pseudomonadati; phylum Pseudomonadota; class Alphaproteobacteria; order Sphingomonadales; family Sphingomonadaceae; genus Novosphingobium; species Novosphingobium sp. fls2-241-R2A-195. The sequence continues at coordinate 76,711 of NZ_JARVRY010000002.1, forward strand.
CAATGCGTACCATCGCGGTGTCGTCGTCGAACAGGAAGCCCGCCAGCGCCTTGGTCAGCTCGGTCTTGCCAACGCCCGTGGGGCCGAGGAACAGGAACGAGCCGAGCGGCCGGTTCGGGTCCTGCAGGCCCGCGCGCGCGCGCCGCACCGCCTTGGATACGGCGGCGACGGCATCGGTCTGGCCGATCACGCGGCCGCCGATGATCTGCTCCATCTTGAGCAGCTTCTCGCGCTCGCCTTCCAGCATGCGGTCGACCGGAACCCCGGTCCAGCGGCTGACGACGCCGGCGATGTCGTCCTCGGTCACTTCCTCGCGCAGCAAGGCGTTCCCGGCGGTGGCCTGCGCCTCCGCCAGCTTCGCCTCCAGCGCGGGGATCGTCGAGTAGGACAACTCGCCCGCCCTGGCGTAGTCGCCGCCGCGCTGGGCCTGCTCCAGTTCGATGCGCGCGGCGTCGAGCTGTTCCTTGAGCTTGCCTTCCGCCGCGATCTTGTCGCGCTCGTTCTGCCAGCGGGTGGTCAGTTCGCTCGACTGCTGTTCGAGGTTGCTGAGTTCCACGCGCAGCGCGGCAAGCCGGTCCTTCGACGCGGAATCGCTCTCCTTGCCGAGCGCCATTTCCTCGATCTTGAGCTGGACGATGCGGCGGTCGAGCTTCTCGATCTCCTCGGGCTTGCTTTCCACTTCCATGCGGATGCGGCTGGCGGCCTCGTCCATCAGGTCGATCGCCTTGTCGGGCAGGAAGCGGTTGGTGATGTAGCGGTTGGACAGCGTCGCCGCCGCCACGATCGCGCCGTCGGTGATGCGCACGCCGTGGTGCAGCTCGTACTTTTCCTTGAGCCCGCGCAGGATCGAGATCGTGTCCTCGACCGTCGGCTCGCCCACGAACACGGGCTGGAAGCGGCGCTGCAGCGCGGCGTCCTTCTCGACGTACTTCTGGTATTCGTCGAGCGTCGTCGCGCCGATGCAGTGCAGTTCGCCGCGTGCCAGCGCAGGCTTGAGCAGGTTGCCCGCATCCATCGAGCCTTCAGAGGCGCCCGCGCCGATCAGCGTGTGCATCTCGTCGATGAACAGGATGATCTGGCCGTCAGCGCCCTTCACCTCGTCGAGTACGGCCTTCAGGCGCTCCTCGAACTCGCCGCGGTACTTGGCGCCCGCGATCAGCGAGCCCATGTCGAGCGACATCAGGCTGCGGTCCTTGAGGCTGTCGGGCACGTCGCCATTGGCGATGCGCAGCGCGAGCCCTTCGGCGATGGCGGTCTTGCCGACGCCGGGGTCACCGATCAGCACGGGGTTGTTCTTGGTGCGCCGCGCGAGGATCTGGATGGTGCGGCGGATCTCCTCGTCGCGGCCGATGACCGGGTCGAGCTTGCCGTCCTTCGCCGCCTGCGTGAGATCGCGGGCGTACTTCTTCATCGCGTCGTAGGCGTTCTCCGCGCCCGCGCTGTCGGCCGTCCGGCCGCCGCGCAGCTCCGTGATCGCGGCTTCGAGCGCCTGCGCCGTGACATTACCCGCCTTGAGCGCCTGACCCGCCGCCGTGGTCGTCGCCAGCACCAGGCCCAGCAGCAGCCGCTCGACGGTGACGAAGCTGTCGCCCGCCTTGGTCGCGGCCTGCTCGGCCGCGTCAAGGACACGCACGGCGTCGTTGTCCAGACCCGGCGAACCGGCCGCGCCGCTGCCCGAAACGGCGGGGATTTTCGCCAGCGCCTTGTTGAGTTCCTGCGTCGCGAACACCGGGTTGCCACCGGCGCGCTTGATAAGCCCGGCGGCCATGCCTTCGGGATCATCGAGCAGGGCCTTGAGGATATGCTCGGGCGCGATTCGCTGGTGGTTCAGGCGGATCGCGACGGTCTGCGCGGCCTGGAGAAACCCCTTTGCGCGGTCAGTGAACTTTTCGAGATTCATTGTGGAATGTGCCTCCTGATCCCGCTCATATGGTGTTGCTTATATGCAACACAAGGGCTGGACGCCCGAATTTTTCCTTAGTTGGTGAAATGCCCGAAGTCGTTGATCGGGCGCAACAGGAGCAGGCCGGAGCCGGCTGCCGAGGCAAAGATGGGTGCCCGTTGCCGATTTGCCAGAGGGCGTTTCGCTCCCTCCGATCGTCATTGCGAGCGTAGCGAAGCAATCCAAGGCATTCTCAAACTGCTCTGGATTGCTTCGCTACGCTCGCAATGACGAATATGGGGCGGCGATATCCATGCGGCCTTCGCCGGGGCGGTAATGCATGGCATCCGCTAGTCCCGCCCGAAGCCCTGCCCTAGCCTTCGCGCGATAACCCCAAGGGAAGAGGCTCAATGGCGAAATTCACACCCCAGCAGGCGGCAGACGTCCTCGCGATCAAGCAGGTGATCTACGAGTGGGGCGACGAACTCGACATCCACAACGGCCTGAAGATGCGCGAGACCGACTGCCTCGCCGAAGATGTGCGCTACAACGTCGGCGGCCAGTGGCGCGAGGGGCTGGTGGCGGTCGAGGCGTTCTACAAGGGCCGCGCCGAGACCATGAAGGCGGGCGCCGGCCTCATGACCATGCGCCACATCATCACCTCGCTGCGGGTCGGTTTCGAGGGCGAGGACCATGCGAAAGTCGGCTACCTGCTGGTGTTCTTCGCGGCGCTGGGCGACGGGCCTTTCGACACATACTGCGATCCGCTGGCGGTGGCCGACGTGAAGATGGAATGCCGCCGCGATGCCGATGGCGAATGGCGAATCTCGCTGTTCGATTCGGGGCAGATCTTCAAGCGGGGGTAAATTTCCCGCCTCGTCATTGCGAGCGAAGCGAAGCAATCCAGGGCGGCGTAGACCTGCCCCGGATTGCTTCGCTTCGCTCGCAATGACGAAATTATGGGCGAACATATCGTTTAACGTTTGCCGCTGGCCACACCGAAACAAGCTGCTAACCTCCCGCTCATGCGATCCGTATCCACGTCGAGCCTGAGCGCTCTCGCCGCCGCCCTCCTTCTCTCCGCCTGCGCTGCCGCCCCCTCCGGCACGCCTGTCGCCAGCACGCCGACGGCGCCGCCTGCACCGGAGGCCGCACCGCCTCGGCCCGCCGCCGCATCGCCGCAGGAACTGGTCGCCAAGGTGGACATCCCCTACGACAAGTTCGTCCTCGCCAACGGCCTGACCACCATCGTCCATACCGACCGCAAGACGCCGATCGTGGGCGTCACGCTCTACTACAAGGTCGGCTCCAAGAACGAGCCGCGCGGCAAGACCGGCTTCGCGCACTTGTACGAGCACCTGTTCTTCGGCGGCTCATCCAACGTGCCCAACTTCGACATTCCGCTGGAAGCGGCCGGGTCCACCTCGACCAACGGCTCCACTTGGTACGACCGCACCAACTACATCGAGACGGTGCCGACCGGCGCGCTCGACCTTGCGCTGTTCATGGAGAGCGACCGCATGGGGGCGCTGCTCCCCGCCGTCACGCAGGACAAGCTCAACAAGCAGCGCGGCGTCGTCCAGAACGAGAAGCGGCAGGGCGACAACCAGCCCTACGGCCTCGCCGAATATGCGGTGGCCGAGGGCCTGTTCCCGGTCGGCCACCCCTATCACCACTCGACGATCGGCTCGATGGCCGACCTAGACGCCGCCAGCCTGACCGACGTGCGCAAGTGGTTCACCGACCATTACGGCCCCAACAACGTCGTCCTCGTCCTCTCGGGCGACATCGACGCGGCGACCGCGAAGCCCAAGGTCGAGAAGTGGTTCGGCGCGATCCCGAAGGGGCCTGAAGTCGCCCCCGTCGCGGCCGGGCCGGTCACCCTGCCCGCGCCGATCTCGCGCGACCTGACCGATCAGGTGCCGACCCTGCGCCTCAGCCGCGACTGGAGCGGCCCCGGGCTCAACGATGCGGACGCACCCGCCCTGCGCATCGGCATGCACATCCTCGGCGGCCTCGCCAGTTCACGGCTGGACAACGAACTGGTGCGCGGGCAGCAGCTTGCCGTCTCCGTCACCGCCTCTGCCCAGACGTTCGAGCAGGCCAGCTTCCTCGACGCGTCGATGGACGTGAAGCCCGGCATCCAGCGAGCCAAGGCCGAAGCCGCGCTCGACAAGGTCATCGCCGATTTCGTCGCCAAGGGGCCGAGCGAGGACGAAGTGCGCCGCGCTGTCACCTCCATCCTGTCGAGCGAGATCGGCGGGCTGGAGCAGGTCGGCGGCTTCTCCGGCAAGGGCGCGACCCTCGCCGAAGGGCAAGTCTATTCGAACGATCCGGCCAAGTACAAGGCGGACCTGCAGGCCATCGCCGCGCTGACGCCCGACGCCGTGCGCACCGCGATGGCCAGGTGGCTCGGCCGCCCGGTCTACAAGATCGCCGTGGTGCCGGGCGCGCGCACCGAGGACGGCGCGAAGATGGGCGGCTGGGGTGACGAAGCCGCCAACCCGCCCGCAGCGGCAGGCAAGGCCGCCAAGGCCGCGAAGCTCGCCCCCGCGCCCAGGCGCACCGCGCCGCCGGTCGCGCCGGTCAGCGCCCTCGCCTTCCCGGCGATCGAGCGCACCACGCTCTCGAACGGCATCCCCCTCACGCTGGCGCGGCGGACCACGGTGCCCAAGCTGGTCCTGTCGATCGACTTCGACGCCGGGTACGCGGCCGATGCGCTCGACACGCCGGGCACGCAAGGGCTGATGCTCGGCATGCTCGAGGAAGGCACCAAGACCCGCAATGCCACCCAGATCGCCGAGGAACAGGAGCGCCTCGGCGCCTCGATCGGCACCGGTGCCAGCCTCGACACCAGCAGCCTGACGCTGAGCGCACTGAGCGACAATCTTGCGCCCTCGCTGGCTCTGGCCTCCGACGTGCTGCTGCATCCGGCTTTCGCGCAGGCCGACTTCGACCGCGCGCGCGGACAGGCGCAGGCCGAACTGGCGCAGGCCCAATCGACGCCGAGCGCGCTGGCCTCGCGTACGATGAGCGGCGAACTCTTCGGCACTCATCCTTATGCCCAGCCCGGCGACGGCCTCGGCAGCGATACCGCGCTCGCCGCCCTCACGCCCGAGGCGCTGCGCGCCGCCCACGCCAAGTGGCTGCGCCCCGACCTCGCGCGGATCACCGTGGTCGGCGACGTGACCATGGAGCAGCTCAAGCCGCTGCTGGAAAAGGCGTTCGGCGGCTGGAAGGCCCCGGCCGCACCCAAGCCGGTGAAATCGCTCGACACCGCGACGCCCGCACCCGCATCGCGCGTAGTGCTGATCGACCGGCCGAACTCGCCGCAGTCGGTGATCCTCGCCGGGCGGGTGCTGCCGCTGACCGGCCGCACGCCGAACGAGGAATCGCTGATGCTGGCGAACGACGTCGTCGGCAACGGCTTCCTCTCGCGCCTGAACCTCGACATTCGCGAGGAAAAGGGCTGGAGCTATGGCGTGCGCTCGGGCATCAGCCAGGCGACGGGGCCGGTGACGATGCAGGTCATGGCACCCGTGCAGGCCGACCGCACGGGCGATTCGATCCGCGCCATCATCGCCGACATGAGCGCCCTGCCGACGAAGCAGCCGATTTCGGCCGAGGAGTACCAGCGCGTCACCGACGGCGCGATCCGCAGCTTGCCCAACGACTTCGAGACGAATGCGCAAGTGCTCGCCGCCATCGTCAAGAACGACCGGCTGGGACGGCCCGAGGATTACTATGTGAAGCTCGCGCAGACCTATCGCGGCATCGACGCGAAGCGGATCGGCGGCGCGGCGGCGCAGTATCTGCAGCCCGCCGACCTGACCTGGGTGATCGTCGGCGATCGCAAGATCGTGGAACCGCAGCTCAAGGCCCTGGGTTTGCCCGTAGAGGTCCGCCCCGCACCCAGCGTCGCGGGCGAGAACGAGAGCGAAGGAGCTTCCGAATGACCGTTGCCGGCACGTACGACTGCGTCACCAATACCCCGCTGGGCCGCCAGAAGGGCGTCCTCACCATCGAGCCCGGAGCAGGCGACAGCTTCTCCGGAAACATCACCGGCGACCTTGGCAGCATGGACGTGACCGACGGTCGCATTGCCGGGCAGACCCTGACGTGGTCGATGAAGATGACCGTGCCGATGCCGATGGACCTCGACTGCAGCGCCACTGTCGAGGGCGATACGCTGACGGGAACGGTGAAGGCCGGCATGTTCGGCGCGATGGAACTGACGGGAACGCGGCGCGCGGGCTGAGCCCGCATCCCCGATCGTCATTGCGAGCGTAGCGAAGCAATCCAGGGCCACATAAACCGCTCTGGATTGCTTCGCTACGCTCGCAATGACGAAGATGGGTGCGAATACTTCCGGAAAACTGCAAAGGCCCGACACCGCGCGCTCCACTGTGGCGCAATGCCGGGCCCCCTCACCCCCCCAGGTGAGCTTGTGCAGCGCGCGGAGCCAGATGCCCCGCTTCGCCGAATGCGCGGACGATGCCCCTTGGGCACGCCAGCGCGAAATTGTTGGAAAGACCCCCCCGGTCTTCGCGCAATCGATAGCACCGCGAATTGCGAATACAAGCGGATTATTGCGAACAGTCCCTTCCCGGGACAACAAGAGTTGCACAGCGGACACAAAAAAGCCGCCGGACCCAAGAAACGGCACGGCGGCTTTTTCGTCAGGCTATGAAATCTCAGCCCAGCTTGGCCTTCAGGATTTCGTTGACGATCTGCGGGTTGGCCTTGCCCTGCATCGCCTTCATCGTCTGGCCGACGAAGAAGCCGAACAGCGCCACCTTGCCCTCGCGGTACTGCGCAACCTTGTCGGCATTGGCGGCGAGGATTTCGTCGACCTTGGCCTCGATGGCGCCGGTGTCCGATTCCTGCTTGAGCCCCTCGCGCTCGACGATGACGCCCGCGCCGTCGCCGGTCTCCAGCATGATCTCCAGCACCTGCTTGGCGATCGAGCCGGAGATCGTGCCCTTGCCGACCAGCGCCAGCAGTTCGGCGGCCTGCGCATGGCTGACCGGCGAATCCTCGAGGCTCTTGCCCAGCTTGTTGAGCGCGCCGAAGAATTCCGAGATCAGCCAGTTCGCCGCCTGCTTGGCGACTTCGGCGGGCGCCTTGCCCTGCGCCGAAGCGGTCTCGGCCAGCAGCGCCTCGAACCACTGGAACGTGTCGACGTCGGTGGTCAGCACCGCGGCGTTGTAGGCCGACAGCCCCAGTTCGCCTTCATAGCGCGCGCGCTTGGCGTCCGGCAGTTCGGGCAGCGAGGCGCGGCACGCCTCCAGGAACGCATCGTCCAGTTCCAGCGGCAGCAGGTCGGGATCGGGGAAGTAGCGATAGTCGTGCGCGTCTTCCTTCGAGCGCATCGAGCGGGTGGTGCCGCTGTTCGGGTCGAACAGACGGGTTTCCTGCACGATCTTGCCGCCACCCTCGATCACGTCGACCTGGCGGTTCGCCTCGTGCTCGATCGTCTGCATGACGAAGCGCACCGAGTTGACGTTCTTGGTCTCGGTACGGGTGCCGAACTCGTCGCCGGGCTTGCGGACCGAGACGTTGACGTCGCAGCGCATCGAGCCCTGATCCATGTTGCCGTCGCACGAGCCGACATAGCGCAGGATCGTGCGCAGCTTGGCGACATAGGCGCCGGCCTCGGCGGGCGAGCGCATGTCCGGGCGGCTGACGATCTCCATCAGCGCCACGCCCGAACGGTTGAGGTCGACATAGGACATCGTCGGGTGCTGATCGTGCATCAGTTTCCCTGCGTCCTGCTCGACATGGATGCGCTCGATGCCGATGACCTTGTCCTCGGGGATACCCGCCTTCTCGTCCGCCTCGATCGTCAGCGAGCCTTCGCCGACGAGCGGGTGGTAGAGCTGGCTGATCTGGTAACCCTGCGGAAGATCGGCGTAGAAGTAGTTCTTGCGATCGAAGCGCGACCACTTGTTGATCTGCGCGTCGATGGCCATGCCGGTGCGTACAGCCTGACGGATGCACTCGCGGTTCGGCACGGGCAGCATGCCCGGCATCGCCGCGTCGATCAGCGAGACCTGCGTGTTCGGCTCCGCGCCGAACGCCGTCGCCGAGCCGGAGAACAGCTTGGAATTGGACGTGACCTGCGCATGGACTTCGAGGCCGATCACGACCTCCCAGTCCCCGGTGGCGCCCTGGATGCGATAGGTTGATTCAGTCATCGGTCTGTTCCGGCAGAATGAGGTTCAATTCGGGAAAATAAGTACGAAATCGACGCGGATCGCGCGTCAGAATGCTGGCCTGCTCGACGATGGCATGCGCCCCGATCAGGAGATCGGGCAGAAGCGAGCCACGGCGTCCACCATTGCGGATCCAAGCCAGATGCGCGCGTCCGGCCGCCCACGACACCTGCAGGCTGATGTCCTTCACCGGCAGAGCAAAACCATCGAGCACTTCGACCAGATCGGGGAAAGCGGAAAAGCGAGGTGCGATCTCCCCCACCACGATCGGATTGATGAATGCGCCTTCTTCCACCGCGTCCATCAACTGGCCGGACGACCAATCGTGAAACGGCGAATGCGGCTCGATCGCATCGATCAGAATATTGCTGTCTACGAGGATCACGAATCCGGGTTCAACTTGAAGTTCGGGTCCATTTCGAACGGCTGGATCGGTTCACGGATCATCGCCATGTATTCGTCCACGGAAACACCGGGCATGGTATCGTTCGCCTTGAAGATGGCCTGTGCCTTCTTCAATCGCTCCCTGAAATCTGCCCGGCGCCGCTCGATTTCAGCAGCATCATCCGCTTTAAGGATGCGGGCATTGCCGTCCGCATCCATCTCGAAGCGCACCGGGCGACCCGGCAGCAACCCAAGGGCATCGCGGATGTCCTTGGGCACCGTGACCTGCCCCTTGATGGTGAGGTTGCTCTCATGCTTCATGACGCAAGTATTACCTTTTGACGGTAATACCGTCAATCACCACCAAGTCTCCGGCTTGGCCGCGAATGCCGCACGGCCTTCGATGGCCAGCCCTGCGTTCAGCACGCCCTGCTCGTCCAGCGGGCGGCCGATGATCTGGAGGCCCAGCGGCAGCCCCTGCGCGTCGAGGCCAGCCGGCACCGACATGGCAGGCAGGCCCGCCAGCGAGGCCGGGACCGTGAACACGTCGTTGAGGTACATCGCGATCGGATCTTCGTTGCTTTCGCCAAGGGCAAAGGCGGCGCTCGGCGCGGTCGGGGTCAGGAGGACATCGACCTGCTCGAAGGCCTTTGCAAAGTCCTGGGAGATCAGCGCGCGGACCTTCTGCGCCTTGGTGTAGTAGGCGTCGTAGAAGCCCGCCGACAGCACATACGTGCCGATCAGGATGCGGCGTTTGACCTCGGCCCCGAAACCGTCGGCGCGGGTGGCGGCGTACATGTCCTGCAGTCCCGCACCGTCGGGCAGGTCGCGCAGGCCGTAACGCACGCCGTCATAGCGCGCGAGGTTCGACGAGGCTTCGGCAGGCGCGATGATGTAGTAGGTCGCCAGCGCGTACTGCGTGTGCGGCAGTGAGACTTCGACCACTTCGGCGCCCGCGTCCTTGAGCCAGGCGATGCCCTGCTCCCAGATCGCTTCGATCTCGGCGGGCATGCCCTCGACACGGTATTCCTTCGGGATGCCGACCTTCTTGCCCTTGAGGTCGCCCGACAGAGCGGCGGTCCAGTCCGGCACCGGCAGGTTCAGGCTGGTCGCGTCCTTGGGGTCGAAACCGGCCATGCTTTCCAACATGATCGCGCAGTCGGTGACATCGCGCGCCATCGCGCCCGCCTGATCGAGCGAGCTGGCATAAGCCACCACGCCCCAGCGCGAGCAGCGGCCATAAGTCGGCTTGATGCCGGTGGTGCCGGTGTAGGCGGCGGGCTGGCGGATCGAGCCGCCGGTGTCTGTGCCGGTGGCGGCAGGCACGAGCCGCGCCGCGATCGCCGCCGAGGAGCCGCCCGAGGAGCCGCCCGCCGTCAGAGGCGCATTGCTGCCAGGCCGGCGCCAGGGCGACACGACCGAGCCGAAATGGCTGCTCTCGTTCGAGGAGCCCATCGCGAACTGATCGAGGTTGAGCTTGCCCAGCAGGCCCGCGCCCGCATCCCACAGCTTCTGCGAGACGGTCGATTCGTATTGCGGCACGAAACCTTCGAGGATGTGGCTGGCGGCGGTGGTCTGCACGCCGGTGGTGGCGAACAGGTCCTTCATACCGATCGGCACACCGCCCATCGGCCCAAGCGCTTCGCCGGCGGCGCGCCTGGCGTCGATGGCCTTGGCGGCGGCGATCGCGTGGTCAGGCGTGGCGACGATGAAGGCGTTCAGCGCGTCCTGCGCCGCCGCGACGTTGGCGTTGAACGCCTCGGCCACTTCGACGGCGGAGAAGGTTCCGGCGGCGATGCCGTCGCGGATGGCGGCTACGCCAAGGTCGGTAATGTCAGTCATGCTGCATTCCAGATTTTGTGTGCTGCTGCATCCTTCGACAAGCTCAGGATGAGCGGGGATTAGATGACGCCCCTCCCCCGACACCGCTCAGCCCGAGCGTGTCGAAGGACCGGGTAAAACCCAAAGCTTATTCGATCACCTTGGGCACGCCGAAGAAGCCGTGCTGCGCGGCGGGCGCATTGGCCAGCACCGCGTCGCGCTTGTCGCCGCCGGTCAGCGGGTCGGCATCGATCACGTCGTCGCGCAGGCGCAGGGTGTTGGGGATCACGGCGGTCATCGGCTCGACACCGTCGGTGTCGACTTGTCCGAGTTGCTCCACCCAGGCGAGAATGCCGTTCAGTTCGGGCACCATGGCCTCGAGTTCCTGCTCGCTCACCTTGATGCGCGCGAGGCTGGCGATCTTCGCCACGGTTGCGGTATCGACCGACATGGCTTTTTTGTCCCTTGGCCTTTTTACGGTTGAGCCCGCCGCGCATGGAAGCACGGCGGGCGGAAATTCGATAGCGGTGCGCTAGCAGCGGGGCGCCGCGGCTTCAAGCGTGCGTCGCCCCGGATTTGCTCCGGGACCGCAGGCCGTGAACAGCCCACCTGACCGCGCGCGCTGCAAGGCCGCGCCTAACGACAGCCACCGGTCCCGGATCAAGTCCGGGGCGACGTATTTACTGCGCGGGCTTAGCCGCCTCGCCCTGCTGCTGGGCCGCCTGAGCCTGCATCTGCGCCATCATCGCCTGGATTTCCTCAGGCGTCTTGAAGTCGAGCAGGTCGATCTCGAAGACCAGCGTGGAATTCGCCGGGATCGGGCCGGACGCCTGCGCGCCGTAGCCGAGTTCGGGCGGAATGGTCAGGCGATAGCGGCCGCCACGCTCCATCTGGAGCAATCCTTGCGCAAAGCCGGGGACGACCTCGTCGAGCGCCATCGGCATCTGCTCGTTCTGGTCGAACACGGTGCCGTCCTGCAGCATGCCCTTGTAGTTGATGAGCACGTAGCCATGCTCCGGCGGCTTGCCGCCGGTGCCGGCCTTGATCGCCTCGACCTTGACCTGCGGAACCGCAGGTGTTGCGGCCGGGGCAGCGGGCTTCGGGGCAGCTTGCGCGAACACGGCCGAGGGCGCTGCCACGAGGAGCAGCGCCGCGATCGCTGCCTTCACTGGGCCGGAGCCGGAGCAGCCGGTGCTTCGACGCCCGGAGGCATCGCGCCCGGTGCACCCGGAACGCCGCCCGGAGCACCAGCACCGCCCTGCATCTGCTGGAGCTGCTGCAGGATCTGCTGCTGCTGGCGGATTTCGGCAAGGCTCTTGTAGTCGATCAGTTCGACTTCGAACTTGAGGTCGGCGTTCGCGGGGATAGGCGAACCGGCGGGCGGGTTGGCGCCGTAAGCCAGCTCGGCGGGAATCGTGACGTCGTACTTGCCGCCGCGCTGCATCTTCATCAGCGCCTTGGAGAAGCCGGGCACGAACTGTGCGACGGGATTGGGGTAGTTCTTGTTCTCGTCGAACACCTTGCCGTCGGTCAGCATGCCCTTGTAGTTGATGAGCACGACGTCTTCCATCGTCGGCGAGGCGCCGGTGCCGGCGGTCAGCGTCTTGACGGTGGGCGCGGGCGGCAGCGCGGCATAGGCCACACCGGCCGAGGCCAGAGCGATCGCGACGACACCGATCCAGATCTTGGAAACAGCGCCCTTTTCGATCGGCTGCAGCGCAACGCGGGTGATCTCTGTCATCGTCTGTGGCCCTCGTATTCTTTTGAAGCGCCCGGGCAGGCATCCCTTGCAGATGCACAAAGGGCGCGGAATGGTGATTCCGCGCCCTCATGGCTCAACCCGGCGCGGCATTCAAGCCGCTGATCCAGATTTAAAGGTGCCCTGCGCAAAAGCGCAGGAAAGCTCTTACTTGGAGCCGTCGCGCTCGGCGCGCTTGCGCTCAAGCTTGCGAGCGCGGCGAACGGCGGCAGCCTTTTCGCGAGCGCGCTTTTCCGAGGGCTTCTCGAAGTGACGGCGCAGCTTCATCTCACGATACACGCCTTCACGCTGCAGCTTCTTCTTGAGCGCACGAAGAGCCTGATCGACGTTGTTGTCGCGGACGAGAATCTGCATAAACCGAAACACCTCACAAAACAGACGAAGCCGCCACGCATCCGGTTCGGCGCGGCGTGCTGCGAATCTAGAGCCAATAAAAGGCCGCCGCCGGACTCGGAGGCAGCTGATTGAGCGGCCCGTTAGCAAAGTGACGGCCTGAAGACAAGGGTTAAGGCGAAGAGGCTGCATCCATAACCGCGCCATCCGACTTTGCGGAAACCCGCCTTCCCCTCCATCATCGAACGCCATGGAGCAACACCCCAAGCCTTTGTCCATTCCTCAGGCCCAAGCCCGGTTCGCGGCGCTGGTTGATGAAGCCGTAGCGGGGAAGGAAGTCATCATATCGGACCAACATGGGCGAACGGTACGCCTCGTGCCTATCCGTCCGCCCCCGCCTTCGGCTTCCTGACGGGCTGACTTCCTACCCTGTCAGTATGCCTGAAACCGAGAAACGCGTCCCCATCGCGCAGGTTCATCCCTAACCTTCAACCCGGCCGGATTGGAATTCCGGCGATTCGCGGCTAAGGCGGCGCCATGCCCCAACCTTCCTTTATACTGGCCTCTCTCTATGTGGCCCTCGGCGGCGCGTTCGGCTCGTGGCTGCGCTTCCTCGTCGGGCGCGGCTGGACCGCTGCGCTCGGCCCGGTGCGCGCGGGCGTCTTTCCTTATGGCACCCTCACCGTCAACGTCATCGGCAGCGTGCTGATGGGCCTGCTGACCGGCTGGCTCGCCCGCCTCGGAAGTTCCGGCGAGAGCACCCGCCTGCTGCTCGGCATCGGCGTGCTGGGCGGGTTCACGACGTTCTCGTCGATGAGCCTCGATTTCGCCACCTTGATCCAGCGGGGCGAGATCGCCACCGCTGCCTTTTATACCGCCCTGTCACTGCTCGCCGGATTCGGCGGCCTGTTCCTCGGCCTTTTTGTTATGCGGAGCGTGGCATGAGCAATATCGATATCGTCCGTCAATTCACCGTCGGTCAGGATGACGACGGCGTCCGCCTCGACCGCTGGTTCAAGCGGCACTTGCCCAAGGTGGGCTTCGCGATGGTCTCGCGCTGGGCGCGCACCGGCCAGATTCGCGTCGACGGCAAGCGCGCCGACGTCGACACCCGGCTGGAAGCGGGCCAGACCCTGCGCGTGCCGCCCGGCGGCGAGCAGAAGGCCAGCGCCAACGGCGAACGCCCCCGCCGTGAATTGACCGAGGCCGAGATCGAACTCGCCGATTCGATGGTGCTGACGCAGGACCGCGCCGCGATCGTGCTCAACAAGCCGCCGGGCCTCGCCACGCAAGGCGGCTCGGGCATGAAGGAGCATGTCGACGGCCTGCTCGACGCCTATGTCGAGAAGGGACCGCGCCCGCGCCTCGTCCACCGACTCGACAAGGACACCTCGGGCGTCCTGCTGATCGCCCGCACCCCGGGCAGCGCGGCGTTCTTCTCGAAGCGGTTCTCCGGCCGCACCGCCAAGAAGATCTACTGGGCGCTGGTGGTCGGGGTGCCGAGCATCAACGACGGCATGATCGAACTGCCGCTCGCCAAGCAGCCGGGCACCGGCGGCGAGAAGATGCACGTCGACGAGAAGGAAGGGCAGACCGCCCGCACCCGCTACCGCGTGATCGACCGCGCCGGCAACCGCGCCGCCTGGGTCGAGCTGCACCCGCTGACCGGCCGCACCCACCAGCTGCGCGTCCACATGGCGGCGATCGGCCACCCGATCGTCGGCGACGGCAAGTACGGCGGGCAGGAGGCGTTCCTGACCGGCTCGATCAGTCGCAAGATGCACCTCCACGCACGTCGCCTCCTGATCGAGCACCCGGACGGCGCCCCGCTGGACGTCACCGCTCCTCTTCCGGAACACTTCGCCAATTCGCTGGAGCAACTGGGCTTCGTCGAATCGGAAGGCGACACCGAGATCGAGGCTCCGGCCGAGTTCACCAAGGAAGACCAGAAGAAGGCCGCCAAGCAGCACGCCAAGGAATATCGCAAGGAACGCCGGGGCGAGCGCCGCAAGCGCAGCGATGGCCCCGGCTCGGGCCAGACGCGGCTGAGCAAGCCCGGCGGGAAGCCCGGTGGAAAGGCGCCCGGAAAGCCTGCGGGCAAGTCGTTCGGGAAGCCGGCCGGCAAGCCCGCACGTCCCGGTGGCAAGCCTTCCGGTCCGCGCACGGGTGCAGCGCGCTCCGCTCCCAAGCCCGGCGGCGCGCCGCGAGGCAGGTCCCGGTGAAACTGGCGGTCTTCGACTGCGACGGCACCCTCGTCGATGGGCAGGCGCCGATCTGCGAGGCGATGGAGGCGGCCTTCGCCGCCTTCTCGCTGCCTTCACCGACGCGCGGGAGCATCCGGCGTGCGGTCGGGCTTTCGCTGCCCCAGGCGATCCGCCAGTTGCTGCCCGATTCGGACGCCGAGCAGCAACACGCCATGGCCGAGGCCTACAAGCTCTCGTTCCGCACCGCGCGCGAACAGGGCCGTGTCGCCCAGCCGCTGTTCCCGGGGATCGAGGACACCTTGCGCGCCCTTCATGCCAATGGCTGGACGCTGGGCGTCGCCACCGGCATGTCGGATCGCGGCCTCGGCTTCTGCCTTGAGGCGAACGGCATCGCCGACCTCTTCGTGACGCTCCAGACCGCCGACCGTCATCCCTCCAAGCCCCACCCTGCGATGCTGGAAGAGGCTTTGTTCGAAGCGGGCGCGCAGGCGTCGGAAGCCGTGATGATCGGCGACACGGCCTACGACATGCAGATGGCGACGTCCGCGCAAGTCCGCGCGGTCGGCGTGGACTGGGGCTATCACCACCCGCGCGAACTGTCCGAAACGGGCGCCGAAATGGTCGCCGAGACCCCGGCGCAGTTGCTGGAGCACTTGCTCAGGTGAGCCAGCCGAAACCCGGTCGCGATCCCGCAGCGCTGCGCTTCGCGATCATCAACATCGTGCGCATCGCCGGTGTCGCTTTCGTCGTGCTCGGCCTGCTGATGACGCAAGGCCGTATCTTTCCCGGCGCACCGGCATGGGTCGCCTATCTCCTCCTCGCCAACGGGCTGATCGACGCCTTCGTCCTGCCCGCGATTCTCATCAGAAAGTGGCGCACACCCAAATGAAGCGTTTCTACAAGGAAGCGACCGCCGAGCAGACCGAAAACGGCCCGGAAGACTCGGGCTGGCGCGCGGTCCTCGACGGCCGCCCAATCCGCACCGCAGGCGGCCGCCCGCAAGTCGTGCCGACGCAGGCGCTGGCGCAGGCGCTGGCCGCCGAATGGGCCGGACAGGGCGAGGAGATCGACACCGCGACCTTCCACTACCGCGACCTTGCCGACTTCGCGATCGACGCCGTCGCGCCCGCGCGCGGCACCGTCATCGCCGAACTGCTGCCTTACGCCGAAACCGATACTCTGTGCTACCGCGCCGACCCGGACGAGGCGCTCTACAAGCGGCAGATGGAAATGTGGGAGCCCGTGCTCTCATCCGCAGAGGCGCGGCTTGGCGTCACTTTCACACGCATCTCCGGCATCATCCACAAGCCGCAGCCCGAACCGACGCTGGCGTGCCTGCGCAGCGAACTGGACGCCTGCAGCGATTTCGAACTTGCCGCGCTGAAGATGCTGTCGAGCCTCTCCGCCTCGCTGGTCATCGCGCTGGAGGCGATCCGTCCCGGCGCCGATGCCGAAGCCTTGTGGAAGGCCGCCGAACTGGAGGCCGACTGGCAGGTCGAACTCTGGGGCGAGGACTGGGAAGCCACCGAACGCCGCGCCGCCCGGTTCGAGGCGTTCAGGCTGGCGATCGCACTGACCGCACTCTCCCGCTGAAACGGAAAAGACCCGCCGCGGCGAGAGCCGGGCGGGTCTTTTGGCAAGAGCGGACGCCTACGGCGCCCGCCCCATGTCCTGAGATCAGAACTTGGCGCCCAGCGCGACGAGCGCGTTGTGGCGGCTGAAATCGCTTTCGTAGTTCGAGTAACGGTACTCGGCCTTCACGAAAAGGCGGTCCGACAGGTCGTACTGAGCGCCTGCGCCGAGACGGAAGCCGTCGCCATTGGCGCCTTCACCGTAGCTGTCGACACCATCGGTGTAAGTCACGCGCAGGCGGGCGTTGGTGTAGCCGCCGAGCACGTAAATCTTGCTGCGCTCACCGACCTGGGTGCCGAGGCGCACGACAGCGGCGAGATCGCGGCCGGTCTTGATGCAGAGACGCTCGGCACCGGCCGACGCGCATTCCTTGGTGGTGCTGTCGGCGGCAGTGCCCTGGATGCCGACGAACAGGCCGTTCGACAGGGGAATGTCGTAGCCGGCGCTGATGCCGTAGGCGACGCCCTCGTCCGATTCGCCACCGACCGAGATCGAGTCGAGACCGGTTTCCACCTGCACGAAAGCCTGTGCCTGGGCGGCGGCCGGAACGGCGAACAGCGCGGCGGCAACGGCCACCGGGACGAACTTCTTCATGGTATGCTCCTGCAATATTCTTGTCGCACCCGCACCGTTACCGGCAGCAGGGAGGCGCCCCTTAGCGGGAGCGAAATTGCCGTCAAACCAAAGAGTTGTTTCTGGATTGTCATCAAAGCGTCACTGTTGCCGACAAGCAACATAAACGAATGTCGAGAAACGGTATTTTCAACCGTTTCCCGTCAATTCATTCGTTTGCCGTGATTTAAGCGCAATATGCGAATGAAAACTTTTTACCTTCGTCTCTTTTATATCGCGAAGGCGCTTCCCATGGACTTTTTAAATTAATTCTGGCCCTTGGCGAAACTCCGCCCGCGCTCCACGCAGCGAGGTGGTCAGCCCTTGACCCAGTCCGCCACCTGTCGCGCGACGTCGTTTGCCGCCTGGTTGAGTGCTGCGCCCACCGGCTTGGCCTTGGCCTCGACGCCGTTCACCACGGCTTCAAAGCGCTTCGTCTGGAGCGGGCCGATGCCGCGTTCCGAGCGCACCGCATCGAAGCGCACCACGACGGCGCTGCGCTGCGCGTCATAGCCCATCTGCAGCAGGCGGCCGCCGATGAGCGTCTTGCCGGTGACCTCGAAGTCGCCGCCCTCGACCACGAGTTGTCCGGTGCGCGCGCGCAGGGTCTCGGCCAGCAGCGAGCGGAACTGGCGCGTGGGCTTCTCCACCCACAGCGCGTCCTTGAGATAGGCGACGCTGGAACTGTCCACCGTCACCGGCACCCGCAGCACGTCGAGGCCGCGATCGGATTCGGGATCGAGCACGACGATCGCATCCGACAACTGGCCGCTCGCAGTCGCCCCGACCGGCGCGCCGTCCTGCGCGGTGAGCTTGAGCAATTCGTCGGGCGGCTTGGTGCCGAGGCTCACGCAAGCCGACAGGGTGAGCGCGGCAGCGGCCGCCATCAGTCCATGGCCAAAACGGTTCATCGCGATACCCCTCACGGCTTATAGTCGGGCAGCTTCTGCCCCTTGAGCAGCGCTCCGGCGCCCTGCTCGTCGATCTTCTCGGTCAGGCTGCGCAGCGCCTTGCTGGTCGCGCGCAAGTCGCGGATCGCGCTTTCGGCGGCAGGCAGCGTCTGCTCGGACACCTGATCAAGCGCGGGCTGAGCATGGGCCATCGTCTTGTCGAGCTGGTCCATCGACTTCTGCGCCGAGGCCAGAGTCTTGCGCAATTGTTCCGCCAGCGAACTGCCTTCGTCGCCCAGCAGGTCGTCGGCCTTGTGCGCCACGCCCTCGAACGCGGCGAGGGTCTGAGTGCCCTGCTTGAGCGTCGCCTGCAGCTCGCTCATCGTCGCGCGCAGTTGCGGCGTCGCCTGCGACAAGTCCTTCGTCATCTTGTCGGTATTGGCGAGGATGCCGGTGATCGACTTGCGGTTTTCCGCGCTCATCAGCTGGTTGAGGTTCTCGGTCAGCGTGGCGAGGCGTTCCATCAGCAGCGGCGCGTTGGTCAGCAGTTCGCCGAAGCCGCCGCGCTTGGTCGGGATGACCGGCACGCCTTCCGGCCCGGGCTCGGTCAGCAGCGGCGCGCCCTTGACGGCGCCTTCCAGCTGGATGTCGGAAACGCCGGTGAAACTGCCCTGGATGGTCGCGGTGGTGCCCACCGTGATCGGCACCTTCTCATCGACCTTGACGCGCACGCGCACGAAGCTGGGGTCCTGCGGCCATAGCTCGATCTGTGTGACCTGCCCCGAAGGCACGCCCGCATAGCCGACTTCCGACCCCTTGGCCAAGCCGTCGACCGACTGCTTGAAGAAGATGTCGTATTCGTTCTGGGCGCCTTCGTTGAGCCGCGCGATCCAGATGACGAACGCCGCGAGCGCCGCCAGCAGGACAAGCGTGACGACTCCGACCCAGACGTGATTGGCTTTGGTTTCCATCGCCTGCGCCCCTATGCCTCCGACTTCTTGCTGTCCGTGTCGGACGGCGAACTAGCTTGAACCGCCTCGGCGGCCTCATGTTCCGATTTCATGTGTTCCGGCGAGCCTTGAGCGGACATCGGCGGATCGTCCTTGACGGCAAGCGCCGAGTCCTTCTTGGCGTCCAAGGCCGCGCGGCCACGCGGGCCATTGAAGTATTCCTGAATCCACGGATGGTCGAGCGCCAGCAGTTCCGGGATCGTCCCCACCGCGATGACCTTCTTGTCCGCCAGCACCGCCACGCGGTCGCAGATGGCGTAGAGCGTGTCGAGATCGTGGGTGATGAGGAAGACGGTGAGCCCCAGCGTCTCTTTCAACTCGCGCGTCAGGCTGTCGAATGCGGCGGCGCCGATGGGATCGAGGCCCGCGGTCGGCTCGTCGAGGAACAGCAGCTCGGGATCGAGCGCAAGCGCTCGGGCAAGCCCGGCGCGCTTCTTCATGCCGCCCGAAAGCTCGCTCGGGAACTTGAACGCGGCGTTTTCCGGGAGCCCCGAAAGGCGCACCTTGAAGCGGGCGATCTCGGCCCGCAAGCTGTCGGTGATCTCGGGAAAGAACTGCTTGAGCGGGACCTCCACGTTCTCACCCACCGTCAGGGTCGAGAACAGCGCGCCGCCCTGGAACAGCACGCCCCAGCGCGAGCGCAAGTCGATGTCCTCGTCCTCGGTCGCCTCGCCCATCTTGTGGCCGAGCACGGTGATGCTGCCCTCGGCCGGCTGCTGCAGCCCGATGATCGAGCGCATCAGCACCGACTTGCCGGTGCCCGAGCCGCCGACGACGCCAAGGATCTCGCCCTTGCGAACCTTGAGGTCGAGGTCGTCGTGAATGACGTGGTCGCCGAAGGCGCTACGCAGCCCTTCGACGAGGATCGGGTATTCGCCCTGATAATCGTCCGAGAGGTCCGTCATGCCCAACCGATTTTCGTGAAGAAGATGGCGAAGAAGGCGTCGAGAACGATCACCGTGAAGATCGCGGTGACCACCGCCTGCGTCGTGCGCGCGCCGACTTCCTCGGCGTTGGCGGTCACCTGCATGCCCTGGTAGCAGCCCGCAAGCGCCACGATCAGCGCGAAGACCGGCGCCTTGATCAGGCCGATGTAGACGTCGGTGATCGGCACCACTTCCTGCGTGCGCTGCAGGAAGGTCCAGAACGGAATGTCGAGGGCCAGACCACCGATCGTCGCGCCGCCGATGATCGCAAGGACCGAGCTGTAAAAGCCCAGCAGCGGCATCATCAGCATCGAGGCGAGCACGCGCGGCACCACCAGCGCCTGCACCGGCGAAACGCCGATGGTGCGCATCGCGTCCACTTCTTCGGTCAGCTTCATCGTGCCGATCTGGGCGGCGAAGGCCGATCCCGAACGACCCGCGACCATGATCGAGGTCATCAGGATGCCCAGTTCGCGCATCGACAGGCGGCCGGTCAGGTTGATCGTATAGAACTCCGCGCCGAACTGCGCGAGCTGCACCGCGCCCTGCTGCGCGATGACGATGCCGATGAGGAAGCTCATCAGCCCGATGATCCACAGCGAGTTGATGCCCACGTACTGCATGTGGAACACCAGCGCCGTGCCGCGCAGCTTCGACGGCCGGCGGATCACCGCGCCGAGGGCGAGGATCAGTTCGCCCAGGAAGTCGAGCACCTTGACGATGCCCTGCCCCCAGTTCGCCATCAGATCGCCGAGTTCGTCCAACTGACGGGTGATGAAGGGCAGCTTCGGTTCCGGCTCCGCCTCATGCTCGTGCATGTTGCCGATGGCCGCGAAGAGGCGGCGCGCCTGCTCGTTTTCTCCGGTGATCTCCAGCCCGCGCTGGTTGGCGTAGTGCGTGACCAGCCAGGCGCCGGTGGTGTCGATGTCGGTGACGCCGGACATGTCCACGCGGGTGAAATTCCCGCTCAGGCCATGCAGCTTGGCGTCAAGATTGCCCAGCGAATGAACGCAAAGCGGTCCCTTCAGCGCCAGGACATGGTCGGCGCCTTGGTCGTTTTCCGACAGGGTGAATTCAGCCCATTCCCGCATGTTCGCTCGCTTTGGGGGAAAAACCATGGACCGGCAAGATGTTCCATGCTGGCGACGAGATGTGTCACTTTGATTGCACCCCGTCACCCAACACACTTCGTCATCCCAGCGAAGGCTGGGACCGCTGGCCTGTTAATGCCACCTATCGTCAGTACGCCCTGCCGAGGGGTGGGCTTTACGCGGCCAGCGGTCCCAGCCTTCGCTGGGATGACGGGGAATCGTCCTTGCGCCGAAACCCGCCCTTTGGCATGGCCCCGGCCATGACCGACGCCATGACCGACCAGATCGCAGAACCCGCTCTCGACAAGACTTTCGACCCCGCCGGGATCGAGGCCAAGTGGTACGCCCACTGGGAACAGAACAACCTGTTCCGCCCCGAGCGCCCCGACGCCGCGCCCTTCACCATCGTCAACCCGCCGCCGAACGTGACGGGCTCGCTGCACATCGGCCACGCGCTCGACAACACGCTGCAGGACGTGGTGATCCGCTACGAGCGCCTGCGCGGCAAGGATGCGCTGTGGGTGGTCGGCACCGATCATGCCGGCATCGCCACCCAGATGGTGGTCGAGCGCCAGATGGAGGCGAAGCAGGACAAGCGCACCAACTACACGCGCGAGGCCTTCATCGAGAAGGTCTGGGAATGGAAGGCCGAGAGCGGCGGCACCATCACCGGCCAGCTGCGCCGCCTGGGCTGCTCGATGGACTGGAGCCGCGAGCAGTTCACCATGGACCCGCACTTCACCAAGGCCGTGGTCAAGGTCTTCGTCGACCTGCACAAGCAGGGCCTGATCTACCGCGACAAGCGGCTGGTGAACTGGGACCCCAAGCTCAAGACCGCGATCAGCGACCTTGAGGTCGAGACGCGCGAGATCCAGGGCCACTTCTGGCACTTCAACTATCCGCTCTCGGACGGATCGGGCCATATCGAGGTCGCCACCACGCGCCCCGAGACGATGCTGGCCGACATGGCGGTCGCGGTGAACCCCGCCGACGAGCGCTACAAGCCGCTGCTGGAGCGCGGGGCCACCGTCACCCTGCCGATCACGGGCCGCGAGATTCGCATCGTCGCCGACGAGCACGCCGATCCGGAACTGGGCTCGGGCGCGGTGAAGATCACGCCGGGGCATGATTTCAACGACTTCGAGGTCGGCAAGCGCGCCGGGATCGAGGCGCGCGACATGCTCAACATGCTCGATGCCGAGGCCAAGGTCTGCCAGACGGCGGACGGCCTGATCCCGCACCTGTTCCTCGGCCTCGACCGCTTCGAGGCGCGTACCGCCGTGGTCGAGGCGATGAAGGAGCTGGGCCTCCTCATCCCGCACGTAACGAAGGACAAGGAAGGCAACCCGGTCGAGCACGACGCCGAGCCGCGCACCATCGCTACGCCCTACGGCGACCGCGGCGGCGTGGTGATCGAGCCGTGGCTGACCGACCAGTGGTACGTCGATGCCGCCACGCTCGCCATCCCGCCGATGGAAGCCGTGCGCAACGGCTCGATCGAGATCGTGCCCAAGAGCTGGGAGAAGACCTTCTTCAACTGGATGGAGAACATCCAGCCGTGGTGCGTCAGCCGCCAGCTGTGGTGGGGCCACCGCATCCCCGCGTGGTACACCGAAGACGGCGAGATCTTCGTCGCCGAGACCGAGGAAGAAGCGCAGGCGCTCGCGGGCAACAAGGCGCTGACCCGCGACAACGACGTGCTCGATACGTGGTTCTCCTCGGCGCTGTGGCCTTTCGCGACGCTGGGCTGGCCCGATCAGGATTCGGCGCTGCTCAAGAAGCACTACCCCAACGACCTGCTCGTTTCCGGCTTCGACATCCTGTTCTTCTGGGATGCGCGCATGGCGATGCAGGGCATCCACTTCATGAAGGAAGTGCCGTGGAAGCGGCTCTACCTCCATGGCCTCGTGCGCGCGGCCGACGGGCAGAAGATGTCCAAGTCCAAGGGCAACGTCGTCGATCCGCTGGGCCTCATCGACCAGTACGGCGCCGACGCGCTGCGCTTCTTCATGACCGCCATGGAAAGCCAGGGCCGCGACGTGAAGATGGATGAGAAGCGCGTCGAGGGTTACCGCAACTTCGCCACCAAGCTGTGGAACGCCGCGCGCTTCTGCCAGTCCAACGGCATCGTCGGCAGCACCTCGGTTGCGGCTCCGAAGGCGACCTCGGCAGTCAACCGCTGGATCATCGGCGAAGTCGTCGAGACCGTCGCCGCGCTCGACAAGGCGATGGCCGACTTGCGCTTCGACGCGGCCGCCAATGCGATCTACCACTTCGTCTGGAACCAGTTCTGCGACTGGTACATCGAACTCATCAAGGGTTCGTTCGATGACGAGACCAAGGCCGTCGCCGGCTGGGTGCTCGACCAGATTCTGGTGATGCTGCACCCCTTCATGCCCTTCGTCACCGAAGAGCTGTGGAGCAAGACCGGCACCCGCGAGGCCGAACTGATCGTCGCCGCATGGCCCGCGCCCGAGGCTGCGGTGGACGCCGAGGCCAAGGCCGAAGTCGAGTGGCTGATCGCGCTCGTCGGCAACTTGCGCGGCGCCAAGGCGGAACTCGGCATCTCGCCGGGCGCGCGCCTGACCGCGTATCTCGCGGACGCTTCCGCCGAGACGCGCGCCGTGATCGAGCGCAACCCGGCGGTGGTGGACCGCCTCGCCCGTCTCGACGGCATCCGCTTCGAAGCGGCGCCTGCGGGCGCGGCGATGCAGGTGGGAGCGGGCGACGCGATGCTGGCGATCCCGCTCGAAGGCGTGATCGACATCGCCGCCGAAAAGGCCCGTCTGGAAAAGGCCCACGCCGCCTCGATCAAGGAGCGGGATTCGCTAGGCAAGCGCCTCGACAACCCGGCCTTCGCGCAGAAGGCCAAGCCCGAGGCGGTCGAGAAGGCCAAGGCCGACCACACCGCGCATTCCGCCGAGGCGGAGCGTCTGGCGGCCGCACTGGCGCGGCTGGGCTGAGGCCAGCCAAAAACCGCTCGTCCCCCTTGCTCGTCATTGCGAGCGTAGCGAAGCAATCCAGGGCAGCGCCACACTGCCCTGGATTGCTTCGGCCCTGCGGGCCTCGCAATGACGAAAGGTTGGAGATGGGCCTGGAAGGTTGCCTGCTCAGATCGCGGCCGGGTCGCTTTCCTACATAGCGCGCCTCTGACACGATGCGCCCATGTCGATGATCGCTCCGCACAAAGTGACACCCAAGGTTACACCTGCCCCGCACAAGGTGACACATTTTCGCCGCAAGGTGACAGGTTTCGCCTGTAAGGTGACACCTTCAGCCACAAGGTGACACCTTTTCCCTCTGGACCGTGTAAACCGTGTAAACCTGCGTCACCTTACGACACTGAAACCATGACCCTGACCCCATGTTGACTTTGGCCACCACCACCCCCGGCCAGCCGGAAATCTTCGCCTCGCTGCAGGGCGAAGGCCCCTCGATGGGCCGACCGAGCACCTTCGTGCGCCTCTCGCGCTGCAACCTCGCGTGCCAGTGGTGCGACACCGCCTACACCTGGCGCTTCACGGGCGACAACCGCTTCCACCGCGACGACCTCGCCTTCGAACGGCGCGAGAACCAGGTGACGATGGAGGAAGCGGACCTCGCGCAAGCGGTCGCCGATCTGGTGCCCGACCGCCTCGTCATTACCGGCGGCGAGCCGCTGCTGCAGGGCGCGGCGCTCGCCCGCATGGTCAAGGCGCTCGACGAAATCCGCCCCGGCATGCACGTCGAGGTCGAGACCAACTCCACCGTCGCCCCGCACCCCGCGCTCGACGCCCGGATCGACCAGTACAACGTCAGCCCCAAGCTGGCGCACAGCGGCAACCCCGATACCCTCGCGCTGCTGCCCGAACGCCTCGCCGCCTGGGCCGCCGAACCGCGCGCCTTCTTCAAGTTCGTGGTGGCCAGCCGCGAAGATCTCGATGAAGTCATGCAGTTGCAGGAAACCTACGCCATTCCCGGCCAGCGCCTGTTCCTGATGCCCGAAGGCCGCTCCAGCGATGTCATCCGGGAACGGTCGGGCTGGCTGGCGGATTTCTGCTCGCAGCATGGCTTGCGGTTCACGGACCGCTTGCACATCCATCTTTGGGGCGACACGAGAGGCACATGAACGAAGCATCGCCCATCCCGCTGTGCGAGGACAGCTCGACCGCCGACACTCCGCAGGTCGAAGCGCCCGCGCGCCCGGCGATGCGCGGCGATCTCACCAAAGGCCCGATCCTGAAGACGCTGCTGTTCTTCTCGATCCCGATGCTGCTGTCCAACGTGCTGCAGACGCTGAACGGTTCGGTCAACGCGATCTGGGTGGGCCGCCTGCTGGGCGAGAGCGCCTTGGCGGCGACGGCCAACGCCAACATCGTGATGTTCCTCGTCTTCGCCGCCGTCTTCGGCTTCGGCATGGCGACGACGGTGCGCGTGGGCCAGCATTTCGGCGCGCGTGACATTGTCGCGGCGCGGCGCACGTTCGGCACCGGCGTCGGCTTCTGCATCCTGATCTCGATCGCGACCGGCGTGATCGGCTGGTTCGGTGCAGGAGCGCTGCTCGACAAGCTCGGCACACCTGCCGCCAGCCGCGCCGATGCGCTCGCTTACTTGCAGGTGATCTTCGTGACGATCCCGCTGGCGAGCGTGAACATGATCGTCTCGATGGGCATGCGCGGCGTCGGCGATTCCAAGACGCCGCTCTACGCCATGATCTTGGCAGTAGTGCTGGACATCGTGTTTAACCCGCTGCTGATCATCGGCGTGGGCCCGCTGCCGACCTTGGGCGTCGCAGGGTCGGCCATCGCCACCGCCATCGCCAACACCGCCGGCATGGTGCTGCAGATCGTGGTGATCTACCGCAAGGACCTGCCGCTGCGCCTGCGCGGCCCCGAACTCGGCTATCTCACCCCGCGCGGAGAGGACCTTCGCTATGTGCTGGCCAAGGGTCTGCCGATGGGTGCGCAGATGCTGATCGTGTCCTCGGCGGGCCTCATCATGGTGAGCCTCGTCAACCGCGAGGGGCTGGACGCAGCGGCCGCCTATGGCGCTTCGCTGCAACTGTGGAACTATCTGCAGATGCCCGCCTTCGCGATCGGCTCGGCCGTAAGCGCGATGGTTGCGCAGTCGCTGGGCGCCGGGGACCACGGGCGCGTCAGCAAGGTGACGCTGACCGGCATGGGCACCAACCTCGTCATGTCGACCGCCGTGGCCGCGCTGATCGTGGGATTCGACAGGCCGCTGCTGGCACTGTTCCTCGGCGGCCAGAGCCCCGCCCTGCCCATCGCCGAGCATATCCAGGTGGTCTGCACCGCCTCGTTCGTGATCGTGTCGATCACCATGATCCTGACCGGCACGATGCGGGCCTATGGTGCGGTGGTAGCGCCGCTGGTGCTGCTGTTCCTCGGTCTCTACCCGGGGCGCCTCGGCTTCTATGCGTTGGCCCGCCCGTTCATTGGCAGCGAGGCGGTATGGTGGGCCTATCCGGTCGGCTCGTCGCTGACGGTGATCCTGACGCTGGCCTACTACAGCACAGGCCGGTGGCGCAGGGCCTTCAAGGGTTAGTTCAACGCCCCTGCGCCCGCCAGCGCTGCACGGTGCGCAGGACCATCTCTTCCTCGCCGCCGCTGCGGTTCCACAGCTGCGTGAACGAGGGGTCCGCCGAAGCCGGCCGCTTGCGCTCCTCAAGGTCGTCGAACGAAACGCGCATCGGGATCGCCACGCCCTCGCCGCAGACGATGCACTCGCGGTTGCGCAGCGCCGGGATCGAATCGAGGAACCCGCGTGCACCCTCGGGCATGGCGGCGCGCACGAAGGCCTGGTCGCGCTCATTGTTCAGGCGCATCGAGATGATCGTGCCGCACTGCGACAGCACGCCCTCGGCCAGATCGGACGGCCGCTGCGTGATGAGGCCCAGCGAGATCCCGTACTTGCGCCCCTCCTTGGCGATGCGTGAGAGGATGCGACCCACCGACGAGCCATCGGCATTCCGCTCGTTCGGAACGTAGCGATGCGCTTCCTCGCAGACGAGCAGGATCGGCCGCGTTTCCTCCTCGCGTGCCCAGACGGCGAAGTCGAAGACCATGCGGCTGAGCACCGCGACGACGGTGGAGGTGATCTCCGTCGGCACGCCGGAGACGTCGATGATCGAGATCGGGCGCCCGCGCGACGGCAGGCGGAACAGCTTGGAAATGAAGTCCGCCATCACGTCGCCCACCAGCATGCCGGAAAACATGAACTGATAGCGCGGGTCGGACTTCATCTCGTCCAGCTTGTTGCGGATGCGCAGGTACGGCGCGCTGGTATGGCCCTTGTCGAGCTTGCCCATCGCGTTGTTGAGGATGTTGCCAAGGTCGGACAGCAGGTAGGGGATCGGCGAATCCACCGTGATCTTGCCCATCTGCTCGGCCAGCCGGTTCTTCGAGCGCGCCTCCAGCAGCGCCTTGCCGAGGATTTCGGCGTCAAGCTGGCGCTCGTCTCCGCGAGAGGTCAGCAGGATTTCGCAGTGCTCCTCGAAGTTCATCAGCCAATACGGCATCTGCAGGTTCGAGACGTCGAGGATCACGCCGGTATCGCGAAACGCCGCCGCGTACTCGCCGTGCGGATCGACCATGATGATGTGGCCTTCGGGCGCATGCTCGCAGATACGGTGGAGGATCAGCGCGGCGCTGGTCGACTTGCCGGTGCCGGTCGAACCGAGCAGCGCGAAGTGCTTGCCCAGCAGCGCATCGACGTAAAGCCCCGCGCGAATGTCGCGGGTGGGATAGACGTTGCCAACCTGGATCGCCGAGCGTCCGTCGCTGGCGTAGATCTGCCGAAGGTCGTCGCTGGTCGCCGGGTAGACCAGCGCGCCCGGGATCGGGAAGCGCGTGACGCCCCGCCGGAACCCGTGGATGCGGCCGGTCTGGCGCTCCTCTAAACCCTCACCGAGAAAATCGACTTCGGACAGCACGCCCGCCACGCGGCCGTCCTGCTTCTGGTTACGGACGCTGGCCAGCAGCCAGCCGGTGCCGACGCGAATCTTGACCTGGCTGCTCACCTGCCCGGACATCGCCACCGAAGGATCATCCGCCGCGGTAATCTCGTTCAGACGCTCGAGATCGAAGGCGATGCGACTACCCGCGCCGCTCACGTCGAGGACGACGCCGATCGGCTCGAGCCCAAGCGCGACGGCCGGCTCCGCATCGGTCCGGGGGTCTTGAAATCTGTCGAGACCGTCGAGATGCATCCGCTTCGTCAACCCATCGCATTTGTATGGCAACCGATTGCGGTGGCTACCAGCGACGAGGTTAATTTCCGCCTAAAGACGGCATCGTATATCAGATCAGCGCGAAAAGACGCCCGGCCAGCCAGCCCATCGCCACCGAAACGAATACCGCCAGCAGGCCATAAGCGAAGCCGTAATCCTCCGCGAAATTGGCGATGGCGCGCTCGATACCGAGCTTACGCACTTCAACCTGGCTGCTCGCCGACGCGACTACCCTACCCTTGGAAATGGCGAAAGTTTCTGCGGTATAGATGCCCGTCGGCACGCGCGAGGGCAGTTCGATCCGCGCCTGGTAAAGCACCTGCTCCTTGACCGTGACGCCGCCCTCCTCCTCGCGGTAGAGCCCGATCCGGCGGTTGAGATCGACCAGCCCCGAGGAGAAACGCGCCTGTTCGTCCGGATCGATCGCGCCGATCGGCGACAACTGCAGCCACTTGAGCCCAAGCTCATAGATCGCCGCCGTCTTGTCATCGACGATGTCGGCGATCGGCCGGCTCGAGGCGATGGCGTAGTAGCTCGGCGCGCTTCGCAGTTCGGTGCTGGCGGCGTTGATCCAGACGCCCGCGACCTTCTGCTTTTCGCGCAGGACGATTGACTGGGTCGGCCCCTTGAGCACGACGACGATGTCGTAGTCCTGCGCCGCGCGGGAGCCTTCCGGCGTCAGCACCGCACCGAAGAGCAGCAGTTCGGTGCCGGTAAAGCCCTGTTGCAGATCGACTTCGTGCTGCGAGACTTCGGGTACGAGGATCGGATCGCGCGCGCCGGTCAGCGCGACGAGCGCCAGCAGTGCGAGCCACACCCTCACAGCGGCGCGACCGTATAGATCTCGTCAGGCCGATAGCCGAGGCCCAGCGCCATGCGCCCGGCGACCAGCAGCACGATGACGGCGAGGATCAGGCGCAGTTTCACCGGGCTGGCCTTCTGCGCGAACTGCGCGCCGACCTGAGCGCCGGACACCGAGCCCAGCAGCAGCAGCGAGGCCAGCACGATATCGACGGCGTGAGTCGTCAGCGCGTGCATCATCGTCGTCGCCATCGTCACGAAGAGGATCTGGAACAGCGAGGTGCCGACGACGACATTGGCGCTCATGCCGAGAATATAGAGCATCGCCGGGACCAGCACGAAGCCGCCGCCGATGCCCATCAGCATCGTCAAGATGCCGGTCCCGATCCCCAGCAGCAGCGGCGCCAGCGGCGAGATGTAGAGGCCCGAGCGGTAGAACCGCCAGCGCATCGGCAGGCTGGCGACCATCGGGTGATGGCGGCGCTTCCTGGCGGCGATGGGAATCCCGGTCCGCTCGGCGCGGATCGACTGGATACTCTCCTTGGCCATCAAGCCGCCGATCGAGCCGAGCAGCACGACGTAGAGGATGTTTATGACCGTATCGATCTGCCCCAGCCGCTCGAGCAGGTTGAACAGCAGCGAGCCGAGCCCGGTGCCCATGATGCCGCCGGCCACCATGACCGCGCCCATCTGGTAATCCACTCCGCCCCGCCGGGTATGCGCAAAGACGCCCGAGACGCTGGCGCCGGTCACCTGGCTGGCTGCCGATGCTGCGGCGACTGTGGGCGGGATACCGTAGAAGATCATCAATGGGGTCGTCAGGAACCCGCCGCCCACGCCGAACATGCCCGAAAGCACGCCGGTCAGCGCCCCCAGCGCGACGATGATGAGGCCGTTGACCGAAAGGTTGGCGATGGGGAGGTAGACGTCCATTGCCCCCACTCGCTACCGCAGCATGGCGTCGCGGAAAAGGCGCGTTTCAGAATCCTGCGGATAGCGTGAGGGCGGGGCCGGAGCCGGGCACGGCGTCACCCGCAAGGCGGAAGCGCCAGTCCACCGCGACCCGCCCATTGATGCCGCGCCCGAGCGGCATCGCAACCGAGGCGGTCGGTCCCGCATCGAGCCGCGCCGCGCCCTTCTGCGCTCCGCCCCAAAGTCCTCCACCGATCCGCACGTCCGCTGCCCGCACAGTCAGCAATCCCCGATCCGCTCGGAACTGACCGTCAGCGAACATTGTCGCGTAGCGCCCGGCGACATATCCTGCCTGCGCGTAGACCTCTCCTCGGAAGCCGGCGAGCAGCGGGAATAGCGGCAATTCGGTGATCGCCATCGCTGCGCCCTGTACCCGGCGCTGCCCCATCTGGTCGGTCATCCGCCCCTCCAGCGCCGCGACGACAGGCAACGCAGTGATCGGCCGGGCCGACAAACCAACTGCCGCCGTGGTTTCTCGGATTTGCCCGGTCGTCGAGGTGCTGCGCAAGTAGACCGTCGGCCGATGCCTACTGGCCAATGCCAGCCGGTAGCGCAGCACTCCGCCCGCCTGACTAGCGCCGTAAGTCCCGGGAATCGCCCCAGGCGAAGCTGGAGCACCGGAACTGTCCCGTCGCATCAGCGCCCATGCGTCCATCGACCAGCGGCGCGGCCGCCAAGGCACGATCGGCAGCCCGGTCGGCTGAGGTGCGGCGACCGTCCCGGGCACGTCGGGTGCGTAGAAACGCGGCAAGGGCTGCAAGGCGCCAAAGTCCTCGCGCAAGTGCGGCATGATCGACAGAGCGGAAATGCCGGACGACACCGCAGGCGCGGCCGGCGCGGAATAGGTCATGACATAACGCACCGCAGGCCGGCCAACACCAAAATCGGGCGCAACGTCATAGGCTCTAGGATCATCGCCGGCATAGCTCGGAAGGGACTGGAGCCCTAAGCCGACTTCACTACCCGCAACGACGGCTGGCGCGGCCTTTGAGACCAGCGGTTCCCATGTCGCAGCGCGCCCTCCAACCCAGCCCCCCAACAAGGCCAGCAGGGCCAGAAGTGGATGCCCGCGTGAAATCGCTCCGCCGCTCACGACGCAGCCAGCCTTGAACGGGTCGGCGCCAACTCAAGCAGCGTCGGGTGCCCGACGTGCTCGGTCTTCTCCCAACGTACGGGATTGCCCCTCAAGGTCATCACATAGCTGAAGAGCGCGCGGCGGCCCGCCAGAATGGCGATTGCGTTGGCAACGACGATACGCGGAATCGCGCCAAGCCCTTCGACCAGCCCGTATTCGCGTGCGGTGAAGAAGCACCGCAAGCCGCTTCGCCAGACGAAACTCACCAGGCAGATGGCCAACAGCGCCTGCAGCAAAGGCGAAAGCTCCGTGCCTTGTACGAGCCCTTCACGTTCGGCCAGTTTCAATGCCGCCTCGATCAGCAGCAACCCATAACCGCACGCGAGGATCAGGGCCGTGAGCGGGCCACGCCGGTCCCTAAGTGCCATCCACTGGTCGATAACTCCGCTGCCCCAACCAAGCCGGTCCCACCCCTGGAACGAAATCCCGTGAATCCACCGCGATTTCTGACGCACAGCGTCGGCCAGCTTTGACGGGAAGTAGGCCCGCGTCGCGACCAATCCGCCAGTCTCGTCACGAACCCTCAAGAAGCGCGAAGTTCCGCCTTCCCGCTGCACCAGCAGCCCGAGTTCGTAGTCTTCGGTAAGGCACTCGGCCGCGAACGGGCCGCCGTCGCGACCGCGACGAAGCGCAATGCGCGCGATCATATCGCGCGAAAAGCCGCACGCTACGCCTGCCGCCGGCATCGCTGCTCCCAGCGCATCGCGAACGACCATGGCCTTGCCGTGCGACTCGGCGAACTCATCGGCATAGTGCGCCGCGATCCATGGCGAGGCTGGCTGCAGTTCGGGGCGCACGGGAAGCTGCGCGAAGTCTGCCCGGCGCAGCGCCCGGTCGATCACGGCGAGTTCCGCCGGATGCACCATGTCCTCCGCGTCGTGGAGCACGACGGATCGATAGCGCCAGCCATAGCGAAGCTCGTCAGCGCAGAGCGCGGCGTAAATTCGATTGAGGCAATCCGCCTTGGTAGTCGGCCCTGGGCAGTCGCCTATCACCATACGAACCCGCAGGTCACCGCCTGCCGCAGCGGCGACCGCCGCGATCGTATCCGGATCGTTGCAATAGCAGCCGAGGTACAGTGTGAACTCGTCCTGCCGCCAATTGGCCAGCGCATGGCGAACCGTGTGCCCAATTACTTCTGCTTCCTGCCAGGCAGCGATCAACACGGCGGCGCGTCCGGAAAGCGGTGCGGTGGCTTCTGCCTGCGTGATGCGCGAATCCGGCGAGCGTCCCGTCAACCGAAGTCCGATCCACAACGCGTCGATCATGAATTCGTCCAAGGCGCCAAGGACAAGCCAGAATGCCACGAACAGCAGCAATTCCTGCTCGAACGCCTGCACATGGGCGACGATATCAATGAGCGCCTGCGATCCCCGCACTTCGTCCCCCAGCCACGGCCAGTGGTCGATCATCCCCTACGATCGACCACTGGGCGCAGACTATGGTCAGGGACGCTCTCTTCGCAAACGCGAAGGCACGCCGTTTCAGAAAGTTAACGGCGGCTTGACGATACTCACCAGGATCCGACGTTGGGCATGCTCGCCCACGGCTCGGCAGGTTCGAGATGACCATCTTGCAGCAGTTCGATGGAAATGCCGTCCGGCGTGCGCACGAAGGCCATGTGACCATCGCGCGGCGGGCGGTTGATGGTCACGCCGCCGTCCTGCAACCGCTGGCAGGTCTGGTAGATATCGGACACCTGAAACGCGAGGTGACCGAAATTGCGACCGCCGGGGTAAGCCTCAGCCGATCCATCCTCTGCAGGCCAGTTGTAGGTCAGTTCGACCTCCGCCTCTTCCTGCCCCG
This sequence comes from Novosphingobium sp. fls2-241-R2A-195, assembly GCF_030209485.1. Taxonomy (NCBI): domain Bacteria; kingdom Pseudomonadati; phylum Pseudomonadota; class Alphaproteobacteria; order Sphingomonadales; family Sphingomonadaceae; genus Novosphingobium; species Novosphingobium sp. fls2-241-R2A-195. The sequence continues at coordinate 109,412 of NZ_JARVRY010000002.1, forward strand.
GCGCGGCAAGATAGATCAGCGTGAAACGGCCTTGTTCGCTGGAGAACCGGCGCGTTTCCTTGAGCCCGACGAGTTCGAAAAAACGGATGGTCTCTTCCGGATCGGTCACGCGGATCATGGTGTGGAGATAACGGGTCATGGAAGGGCCTTCTTCATTTCATCGACGTTATGGAGCAATTCATCGCACATACAGTCGCCGACATGCATGACGCGGCGGCGATCAGGGAGAGTGCGATGAGCGAAGATAGTTCCGTCGAAAATCAGCACAAGGGCATTGCCCGCCTCGGAGGTTTAACCGGTCGATGGTTGGCGAGCGCGACGATCCTGGCGGTGGGCATCGTCATCGGCGGCTTCGCATTGGGTGACGGCATCAAACGGGCGCAGCGCGCGGACCGTGCGGTCACGGTCAAAGGCCTCGCCGAACGTGACGTCACCGCCGATCTCGCCACCTGGACCATCAGCTATTCCGCGACCGCACCCGATCTTGCCACCGCGCAGGCGAGCGTGGACCGCGACACCGTGCAGATCGGCGCATTCTTCCGGGAACTCGGCTTCCCGGCCGACGCGCTCCAGCCCACCGGCGTCAACGTCAACCAGACCAAGGACAATGGCGTCGTCAGTTTCACCGTGCGCCAGCGTGTGAGCTTGCGCACCACCGACATAAAGCGCGCGCAGAATGCCGTGCGCCGCCAGTTCGACCTCGTACGGCGCGGCGTGATGCTCGAGGAAGGTTCGGGCATGGCGTATACCTTCACCCGGCTCAACGGCATCAAGCCGGAGATGGTCGCCGCCGCGACCCGGGATGCGCGCTCGGCCGCCGAACAGTTCGCCAAGGACAGCGGCGCCGAAGTGGGCGCGATCAAGAACGCCGCTCAAGGCTACTTTTCGATCGAGGCGCGGGACGGCGATTCGGGCGGTGGCTGGGGGCAGTCCGACACGCCTTACAAGAAGGTGCGCGTCGTCACGACGATCGACTTCTACCTGAAATGAGAAAACCCGCCCGGATCGTTCCGGACGGGCCCCCTCCTGCTATGCGTTGACGATCAGAACGCTGCGGTCAGCGTCGCGACGACGGTGTCGTCGGTGTAGCTGTCGATGCTCGGACCGCTGACGCCGACGTAGGACAGGCTCACCGAAAGCGGGCCGTAAACCGTAGCCGAAGCGCCGATCGACCAGTCGATGCCGGTCTTGTCGGCGTTGCAGTAGTAGCACGGAGCCAGCGCGCCGTCGGTGTAACCGACATGGCCCGAAACCGTCAGCGGCGTGTTCGGAATGCCGATATCGACGTTGGAGTAGACGTAGAGGTTGTCATGCTTGGCCGTGCCCGCGAAGTTCGGCAGTGCCGTCTGCTTCCAGGCGTAGTTGGCGCCGACCTTCACCTTGGCCGGGCCGACTTGGCCGGATACCGATGCGTAAGGCTCGAAAAACTCCGCGCTACCGACGTGGCCGTTCGGGTAGGCATAGTAGAGCAGACCCGCATCGAGCGTAACACCGGGCGTTACTTCGCCGGTCCAGCCGCCGAAGATGTCGAGTTCAGTGCTGCCGTAGGTGGAGCCGAGGTCGATCGAAGAGCCCCAGGTTGCGATGTAGAAGCCGCTGGCGTGCGACACGGTAATGCCGCCCTGGATCGCAATGTCGCCGCCCGACTGCGAGACGCCGCGGAAGCGGTAGTCGCTGGTCAGGGCCGCGCTGCCGGTGATCGTGATTTCCTTGGGCGCCTCGGCGTCCTGCGCAAATGCCGAAGTTGCGGAAAGCGCAGTGCCCGCAAGGAGAGAGGCGGCGACGACGCCGCGGACGGACAAGAGCATGGTGTTTCCCTCACAAATTTATTGTCTTTGATGCTTCGTCCCACCTGCGTCCGCTGCATGGAGCCTCGTTCCGGACTTCGATTGCAGCGGCACAATATTGCTGCACTGCAGCTAGACGGGGCACAAGAAAAATTTCAATTCAGAAACATTCAGGAAATGATGTGTGGATTTTTTGTCACTGCAACCTCTGGTGGTTCCTACGGGTTGTGCAGTTGAAGGGTGCGGTTTATACCGCAGTGCAATAAATGCTGAACACGATACGAAAGCTCATGGGCCGGGCCGACCAACGGCGAGCCCCTTCGATCCCCTCAGGTGAACGGGTCTATGCCGTGGGCGACATCCACGGCCGTGCGGATCTCTTCGAAGATCTCATCCACACCATCGAGCGGGACGATGCAGCACGGGGACGTGCCCACACGACCGTCGTGTTGCTGGGCGATCTCATCGACCGGGGCGACGACAGTGCCGGGGTCGTGGCGCGCGCACGCCAGTGGGGCCAGGAGCGCGAGGTCGAGTTCATCCAAGGCAATCACGAGGAAATGCTGCTGGTTGCCAGCAAGGATGCCGATGCCATGCGCGGTTTCCTCAAGTTCGGCGGGCTGGAGACGATCCTGTCCTACGGTATCGACAAGGACACACTGCTCGCAGCCGATGCCGAAGAGATGCAGCGCCTGATGAACAAGGCGATTCCGCAGGACGACTTCGACTTCCTCGACAGCTTCAAGAAGATGCACCGCGTAGGCGACTACGTGTTCGTCCATGCAGGTGTCCGCCCCGACACACCGCTCGAACACCAGCTCGGCCGCGACTGCCGCTGGATTCGCGAGCCTTTCCTGAGCCATCGCGGCGATTTCGGGGCGTTCGTGGTGCATGGGCATACGATCACGCCTGAACCGGACGAGCGCGGCAACCGCATCGGCATCGACACCGGCGCATTCCTTCACGGCACGCTGACTGCCCTCGGCCTGCAAGGAACCGACCGCTGGTTCCTGACCGCGAGCGACAATGCTGCCGGCTGCAGCGAAGCTGCCTGAATAGCCGGAATTTCAAGGCCCTGAATGCGCCGGGGAGCCTGTAAGCCGGGTTCTGTTCCTGGCGTGGTCTCCCAAGAGAGGGACCTTACGCCGCGGCGGCAGCCATTCCTCTAGGCGAGACATCGCTGCCTCGCTCAAGCGACCAACCCGGGCTGCCTGGGTTCGAAACGAACCCGCCGATCTCCCCCGCTTTCGCGAGACGCCGGCGCGCAGCCCCTATTCGGTCTTGCTCCGGGTGGGGTTTACCAAGCCGCTTACCGTTACCGGCAGCGCGGTGCGCTCTTACCGCACCCTTTCACCCTTACCTGCTTTCCGAGGAAAACATCGGCGGTTTGCTCTCTGTGGCACTTTCCCTAGGCTTCGGACGGTCTGAAAACCGCCCTCGCCCGGCAGGCGTTACCTGCCACCCTTGTTTCGTGGAGCCCGGACTTTCCTCGCGGTCATCCAAGTTTCCTTAGCGACCCCGCGGCTGCCCGGCTCCCCGGCGCGGGCGGTCACCTAGCACGGCCGGTATCGCGTTCCAACAGCAGTTCGAACAGGATACCGCCGATTTCTCCATCGATCTCGCCATCCATGAAGATCGGGCGCCAGCGGCGCTGAAACGCGGTGACGGCGGCCCGCCCGTCGGTGATGTCGTAGCCGAACCGCTCCAGCGCCAGATAAAAGGCGCCGGGGTTGTCGTAGAAAAGGTTCATCTTCGCCTGGGGAATCTCCAGCGCAAGGCCGAGTTCGCCAAGACGGTTCCAGTCGAAGTATTCGCCCGGGTCCTGCTTGCGGGCAGGCGCGATATCGGAGTGCGCGACCACGTTGGCCCGGGGAATGTCGTGCCGGTCCATGATATCCGCCAGCAGCGGCAGCAACGCATCCATCTGCGGTTCGGGAAACGGACGATAGCCCCATTCATGTCCGGGATTGACCAGTTCGATGCCGATACTGGCCGAATTCACGTCTGTCTCACCGCGCCAGTAGGAACGGCCCGCGTGCCAGGCCCGCTTGTCTTCAGGAACGAGTGAGGTGACCATCCCCTCCTCGTCGATCATATAGTGGGCAGAGACTTCGGCGGCCGGATCGCACATCCGCTCCAGCGCCTCCTCGGCCGACTTCATGCCGGTATAGTGCAGCACGACCATAGTGATCGGCAGCTTGCGCTCGTTCCAGTTGGGGGAGGCGACGGTGCGATTGACGAGCCAACGGTTCATCTTCGTCGCGCCTCCTTCCCGTCAGGCCCTTGGCAGCATCGCGCCAAGCACCAGCGCATCGTCCGCCAGCGCGAACTGAAGCTGGCCCTTCAGCTCCACCGCTAACTGGCGCAGCATCGCGGCAGGCGCGGTGCGACTCGACAGTTCGCCCTCTGGCAAAGCGCCTTCGAGCGCTGCGCCGACCGAACGGTCGAAAGCGATGCGCGGACCGGCCGCGCGCACGACCAGTTCGCTGTGATTGTCGCGATATTCCGCCGCGATCTCCAGCGTGCCGCCGCGCGGCAGCGCTTCAAGGCCGATCAGCGCGAAGTTGAGCAGTGTCTTGATCGCCGCCTTCGGCAGCGAATCGCTCGGCAGCGCCCAGGCCAGCGTGACGCGCGGATTGTTCGCCACCAGCGCATCGACGAGAACCTTGGCCTCGCTCACCGCCACCATCTCGCCGAAGCCGCCCGCCGCACCGAAGGCCAGGCGGAAGAACTTGAGTTTGTCGGTGGAAATCCTCGCGCTCTGGTCAAGAAGTTCGAAGCAGCGCTGGCGCATCTCCGGGTCTTTCTCGTCCGCAAGCAGTTCAAGGCCATTGGTCAGCGCGCCGACCGGGCTGAGCATGTCATGGCAAAGGCGCGAACACAGGAGGCTGGCAAGTTCGATCGAACTCGTGGTCATGGGCTTGGGCTGCTCTTTCGTACTTCTGACGCGGCCCCCTATTCGACGACGCGGAACGGCAGGGCCTCGAATCCATTGGCGTTATCGCGCCAGAAAGCAACCTCGCTCTCCGAGATGATCGCCCAGATGCGCGAATCCCCGGTGGAATGTTGCCGATCGGTCGCCGAAGGCACGCAAATCCCCGTAGGATGAGAGTGATAGTAGCCGATCACTTCCGGCCCACCCGCCCGCGCTTCCTTGTGCGCCGCCAGCAGCACGACGGGGTCGATCTCGAAGTGAACATGGCGGTTTTCCGCCAGATTCGCCGCAGCCCGCGCTTCGTCTATCCGTTGACCGCGCCCAAGCAACAGTCCGCAGCATTCTTCGGGAGCAGCGCTGCGCGCATCTTCATGCAATGTTGCAAGAACACCACTTGTCAGTTCGACGATCATCCCCAAATCCTACGCGCAATGGGGGCGCTTACAAACATCATCGAAGGCGAAGTCGCCAGTGGCGGCCGGATCGACAAGGCCCTGGCCGAAGTCAGCGGCCTGTCGCGCGAACGCATCAAGGCGCTGATGGGTGAAGGCCGCGTCTCGCTCGCCGGAAAGCCCGTAGCGCAGGCATCTCTGAAAGTGGATGCCGGAACACCGTTTGCCATCGACGTGCCCGAGGCCGCGCCCGCCGAAGCGGTGGCGCAGGACATCCCCCTCGCCGTCGTCTACGAGGACGAGCACCTGATCATCGTAGACAAGCCCGCCGGACTCGTCGTCCACCCGGCCGCGGGCAATCTCGACGGAACGCTGGTGAACGCCCTGCTCCACCACTGCCGGGGCCAGTTGTCCGGCATCGGCGGCGTGGCGCGCCCCGGTATCGTCCACCGCATCGACAAGGACACTTCAGGGCTGCTCGTCGTCGCCAAGACCGACAAGGCGCACGAAGGGCTGGCCGTCCAGTTCGCCGATCACTCGATCGAACGCGCCTATCACGCCGTCGTCGGCGGCAGGCCGGTGCCGGTAGCCGGAACCGTGCGCGGCGCGATCGCCCGATCGTCGCATGATCGCAAGAAGATGGCGCTGGTGGAGGACGGGCGCGGCAAGCACGCGGTCACCCATTTCCGTACCCTGGAAGCGCTGCGCGGCGCCACTCTTGTCGAATGCAGGCTGGAGACGGGACGAACCCATCAGGTCCGTGTTCACATGGCGTCAATCGGTCATGCGCTATTGGGAGACCCTGTTTATGGGCGAACTCCTTCTCCGCTTCGACCGATTCTCTCCCGACTCGGTTTTTCCCGCCAGGCGCTCCACGCTGCGGAACTCGGGTTCGTTCACCCCGTTTTACAAGAAAGGGTCCATTTCGCCAGTCCTTTGCCCGACGATATGCGGACACTGATCGACGAACTGCGACACTGAAATCGCAAATCCATGCTAACGTATAGAGGTGGTCACAAGCTAAGACGCCTATAAAGGGTCCTAGACCGTGTACCGACCTAGAAAGGACGGATGATCGTGAGCAATAATCGAAACCTGCCGAGTGTCCCGGCTTTGGGCGGTGAGCAAAGCCTCAACCGCTACCTGTCGGAGATCCGCAAGTTCCCGATCCTGGCTCCTGAGCAGGAATACATGCTGGCGAAGCGCTATTCGGAGCATCAGGATCCGGAAGCTGCAGCGCAGCTCGTCACCAGCCACCTGCGACTCGTTTCCAAGATCGCCATGGGCTATCGCGGCTACGGCCTCCCCGTGTCCGAGCTGATTTCCGAAGGGAACATCGGCCTGATGCAGGGCGTCAAGAAGTTCGAGCCCGAGCGCGGCTTCCGCCTCGCGACTTATGCGATGTGGTGGATCAAGGCCTCAATCCAGGAATACATCCTGCGTTCGTGGAGCCTCGTGAAGATGGGCACCACCGCCGCGCAGAAGAAGCTGTTCTTCAACCTGCGCCGCATGAAGAAGAACCTCGACGCCTACGAGGACACCGACCTGCACCCCGACGACGTCGCCAAGATCGCGACGACGCTGGGCGTCTCGCAGACCGAGGTGGTCAACATGAACCGCCGCATGATGATGGGCGGCGATGCCTCGCTCAACGTCTCACTGCGTGAGGAAGGCGAAGGCCAGTGGATGGACATCCTGCAGGATGACCGCCCGCTGCAGGACGAAACCGTCGCGGATGCCGAGGAAGCCTCGGTGCGCCACGACATGCTGATCGAGGCCATGGGTTCGCTCAACGAGCGCGAGCGCGACATCCTGACGGAGCGCCGCCTGACCGACGATCCCAAGACTCTGGAGGAACTGAGCCAGGTCTACTCGGTCAGCCGCGAGCGCGTGCGCCAGATCGAGGTGCGCGCCTTCGAGAAGCTGCAAAAGGCGATGAACCGCATCGCCGGTGAGAAGCGCCTGCTCCCGGCCTGATCCGGAGCAACCAGGCGTAACGAGAGGCCGGGCCGTCCGCGAGGATGGCCCGGTTTTTTTATGCCGCCTCTCTGGCCATTTGCCGAGGATGCAATCTCAGCATGGGCACCCAGAGCAGCGCCAAGAGCGCGATCCCGGCGAACGCCCAGAACATGCCCGTGTAGCTGCCGGTGAGGTCGTAGATCAGGCCGTACAGCGGCGGCGTCGCCAGCATCGCCAGCAGGATCGCGCCCGACAGCAACCCCATCGCCCTGCCCACGCCGCGCTGGCCGAAGATGCGGGGGGCGAGGTAGCTTTCGGCCGGAACCATCATCCCGCCGAACAGCCCGGTCACCGCCACCCCCAGGGCGATGACCTCGTAGCCGGCGTGCGCCTGGGTCATGCAAGCCATCCCGGCCGCGAAGCCGCCGAGCGCGCAGAGCATCAACGCCCTCGGCCCGACTTTGTCGGCCAGAGCCGCGAAGCCCAGTTTCGCCACGAAGGCGCAGGCCGCGTAGATCGAGATCAGCGGCGCTGCCTGCGCGGCCGTCGCACCCGTGTCGATGGCAAGCGGCGCGAGGTTGGTGACCATTCCCTTCATCCCGGCCGTCACGATCGAGACGGTCAAAGCGATCATCCAAAATGCCGGATCGGTCAGGATCGCGCGGGCCGAGATCGGTGCGCGCGCCAGTTCCTCGCGGGCCTGCGGCGGCGGCTCCTGCGCACCGTCGGGATTGAGCCCACGGTCCGACGGCCGATCGACCACCAGCAGCGCCATCGGGATCATCCAAAGCAGCAGCACCACCGCCAGCGCCCGCAGCGCCACGCGCCATTCGAAAGCGGCCATCAACCCCGAGAGCACCAACGGGAACACGAAGCCCCCCGCCGAAATCCCGGCGATTGCAATGCCCACCGCCCTCCCCCGCTTCTGCGCGAACCAACGCGAGAGCAACACCGTGATCGCCACCGGGCCGGTCAGCACGTTGGCGGGCGCGATCAGCACTGCAAAGACCACCAGAACGTGCATGAACGACGTCGCCAGCGAGATCGCCACATAGCCTGACGCGAGCAGCACTCCGCCTGCCACCATCAGGCGGCGGAGCGGAAACCGATCCATCACCATACCCAGCAGCGGCGCGAGTACCGCGCTGGTGCCCGACATCACCGTCATCGCCAGCATGAGCACAGTGCGACTCGGCCGGAACTCACGCGCCAGCGGCACCGCGACGATCGAATATGTCGCGGCCACCATGCCCGTCGCCGCCAGCAGCATGAAGCCGACCGCGACCTGCCTCCATCCCAACCCGAAGGATGCCGCCATGCGCCTGTTCTCCCGTTCCTCTTATGCGACGATGTATCCGGGAGAACTGTCAATACTGCAAATGAAACGTCGATATTACGAATACATGCATCGGCTGGGCGTTGCGCGCGCCGGTGCTGGCGCAATGCCGGGCATTTCGACTAGAGAGAAGCTTCCCGACCGTTTCAGAGGCTCCCTGCGTCCATGCGTCTCCTTGCCAAGATCATCGTGTGGTTCATTGCGATCAGCGTGGGCTTGACGATGCTCTATCGCTTCGTGCCGCCGCCGGTGACGGTGACGATGCTGGTCGATGGCAACGGGATCACCAAGGACTGGGTACCGCTCAGCCGGATCGACCGCAACATGGTCGCCGCCGTCGTGGCCGCCGAGGATGGCAAGTTCTGTACGCACAACGGCTTCGACACCGACGCGATCGAAAAGGCCATGGAGCGCAACGCCCGCGGCGGACGCATCCGTGGCGGTTCCACGATCAGCCAGCAGACCGCCAAGAACGTGTTCCTGTGGCAGGGCGAAGGCTGGACCCGCTACTTGCGCAAGGGCTTCGAGGTCTGGTTCACGTTCCTGATCGAGAACCTGTGGGACAAGCGCCGTATCATGGAGGTCTACCTCAACGTCGCCGAGACCGGCATTGGCACGTACGGCGTCGAGGCCGGGGCGCAGCGGTACTTCGGCAAGTCGGCCGCGAACCTCTCCCCTGCCGAGGCGGGCCGCATGGCTGCCGCCCTGCCCAGCCCCAAGACGCGCTCGGTCAAGAACCCGGCGGGCTTCACGCGCCGCTACGGCAACACGATCGCCGCCCGCATCGGCACCGTTAAGCGCGGCGGCTACGACTCCTGCGTCTACGAATAGGGCTGCGGGAACGACCGGCGCATTGCCGCCCGGCCGCTCCCGCAAGGTGACAGGTTTACACGGTTTACACAGTCCAGGGAGAAAAGGCGTCACCTTACCCCGGAAGGTGTCACCTTGTGCCAAGAAGGTGTCACCTTGCGAGGGGGAGGTGTCACCTTGCACGCCCAAAGCGTCACCTTGTCCACGCCCCGCCCCTCTACCGGCGCGAACCCCGAACGCGTGGCGATCACATTCCGTGGCGCGCATGTGACAAGGGGACAGTCGCGTTTTCATGCACCCATTCTAGGCCCGCTGTCCGATGTAGGAAAACAGATAGCCCTCGAATCGCACTGACCGCGACAACTACCAAGCCGGGACTAACAGAAAAAAGGGGAGGAACCTCGCGGTTCCTCCCCTTTCACTGTTCCGTTACCGGATCGGATTCGATCAGAAGCCGAAGCTGACCGAACCGATGAAGGTGCGCGGGGTGCCGATGAAGGCATTCGGCACGCTGGTGGTCGAGGTGCCTGCACCGTCGAAGCCGCCGACATAGAGCTTGTCGAAAACGTTGACGACGTTGAGCTGCAGGAAGGTACGGTCGCCGAGGCCGACGAAGTCCAGCTTCACCTTGGCGTCGAGATCGACCAGCGTGTAGGCCGGGGTCTTCTTCGCATAGACCTGGGTACCGCCGATCACGATCGCCATGTTCTGATCGTTCACGTAGCGCGGACCGGTGCGCTTGACCTGCGCGCCCAGTTCGACCGGACCGATGTTGCCGCTGGCGCGGGCACCGAGCGTGTAGACCGGCGCACCGGCTTCGCGCTTGCCCTTGGTGGCGGCGTAGATCGGATCGCCGGCAGTGGTCTCGCCGATCTCGACGTCCTGCTTGATCTTCGACTTCAGGTACGAACCGAACAGGTACAGGCTGAACTCGGGGATCGGGCGAACGGCGAAGCTGCCATCGACGCCGTACTTGTCGACGCGGCCGAGGTTACGGTAGATCGTGACGTCGAGGTCACGATCGAACGCCGAAGCCAGACGGTTGGTGTAGCGGGTGTACCAGCCGGTCAGCGACGCCTGGATGATGCCAGAGGTGTAGCGGACGCCAAGGTCGAAGTTGTCGGTGGTTTCCGGCACCGGGTTCGCACCGGCAGTGTCCTTCGCATACCAGAACGACTGGTACAGGTTGTCCGTACCCGGGACCTGAAGGCCCTTCGAGTAGTTGAAGAACAGGCTGGCGTTGTCGGTCGCGTCGAACACGACACCCGCGGTCGGCAGCACCTTGTTATAGTTCAGGATGCGCTGCTGCGGCAGCTTGTAGGACGGGTTCGCGGCAGCGTAAGTGGCCTGGTCGGCACTGTTCGAGGTGAAGCAGTCGACGAAACCGGTCGCGCTGGTCGCGAGGCAGTAGTTGGTCAGGTTGCGCTTGAAGAACGGCGCACGGACACCAACGCTAAGGTGCAGCGAGTTGTCCATCCAGTCACCGGTGTACTCACCCGAAACCTGGTGCAGAATCGCGTACGACAGGCGATCGCGCTTCTGCAGGATGTTGCCGTCAGAGTCGGTCAACTTGCTGTCCGAGAAGACGTCCGACGCGAAACCGTTGCTCTTGAGCAGGCTGACTTCGCCGGTCTGGCGGTGACGGCCGCGATCGTACGAGTAGGCAACGCGGACGCGGTTGTTGTCGTCGATGTCATAGCGCAGCGAGGCGATGACGCCGATGCGCCAGGTCTCGGTGTTGCTCGGCGCCAGAACGCGGACGGTGTCCAGCGTGTCGCCGTCGCCATTGAGGTCGACGCCGCCGAAGTACGGACGGCCGCCGAGGTAACCGGTCACCTGCTGGGCAGCAGTGATCGCGCTGCGCGTGGCGTTGGCGCTCTGGGTGAAGTAGCCTTCGCTCGCCAGCACGGTGCCGCCGCCGTTGGCGCGGGTGTACTGCAGGCTGGGATCGACGTTCAGCGTCAGCTTGTCGGTCAGCGTAAAGCGCGAGTTGATGCGCAGGTTGCCGGTGTTCGACGGGTTGAAGCGGTAGTCGTAGAGCGAACCGCAGCCGAACGTGCCATCAGGATTAACGTTGGCATCGACATCGGCAGTACCGTTAACGCCCGTCTTAATTTGGCAGCCAGCGATCTTGTAGAAGCGCTCGTCCTTCGTCAGCGGGAAGCGGTTGCTCGAATCCGGGCCGACGGTGCGGCTCGGATCGACACGCAGCGGGGTAGAACCGAAGAAGTTGTTGCGGTTGCGGTTCCAGTGGCCGGCGACCGAGATGAAGTCGCCGTTGTCGCCCAGCGGCTGGTAGATCTTGGCGTTGAACTGGGTCTTGTCGATCTTGCCGATGCCGCCGTAGACAGTGTCGTTGGTCGCCTTCGAAGCCGAGAAGAACGCCTTGGTGCCGCTCGAGTTCAGGACGCCGGTGTCGATCTCGCCGAACATGCGGAAGAAGTTGAAGTCACCGGCCGAACCCAGGAAGCGCACGCCGAATTCGTCACGCGGGTTACGGGTACGGATGTTGACAGTGGAGCCCGATGCAGCGGCGGTCGGCGAGTCGACGTCGGTGGTGCCGAGGTTGACGTTGACCTGCTCGATGATTTCGGGATCAACCTGCTGGTTCGAATAGAGCGCGTAACCGCCGGTATCGTTCAGCGGGATACCGTCGACCGTCTGCGAGATGCGGCTGTCGTCGAAGCCACGGATGGTCAGCGTACCGCCCGACGACCCAAAAGCGTCATTGTTCTGGAAGCTGACGCCCGGCATGAGGTTGATGACGTCGTTGATCGTCTGACCGGGAACCTGGGTCGCGATGATCTCCTGGTTGAGGACCTGCTTGGCCTTCGACGTGTTGGGAACCTGGATGCCCGCGACACCCTTGTTGACCTGACCGGTGACGACGATGGTGCCTTCTTCGAAATCGACGGCGCCGGTCGACTGCGCGAAAGCGGGAACCGCAAGGAAGGCGGCGCCGACGGCGATCGTGCTGGTCGCCGAGGAGAGGAGGGAGGTGAGTTTCATTTTATGCCCCTGAGCTTGTCAGACTGGAGTAGTCACAATGTGCGACGAACGCTTGAGCCACGCCGCATTTGCTGCGGCTGCTAAGAGCAGCGGGATATGACAACTTTCTGACGGTGAGGACTCAATTGCGTGCGCAAACGTGAAATTTTGTGACACTAGCGTAACACAACACGCTTTACGGCAAAAAATTGCATATATTTCAACATATTGCGATACGCGCTCAATATCGCGCTGCGGCATAAATGTCACGGGGAAGGGAAAGTGTTGCTGCACCTGCAACACTGCAAAAACGTAATGCGGGCGTGATGTTACGTCATAGCTTGATGACTGTCGGGCACTCGTGCCACTCGTCGGTCATGAGCGCAGGTCACAATCATCACGGGCATCAGCATGCGCATGGACATCACCATGGGCATGGCCATCATCACGCGCATGCGGCACCGGCCAACCCGGGACGCGCCTTCGCCATCGCGGTCTCGCTCAACCTCGTTTTCGTCGTGGCCGAGACGATTGCGGGCTTCCTCAGCGGGTCCATGGCGTTGCTGGCGGATGCCGGACATAATCTGTCGGACGTGCTCTCGCTGGCGCTTGCCTGGGCGGCGGCGGTGCTCTCCGCCCGCCCGCCTTCAGAGCGCTTCACTTATGGGCTGAAGAGTTCGTCGATCCTCGCCGCGATAGCCAACGCAGCGCTGCTATGGGTGGCGATCGGCGCGATCCTGGTCGAGACGGTGCGGCGCCTCGCCGATCCCGAGCCGGTCGGCGGCACGACCATGATGATCGTCGCCGGGATCGGCATCGCGGTGAACGGCCTTTCCGCGCTGCTCTTCGCAAAGGGTTCGAAGTCCGACCTCAATTTGCGCGGAGCGTTCGTGCACCTGATGGCGGACGCTCTGGTCTCGGTCGGCGTTGTGGCAGCGGGCCTGCTGATCACGTACACCGGATGGGGGCTGGTCGATCCGGTGACCTCGCTGGTCATCACCGTAGTGATCGCTTGGTCGAGTTGGGGCCTGCTGCGCGATTCGCTGCACATGGGCATGCTGGGTGTACCGGAGGGCATCGACGGCCCGCGCGTGCGCGCCTTCCTCGAGGCGCGGCCGGGCGTCGCGCGCGTCCATGACCTGCACATCTGGCCGATGAGCACGACCGAGACCGCTCTCACCGCGCACCTCGTCATGCCCGGCGGACAGCCGGGCGACGGATTCCTGCATGCCTTGGCCCATGACCTCGAGCATGAGTTCGGCATCGGCCACCCAACCATTCAGGTCGAGACCGACGACCACAGCCCCTGCGCGCTGGAGAGCGAGGCCGTCGTCTAGGCTATACGAATTCGTGCCGCGCGCCGAGGAAGTCCTCGGGCAGAATGGCGAAGCCGGATGATATGCAACCCTCGCCCGTCAGGCGCAGCTTCAGCTTGTCGGCGAAATGCGCCCGCGCCCTGCCCGCATCGGCGATCTTCCAGACGAGCGCATAGATGCCGTTCTGCGTACTTTGCAGGAACGCACCGAGCGGGCCACCGGCAACGTCATCCGGCTGCACGAAGGCGACCCGCGTGTCGCCCACTTGCAGCAGGACCCGGCGCGCGGGTTGGGGTAGTTCGGTCCGGGCGTCCTCCAGCACTTCGCCGTCGACGACCTCCGTGAAGAAGCGCAGCGCCGTCTCGATATCGGCGGTGACGCAGCCGATGTGATCCAGTCCGGTCACCGTACAGTGATGCCCTGCCCCGACTGACGGGTCCCAGTTGCCCCGCTCCCACGGATCGTTGGGCATCGGCAGTTCGCAGACTTCCAGCAGGACGCCGCCGGTCGATTCGGGCTTCACGAAGAAGAACACGCCGTAGTCGGCGGCGACGGTGCAGCCCGCTTCCCGGAAGGCGGCGCTGGCTGCCTTGCCGTCCGCCACCTTGATCTCGAACGAGTGGAACGCCTGCCCGATCCGCGCGAACTGCCGGGCGAACGGCTTGGTGAGGTCGTCCGCGCGGCGCGGCGCCATCGGTTCGACCATGTGGTCGGTGACGTAGAGCAGCGCGGCGTCGCGGTCCTCGGCGGGGAAGTAGTTCTCTGCAAAGACCAGCCCGCCCAGCGCATCCTGATAGAGTGCACGGGCGGCATGAATGTCGGCGACGGCGTGAATGGTATGGATCACCCGCGAAACCGGAACGCGTGCGGCCATGGCTCTCTCCCCTCGTGTGTTCGGCGGAGAGTGCGGGGGACTAGGGTAATTGCCAAGACAAGGGCCCTACGTCCCGGCGATATACGAAAAGGGGCCGTCCACCTCGCGATGGACGGCCCTTTTTCCAACGCACCGCTGCAGCTTAGGCCGCAGCTTCCGCCTTGTCGCCCTTGAGCACGCGGACGGGTTCCTTGCGGCCCTCGACCACGTCCTTGTCGACGACGACTTCGGCGATGTCGCGCTCGGTCGGCAGGTCGAACATGGTGTCGAGCAGCAGCCCTTCCACGATCGAACGCAGGCCGCGCGCGCCGGTCTTGCGCTCGATCGCCTTCTTGGCGATCGCTTCGAGCGCGTCGTCGGTGAAGGTCAGTTCCACGTCTTCCAGCTCGAACAGGCGCGCATACTGCTTGATCAGCGCGTTCTTCGGTTCCTTGAGGATCTTGACCAGCGCCTCGATGTCGAGGTCGTTGAGGGTCGCGATCACCGGCAGGCGGCCGACGAATTCGGGGATCAGGCCGAACTTGAGGAGATCTTCCGGCTCCGCCTTCTGGAGCAGTTCGCCCACGCGGCGCTTGTCCGGATCGGCGACATGCGCGCCGAAACCGATCGAACGCTTCTGCAGGCGGTCGGCGATGATCTTGTCCAGGCCGGCGAAAGCGCCGCCGCAGATGAACAGGATGTTGGTCGTGTCCACCTGCAGGAATTCCTGCTGCGGATGCTTGCGACCACCCTGCGGCGGAACCGAGGCGGTGGTGCCTTCCATCAGCTTGAGCAGCGCCTGCTGCACACCCTCGCCGGAAACGTCGCGCGTGATCGACGGGTTCTCGGCCTTGCGGCTGATCTTGTCGATCTCGTCGATGTAGACGATGCCCTGCTGCGCCTTCTCGACGTTGTAGTCGGACGCCTGCAGCAGCTTGAGGATGATGTTCTCCACGTCCTCGCCCACGTAGCCGGCTTCGGTCAGCGTGGTGGCGTCAGCCATCGTGAACGGCACGTCGAAGGTGCGCGCGAGCGTCTGCGCGAGCAGCGTCTTACCCGAACCGGTCGGCCCGACGAGCAGGATGTTCGACTTCGACAGCTCGACGTCGCCCTGCTTGCCGCTGTGCTTGAGGCGCTTGTAGTGGTTGTGGACAGCCACCGACAGGACGCGCTTGGCGCGTTCCTGGCCGATCACGTAGTCGTTCAGCATCTCGCAGATGTCGCGCGGGGAGACGATCTCGCCTTCCTTGCGACCGGCAATGCCCGCCTTGGTTTCTTCGCGGATGATGTCGTTGCAAAGCTCGACACATTCATCGCAGATGAACACCGTTGGGCCCGCGATCAGCTTGCGCACTTCATGCTGCGACTTACCGCAGAAGCTGCAGTATAGGGTGCTTTTCGCGTCAGATCCGCTCAATTTCGTCATTTTCCGTCTTTAGCCTCCAACCGAGGCGACTCGCTCACTCTAGCCTGCCCGGGACCGGCTTTGCAATCCTACCGCCAAATGCTTGACGGAGACTGAAGGCGCCGGTCCCGCTTCAGGACGTTACGCTTCCGCCGGCTTGTCGCCGTCGGGGCGGGTCTCGAAGACCTTGTCGACGAGGCCGAATGCCAGCGCTTCGTCAGCTTCGAGGAACGTGTCGCGGTCCATCGCCTTCTCGATCTCGTCGAGCGACTTGC
The DNA here is from genome assembly GCF_030209485.1 of Novosphingobium sp. fls2-241-R2A-195. Lineage (NCBI taxonomy): Bacteria > Pseudomonadati > Pseudomonadota > Alphaproteobacteria > Sphingomonadales > Sphingomonadaceae > Novosphingobium > Novosphingobium sp. fls2-241-R2A-195. The sequence goes on from NZ_JARVRY010000002.1 coordinate 125,468, forward strand.
CGGTGTACTTCACGTAGAGATCGTTCAGGCGGCGGCGCATGCGCAGGATTTCGCGCGCCTGGATCTCGATGTCGCTGGCCATGCCCTGCGCGCCGCCCGAGGGCTGGTGGACCATGATGCGCGCGTTCGGCAGCGCGATGCGCATGCCCGGCTCACCGGCGGCGAGCAGGAAGCTACCCATTGAGGCGGCCTGGCCGATGCACACGGTCGAGACGCGCGGCTTGATGTACTGCATGGTGTCGTGGATCGCCATGCCGGCAGTCACAACGCCGCCCGGCGAGTTGATGTACATCGAGATGTCCTTGGTCGGGTTCTCCGACTCGAGGAACAGCAGCTGCGCGACGATCAGCGAGGCCATGTGGTCTTCCACCTGGCCGGTGATGAACACGATGCGCTCACGCAGCAGGCGCGAGTAGATGTCGAACGAACGTTCGCCCCGGCTGGTCTGCTCGACGACCATCGGCACGAGTGCGCCCGTCACGGGATCGGTGGTGAACTTTCCTTGGGCGTTCGAAGCGCCGAACAGGTCGAGCATGGGAGTCCTCTTTGCGATTTTGCCTCGCCTATGTCGCGTGGCAATGCGCGATGTTCAAGGGGGTTAACCTATCAGGCGTGAATGGACGGGGGAGAAGCCGCCGGGCGCGCTGCCCGAGGTGCACAAGGTGACGCAGGTTTACACGGTTTACACTGTCCAGGGAGAAACGGTGTCACCTTGGGCCGGGAAGGTGTCACCTTATGAGGCGGAAGTGTCACCTTGCGGTGTAACCTTGTGCGGTGTGAGGTGATCAGACTGGGCATCGGCGCAAAGTATCGGAGTAGGCCGCGTGTAGGAAAGCTGGCTTTCGGGAAGCGCCCCCGTTTCGGCATTCGCGGACATGCGGCTCATGCCCAGGAGCCCGCTTGCCACGGTTGAAAGTGGTGAGTGGCCTGCTAATCCTCAAATGATGAAGGTATGGCGGCTTACGCGTCCAGAACACGTCGCGCTCAATGGCGCAGGAGCAGCGAAGCTGGGCGGCCGCTACTCTTCTCCGGGCACGCCTCTGGTGAACTTCGCCAGCGACGCCGGGCTGGCGGTGCTTGTGGCCTTGCGGTACGCACAGGCGACCCCTGAGACGTTTGACGCTGACTTTGTTCTGGGGTGGACCACGATCAGCCAGGAAGCAGAGCGTGTCCCCCATGAGCTTACGGATGAGGGTAAGGTTGCCTTCGTCGATGCCTGGGCAGCAGAAAGGCGGTCCCTGATCGTGGCGGTACAATCGGCGGTTCTTCCAGAGGCGGACATCATCTTGATGAACCCACTCCATCCCGACGCGTCGGACGTAGCTCCGCTATGCACTCGACCCTTCAGGTTCGCCGATTGCCTTCACCGGCCCCCGATGCTCGAACGCTATGCTGCCCGTTGACGATCACGTCCCCCATCCATCTATCGTCATTCCCGCGAAGGCGGTGTTTAAGTTCAAGCCGTTTCAACGGCAGCTATCCAACCAAAGCTGCCCCACCCTCCCCGCTCAGTATGAACGGTGGATGGGGCCAAAGCCCACGCGGTCTTCCGCGGAATGACGATCGGCCCTCGCGCAAATCCAACAACACGCTCGCAGCAACGCTCTGGCGCCTCGCTGCAGGTTCCGCCATCGTGCCGGGCTCCATCCTGCCGGAGCCTTGAAGTGTACCGCCCCTCGACTCTCGTTCTCGGCATTCTCGCCGCCGCCTGCCCTCTCTCCTGCCCCGCCGCCGCACAGCAAACGCCGGAGGCGTATCTCCAGCGCATCGAGGCGATCAACGACAGCGGCCCGGCGATCCATGCGGTCGTCGCGGTAGCCCCGCCGGAATCGCTGGCCATCAAGGGCAAAGGCCCGCTCGCCGGGCGCGCGATCCTGGTGAAGGACAACATCGAGACGCGCGACATGCCCACGACCGCAGGCAGCCTCGCGCTGAAGGACAACGCCACCGGCCGCGACGCGCCTCTGGTCTCCAGACTGCGCGGCGCAGGCGGAGTGATCCTGGGCAAGACCAACCTCTCCGAATGGGCGAACTTTCGCGGCGAGCACTCCTCCAGCGGCTGGAGCGCGGTCGGCGGGCAGACGAAGAACCCTTACGCGCTCGACCGCAGCCCCTGCGGCTCGTCCTCGGGGAGCGGCGCGGCGGTGGCGGCGGGCATGGCCTGGGCGGCGATCGGCACCGAGACCGACGGCTCGATCACCTGCCCCGCCTCGGTCATGGGCCTCGTCGGGTTCAAACCTACGGTGGGGCTCGTCAGCCGCACGCATATCGTGCCGATCAGTTCGAGCCAGGACACCGCCGGACCGATGGCATGGACCGTGGCCGACGCCGCGCTGCTGCTCAACGCGATCGCCGGCAGCGACCCCGCAGACCCCGCCACGGCGGACGCCGACCGGCACAAGCCCGATTTCACGGTAGGCCTCGGCAAGGTCAGCCTGAAGGCGGTGCGCATCGGCGTGCTGCGCCGTCAGGTGGGCAACATGCCGGCTCTCACTGCGCTGTTCGAAACCGCGCTCGCCGACATGAAGCGCAACGGCGCGCAAGTCGTCGAGATCGACTTTCAGCCCGAAGCGCGGCTGGGCAAGGCCGAGTTAGCGATCATGCTCCATGAATTCCGTGAGGGCGTGAACGCTTATCTGGCCGGGACACCGGCCACTATCCCGGCGCGCGACCTTGCCGGGCTCATCGCCTTCAACCAGGCCCATGCCGCCGGGGAACTGCGCTGGTACGGGCAGGAACTGTTCGAAAAGGCGCTCGCCGCCACTGACGACGCCGCTTACGCCGTCGCCCGCGCGGACGCGCAGCGTCTCGCGGGAGCCGAGGGGATCGACGCTCTGCTCAGGAAGTATGACGTCGACATCCTCGTCGCGCCGACCACCAGCCCGGCCTGGCCGATCGACCCGGTGCTGGGAGACAACTTCGTCGATGTCGGCGCCGGCTCACTGGCGGCCGTGGCAGGCTATCCGCACCTCTCGGTGCCGATGGGCACGGTCGAGGGCTTGCCGGTGGGCATTTCGTTCATGGCCGGGAAATGGGACGATGCCAAAGTGCTGCGTATCGGCGCCGCCTACGAACGGTCGCGCAGCGCGAAACTGACCGCTCCGGCCTTGCGCAACTGGGCGCAGTAGCCCGAAAACGGGACGATCGGGGCGCGCGCCGCGACGATAGTGACTGGCGGGCGCGCTCGTCTTCGGCCATCGTGGCCCTTTCCCGCATCGCAGGAGACCCTGTGTACCGATCGACTTTGCTAGCCGTGAGTGCAATCGTTTCCATGGCGCCGGCGGCCGCCCGGGCCGATACCCCTCGAGAACTGCTGACGACGGCCGCCTTCCAGACCGCCACCAAGGCCCAGGCCCTCAAGCTGGTAGCGCTGGCGATCACGGCTTCGGACAAGATACTCGCCGCGCGTCCCGGCGATCACGAAGCGACGCTGCAGCGGGCTATCGCCATCGGCTATCGCGGCAAGCTGACCCGTAGCCGCTCGGACGTGCGGGCCTCGCTCGACGTGTTCCAGAAGCTGGCGGCGGCCAATCCGCGCGATCCGGAGGCGCAGATCGTGATCGCCGGATGGCACCTCGGCGCGGTGGATGAACTCGGCGGGTTTCTGGCGCGCACGGCGCTCGGCGCGCGGACCGCGGCGGGGGAGACGGCGCTGGCCAAGGCGGTTGCGCTCGGCGGCGACCGGGCGTTCTACCCCGGCCTCGCCGCTCTGCTGCAGATCCGCAACGACCCGAGCGACATCGCACAGGCAAGGCGCTGGGCCGAAGCCGCCGCGACCGGGCAGGCGGCCACCCCGCTCGACGCCCTGATGAAGCGCGCGGCGCTCTCGGTGCTACCCTCGCTGCGCGCCAACGACGGCAAGGGTGCGGCGGCATTGGCACGCAAGCTGGTGCCGTTCGGGAAGATCGGGGACTAAACCTATCGTCGTCCCGAACTTGATCCGGGACGACGGAAACGAAAAAGCCCCGGTGCAGCGATGCACCGGGGCTTTTTCGTTATCGGTCAAACCGCAAGGGAGGGATCAGTCCTCCTTGGCAGCGGCCTTCTTCTTGGCCGGGGCCTTCTTGGCGGGCTTGGCTTCATCAGCCGGAGCCTCTTCAGCGTCGTCCTTCTTGGCGGCAGCCTTCTTGGCCGGAGCCTTCTTCGGCTTTTCCTCGGCGGCAGCTTCCGCTTCTGCCTCGGGGGCCGGAGCGGCTTCCGCTTCGTCCTTCTTGGCAGCCTTCTTGGCCGGAGTCTTCTTCGGCTTCGCGGCCGCAGCGGGCTTCTCGCCGTCGGCGTCGGCCTCGATCGCGGCCTGAAGTTCGTCGCGGGTCACTTCGCGCTCGGTCACTTCGGCCTTCTCGATGAGGAAGTCGACGACCTTGTCCTCATAGAGCGGAGCGCGCAGCTGGGCGGCCATCATCGGGTCCTGCTGGACGTATTCGAAGAAGCGCTGGCGGTCTTCCGGGCGGTACTGCTGCGCAGCCTGCTGCATCAGCATGCCCATTTCTTGGCTGGTCACTTCGACGCCGTTGGCCTGGCCGATTTCCGACAGGAGCAGGCCCAGACGCACGCGGCGCTCGGCGATCTTGCGGTAGTCGTCCTTCTCGGCCTCGATCTCTTCGAGCGCGGCGGCCGGGTCTTCCTCGTTCTGCGCTTCCTGGATCAGCTGCTGCCAGATCTGCGAGAATTCGGCTTCCACCATGGTCGGCGGCACGTCGAAGTCATGGCCGGCGGCCAGCTGGTCGAGCAGCGAGCGCTTCATGGCGGTGCGGGTCAGGCCGGCAGTTTCCTGCTCCAGCTGGCCGCGCAGCAGGCCGGTGAGCTGCTCCAGGCTCTCAAGACCCAGTTCCTTGGCGAAGTCGTCGTCGAGCTTCGATTCGGCAGGCGCCTTCACTTCGTGCGCGACGATGTCGAAGGTGGTTTCCTTGCCGGCGAGGTTCTCGGCCGGGTAGTCCTCGGGGAAGGTCACGGTGATGGTGCGCTCGTCACCGGCCTTGATGCCCTTGAGCTGCTCTTCGAAGCCCGGGATGAAGCGGTCGGCACCGATCACCAGCGGGGCCTTCTCGGCCTTGCCGCCGTCGAACTCGACGCCGTCGAGCTTGCCGGTGAAGTCGATGATGACCTGATCGCCCTCGGCGGCCTCGCCGTCCTTGGTCTCGAAGCGCTGCTGCTGCTTGGCGATGTTCGCGACCGCTTCCGTAACGGCTTCGTCAGAGACGGGCACGGTCAACTTGTCGAGCTTCAGGCCGTCGAGCGAGGGCGCGGCGATGGTGGGGAGGATTTCGAGGCTGACGGTCAGCTCGGCGTCCTTGCCCTCTTCGTAGCCGTCGGTCAGCTTGACGTCGGGGTTCATGGCCGGGCGCAGGGCGTTGTCGGCCACCAGCTTGTCCATGGCTTCACGGATCGAGGTGTTCAGCGCTTCCTGGTGGATCGCCGGGCCGTGCAGCTTCTTGACGAGGTTCGCGGGAACCTTGCCGGCGCGGAAGCCGGGCATCTTCACCTGCGGGGCGATCTTCTTGACCTCGCCCTCGACCTTCGAGGTGATGGTGGCGGCGGGGATGGTGACCGTGTAGGCGCGCTTCAGGCCCTCGTTGGTCGTCTCGACAATCTGCATTTCGATGCCTTCCTGTGCAATCCAAAGGGCCTCTCGGCCAGCATTACCGTGGCCTACCCTCGCACAGGTGACGGATTGGTGCGGGCGAAGGGACTCGAACCCCCACATCTTTCGATACTGGTACCTAAAACCAGCGCGTCTACCAATTCCGCCACGCCCGCATGAGTGTAGCCTGAAACTCAAGGGACGGGCCATTAATGGCAGCCGGAGAAAAGGGCAAGTGCGACGAGTCGCTATGCTGTCACGGAACGGATCGCCTCCACGCCGGGTTATGTGTGCGAGGGGGCGAGAGGAGCGAGATCACCATGGCCACCCAGCCACCCGTCTACAGCCCCGGCGACACGCCTGCGGAAATCCCGACGCCCGGAAACGACCCCGGCGTTCCCGGCGGTCCGGATGAGACGCCGCCGCAGGGTCCGGACTTCGACCAGCCCGATGAGGCGCCGGTGGAGTTGCCGCCGCCGGATTGAGGCTCATTTCTTCACCGGATCGAGCCACACATCGTCATTGCGAGCGCAGCGAAGCAATCCAGGGCAGTTGAACGCCGCCCTGGATTGCTTCGCTGCGCTCGCAATGACGATGTGTGGGTGCCTCCGCTCGTGCTCGGACATGAGCGGGGAGAGGAAAGCGTAAGCGGGGAAAGGCATTACCTCAACCCCGCTCGCGCTGAGCTTGTCGAAGGGCCGCGCGCCGCCCTGTCAGCCTACTTCCATCCCGCCAGCCGCGCGAGCATCGCCACGGTCGAACCCTCGCCCACCGGCTTTGCCACCGCGCGATAGTCCGGCCCGGCCGCGCAGGCGAGGCAGTATGCCTGCACGCCCTGCGCGCCCAGCACACCGTCGAGCCGCGCCACCGCCTGCGCCATCTGCAGCCGCTGGCGCTGCGCCACCAGCCCGGCGAAGTCGTAGGCTGCCGCCTGCTCCTGCGAACCGGACGTCATGCTCTGCACGAAGGCGCTGAACGAATCCTCCGGTTCCTCCAGATAGACTGCCTGCCACTTGCCGTTGCCCACGCCGCCCAGCTTCGCCGCATAGGCGAGCGCATCGTCCAGCCCGCCCATCTGGTCGACGAGGCCGAGCCGCTGCCCATCCGCACCCGGCCACACGCGGCCCTGAGCGATCACGTCGACCTGCTGCGGCGTCTTGCCGCGCGCCTTGCCGACGATGCCGAGGAACTTGCCGTAGATGCTCTCGACCGAGCCCTGCAGCATCGCCTCCACCTCCGGCGTGAAGCCGCCGAGAATGTCCGGCTGCCCGGCCAGCGGCGTGGAACGCACCCCGTCGCTGGTCACGCCGAAGTCCGCCAGCGTCTTCTCGAAGCTGGGCACGAAGGCGAAAACGCCGATCGAACCGGTGATCGTCGCGGGTTCCGCGAACACGCGCTGGCCAGGCGTGGAGACCCAGTACCCGCCGCTCGCCGCCATCGTGCCCATCGATACCACGACCGGGATCTTGGCATCGCGCCAACGCTGTATCGCGCGGCGGATACGCTCCGACGCCATCACCGAGCCGCCCGGCGAATCGATCCTGACGACGAGCGCCTTCATGCCTTCTTCGCGGTTCTCGTCGAGCAACGCGGCGATGCGGTCGCCGCCCGCCGTGCCGGGACCCGCCTCACCGTCGACGATCTCTCCGGCGACGGTGACGACGCCGATCTTGGCGCCCTCCCCCTTCACCGGGTTCGCCGCCAGCCACGTCGCCAGCCCGGTATGCGCGTAGTCCGGCGCGTCCTTGTCCGAATGGCCGATCGTGGTTTCGCCCACCAGCTTCTCGACGCGGGCCTCGAACTCGGTCTGGTCGCCGATGCGGTCGATCAGGCCTGCCGCCTTCGCGGCCTCGGCCATGTCGTTGCCGTGGGCCTTGTTCCAGCCGACCGGGTCCGCGACCATGCGATCGAGCTGCGCCCTGGGCCGTGCCTTCGCGATCTCAGCGCGCAGGGCGTTCCACTGCGAATCGAGGATCAGCTTGAAGTCCTCGCGCGCCTCGGGAGAAAGGTCGCTGCGCATGTAAGGCTCGACCGCCGACTTGTAGGTGCCGACGCGGTAGACATGCGCGTTGACCCCGTACTTGTCGAAAAGGCCCTTGTAGAACTGCAGGTTGCCGCCCGGTCCCGCCACGAAGGCGCCGCCCATGGGATCGACCCAGGCCTCGCTGGCGTGGGCCGCCAGTTGCACGCCGTCGTCGGCATAGAGGTTGGCGAACGTCAGCACCGGCTTGCCCGCCTTGCGCACTTCGTCGATGGCCGCGCCGATATCGTGCAGATGCACATAGCGCCCGCCGATGAAGCGCGAGAGATCGAGGACGACCGCCTTGATCCGCTTGTCGCTCGCCGCCAGCCGCAGCGCCCGCTCGACGTCGCGGGCCTGGAATTCGTGGACCTGCTCGCCGCCGGACGTCAGCAGCTGGAGCGGATCGACCTTGCTCTTCTCCTCGACCACGGTGCCGTCGAGTTCGAGCAGCAGCGCCCCGTTCTCCACCTTGCCGCCGACCGGCCGCGCCGAGAGCGCGGCGTAGATCACTCCGAAGAAGGCCAGCAGGAACAGCAGCGCCAGCGCATCCTTCACGGCGACCAGCAACTTCCAGACCTTGCGCGCGAATCTCATGTAACGACCTGCCTTTCGCATGCAGCCTTACCTGCTGCGGTGCGGAATGGGAAAGGGGCGGGCACCAAAGCGGTTCCATTCCTTTTCGCATCGGGGGAGGAATGGCTGGATCGCCCTTGCTCACCCCCGGCTCCCCGCCTATGGCGTGGTCTTTAATGACACCTCCAGAATACACCTATCCGGCAGGCGCTCTCGCCTTTCCGCATCGCGGCCTCACGGGCATCGCAGGGCTAGCCCCGCACCAGATCTGGTTCCTGCTCGACGAGGCGGAACAGTGGGTCGAAATGAACCGGGGCGCGCAGAAGCGGGTCGAGCTGCTTTCCGGCATGACCATCATCAACGCCTTCTTCGAGAACTCGACGCGCACACTCCTGAGCTTCGAGATCGCGGGCAAGCGCCTCGGCGCCGACGTCGTGAACATGGCGGTCGCCACCTCCAGCGTGAAGAAGGGCGAGACGCTGATCGACACGGCGATGACGCTCAACGCCATGCGCGCCGATGCCATCGTCATCCGCCACGCCTCCTCGGGCGCGGTACAGCTGATCGCGGACAAAGTGGACTGCCCGGTGCTCAACGCCGGGGACGGCCAGCACGAGCACCCGACGCAGGCGCTGCTCGATGCGCTGACGATCCGGCAGGCCAAGCGCGCCTTCAACGGGCTGCGCGTGACGATCTGCGGCGACATCCTGCACAGCCGCGTGGCGCGTTCCAACATCCTGTGCCTCGCCTCGCTGGGCGCCGAGGTGCGCGTCTGCGCGCCGCCCGCGCTGATGCCCGCCGACATCGAGCAGATGGGCGTGACGGTGTTCCACGACTTCGACGCTGCGCTGAAGGGCGCCGACGTGGTGATGATGCTGCGCCTGCAGATGGAGCGCATGGAAGGCCAGTTCATCCCCTCCCCGCGCGAATACCGCCACCTCTACGGACTGACGCTGGACCGGCTGGAACTGGCCGAATCGAACGCGCTGGTCATGCACCCCGGCCCGATGAACCGCGGGATCGAGATCGACAGCAACGTCGCCGACCATGTGGAGCGCTCGATGATCACCACGCAGGTGGAAATGGGCGTGGCGATCCGCATGGCCTGCCTTGATGTCCTCACCCGAAAAGGCCGCAAGATGGAGGGCTGGGCATGAGCCTTCACGCACCCCTTACCGTCACCAATGGCCGCGTGCTGCTGGCCGACGGCTCGATCCAGACCGGCGCGGTGCGCTGTGAAGGCGGGTTCATCACCGCGATCGGCGCCGACGTCACTCCGCAGGACGGCGACACCGTGCATGACGCGCGCGGCCAGATCGTCGCCCCCGGCCTCGTCGACATCGGCGTCTTCGCGATCGACAAGCCCGCGTTTCACTTCGGCGGGATCACCCGCGCGGCGCTGATGCCCGACCAGAACCCGCCCCTCGACGTCTCGGCGCGGGTGCGGTTCGCGGCGCAGTCTGGCAAACCGGACTTCTGGGTCCACCCGCTCGCCGCCGCGACGCAGGGGCTGGAGGGCAAGGCGCTCGCCGAAATCGCGATGATGCGCGATGCCGGTGCGCGGGCAGTCTGCACCGGGCGGCGCTGGATCGGCGATTCGGGCACGATGCTGCGCCTGCTGCAGTACACCGGGATGCTGGGCATGGTCGTCATCGCCCATGCCGAGGACGCCGGGATCGTCGGCAATGCCGTCGCCACGGCGGGCGAGATGGCGACCCGTCTGGGCCTCCCCAGCGCACCTGCGCAGGCAGAGGCTCTCGCGATCGCCCGCGACATCGCGCTGGCCGAGATGGCGAATGCTGCGATCCACTTCCGCAACGTGACGACTGCCGCCGGTCTGGAACTGGTGCGCGCGGCCAAGGTGCGAGACCTGAAGGTGACGGCGGGTGTCAGCCCGGCCTACTTCATGCTTTCCGACCTTTCGATCGGCGCGTTCCGTACTTTCACCCACCTCTCGCCCGCGCTGCGCTGCGAGGCGGACCGCCGCGCCGTGGTCGCCGCCATCGCCGACGGCACCATCGATGTGATCGCCTCGGGCCACGATCCGCGCGGACCGGAGGACAAACGCCTGCCGTTCAGCGATTCGGCCCCCGGCATGGCGGGCGCGGAGACGCTGCTGCCGCTGACGATGAGCCTCGTGCGCGACGGCGTGATCGACATGGCCCGCGCCTTCGAGCTGCTTTCCGGCAACCCGGCTAAGCTGCTGGGCGTGAACGCAGGCAGCTTGGCGGTCGGCGCCGAAGCCGACATCGCGGTGCTCGATCCCGAGCGGCCGTGGATCGTCAATTCGGACAAGATGGCGGCGGCCGCGGGCAATACCCCGTTCGACCGCCAGCCCGTTCAGGGCCGCGTCCTCGCGCTGTTCAAGGGCGGCGTCGCGGTGCGAATGAAGAAGATCGGCGGGTAAACCGCCCTGGATTGCTTCGCTGCGCTCGCAATGACGAAGTATGGGGTCAAAGAAAAAGGCCCTTCCGTCCCGCAGGACGAAAGGGCCGTGCAAAGGTTCACATGGAACTTTTGAAGCTTCAGCGGCTCGCCAGCATCGCCCTGCCACGCGCAGCGACCGCGCCCGGCAGCGAGCGGCCGTCCTCATAGGCGAGGCATTCGCCGCCGCGTCCCTTGACGGTCGAGCACATCGACTGCGCCACGCCGCGCGCGAAACCTTCGGCGGCAACGCGGTAATAGCGACGCCCGTTGACGTCGGCCTCGGTGATCCGCAGCGCATGACCGCGCAGTGAGGGATCGCGCTTCTGGAAGATCGCCCAGGCCCGCTTGGCGCCGTCCATTGTGCTGAACGAGCCGAGCTGCACCAGATGGCTCCCCGACTGGCCAGTCACGGCCTGTTTAACCGGAGCGGCCTTCGCCGCCGCCTTCTTCACCTGCGGCTTCTGCATGCGCGCGAGGCTGCCATCGAAAGCGCGCTCGATCGAGCGGCGCGGCGCCTCGTCCGCGAACGCCGGAGCGACCGGCGCAGGTGCTTCGGCAAAGACCGGAGCGGGCGCGGCCTCTTCGGTCGCGGGAAGTTCGGCGACCGGCTCAACCGGCTCGGCCGCAGCCATCATCACGCGCGGGGTATGATCGATACCGTTCAGTGCCAGCGCCGTCGGCTGGCCCGGATCGAGGCGCAGCGGCGTGCCCAGCAGGCCGGCGACGCGTGCGCGGCCCTGTTCGGGGCTCGCCTTGGCGCCCCAGTCCTGCAGGCGCGCTTCGAGTTCATCGCCCGAGACGTCCTGCGATGCGATCACCCGTGCCTCGGCCCAGCGGCCGTCGAGGGCATAAGCATAGGCAAGGTTCTGACGCGTCTTGGCGTTGTTTTCGCCGCCGCGCACGGCCTGCGAAAGCACCTCGACGCCCTGCGCAGGCTGGCCCGCCAGCGCCACGGCGAGGCCGTAGTCGCTCGCCGGGAGCTTGTTGGCAAAGCGCTGCAGCACGTCGAGCGCCTCGGCCTTGCGGCCCGAACCGATGTAGGCGAGCGCGAGGCTGAGCCCCGTGCGCGGGCTGCGGTCGCCCAGCGCCAGCGCGTCCTCGAAGGTCGTGGCGGCCGAATTGAAGCGACCGGCGGCAAGGTAACCCTGCGCCAATGCCGAGCGGGCGCCCATGTCGCGCGGTGACTTGGCGACACGCGCCTCCACCTTGGAAAGGGCCCCCTCGTCCACTCCGGCGACCTGCCCCTCGGCCACGCGCGTGTCACCCGCGCTGGCGACACCGTGCGGCCCACTCGCGCAGCCCGCGAGCAGCGCCGCGACCATGGCCGAGCACAAGGTGAAGCCTGCGTTACGGGCGCTGTTGTTGTGGCGGTTCTTCATGGCATCTACCCCAAATCAGGCCGGAACACGGCGGCCGAAACCGCCCACCGGACGCAGCACGCCTCCCTGCACCGGCTGTCCGACAGCGGGTGCGGCGAAAATCGTGCGGCGGAAATTCTTTTCGAGACGGTCGGCGACATAGGCCCACAAGGCGGCCATCTCGGCGGCGGAGCGACCGTTCGGGTCGATCTCCATGACGGTGCGGCCGTCGATCATCGAGGCCGCGAAATCGGTGCGCTGGTGCACGGTGACCGGGGCCACGGTGCCGTGCTGCGAGAGCGCGACGGCGGCCTCGGCGGTGATGCGCGCCTTGGGCGTGGCGCCGTTGACGACGAAGACCAGCGGTTTGCCCGACCGCTCGCACAAGTCGACGGTGGCGCCCACGGCGCGCAAGTCATGCGGGCTGGGGCGGGTCGGGATGACGATGAGTTCGGCGACGGCGATGACGCTCTGGATCGCGAGGGTAATTGCGGGCGGGGTATCGATCACCGCCAGCTTGAAACCCTGCTGGCGCAGCACCTGAAGATCTGCGGCAAGGCGCGCCACAGTAGTCTGCGCGAAGGCCGGCATCTCCGCCTCGCGCTCGTTCCACCAGTCGGAAAGCGAGCCTTGCGGGTCGATGTCGATCAGCACGACCGGCCCGGCTCCGGCGCGCTGCGCCTGCACGGCAAGATGGCCGGACAGCGTCGTCTTGCCCGATCCGCCCTTCTGCGATGCCAAAGCCAAAACGCGCAAAACCGATTCCCCTATACGGCGGGCGCCGTGCCCTGCCGATGGGAGTGCCAGATCGTTCCTAATTTACGGTTAATTGCTTAGAGGGGCGAAACCGGGCGTTCACCGGCGCAAGTGTGACGATTCAGAGTGCACCCCACGTTAACGCTTTTAGCTTACCACAATCCGTGGTTCATGGGGATCCTGGACCTTCTACGGGGCAGTAGCGGAACACCGACGACGTGAGCAAGATTCTCCCGATACTCACCGCCGCCATGGTGGCGCTCGCCGTGCCCGCATGGAGCGCGGGACTCGCCGCCGACATGGCCGGAACCAGTGTAAAGGACGGCGTCGATGCGTGGTCCAGCGGCAATTACGACGACGCCGTGCGCATCTGGCAGCCGCTCGCCAACCAGGGCGACCCCGACGCGCAGTTCAACCTGGCGCAGGCCTACAAGCTGGGACGCGGGGAGCCGCTCGACCTGGCCCGCGCCGAGGATCTTTACGGCAAGGCCGCTGCCAAGGGCCATGTGCAGGCCGCCGACGCCTACGGCCTGCTGCTGTTCCAGCGCGGCGAGCGCCAGCGCGCCCTGCCCTATATCCAGAACTCCGCCGCGCGCGGCGATCCGCGCGCGCAATACATCCTCGGCGTTGCGCACTTCAACGGTGACCTGGTGCCCAAGGACTGGGTGCGCGCCTATGCGCTGGCAAGTCTCGCGCAGGCCGCCGGGCTCCCGCAGGCCAAAAGCGCGCTGGAGCAGATGGACCGCAACATCCCTCTGGCGGACCGTCAGAAGAGCGTCGTCCTCGCCCAGAAGATCGCCGCCGAAACGCAGGCGAACCTCCAGCGCCAGAGCGCCTCGGCCGAACTCGGCACCCGCCTCGCCATGGCCGAGCCGGTCCGCGCGCCAGAGGTGACCGAGGCGAAGCGCGCCGTCACCGAAGCCGCCCGCGCCGCCGGAACGAGCGATACCCTGCCCCGCAGCGCCGCTCCTGCGCCGGTCAAGGCCGCGCCGGTCAAGCCACTTGGGCCGCAACCGGCACCTGCACCCAAGCCCCCAGCACCAAAACCCGTAGCCTCCGGCCCGTGGCGCGTCCAGCTCGGCGCCTTCGGCGTTCCCGGCAATGCCGAGGCGCTGTGGGGCAAGATCAAGGGCCGCCCCGAACTCGCCGGTCATCCGCGCGCGCTGGTGCCCGCAGGACGGCTGACGAAGCTGCAGGCCACCGGCTTCGCCTCGAAGGCCGAGGCCGACGCTGCCTGTGCCCGCCTGACCGCCGGTGGCTTCGGGTGTCTGGCGAGCAGGGACTGACCCTCTCCGACCTCGCCGAAGAGGATGCGCCCGCCGCTGCCCCGGCGCGGCTGGAAACGCTTGACCTGATCCGCGGCGTCGCCGTGCTCGGCATCCTGGCGATCAATATCGCCGGGTTCGCCGGACCGATGATCGGCACGACGACGCCGACGCTCCTCCATCCCGTCAGCCCGCTGGACGAGGCCGCATGGGCGTTCAGCTTCCTGTTCTTCGAGGGCAAGATGCGGGCGCTGTTCACCCTGCTGTTCGGCGCCGGGCTGGTGCTGTTCCACGAACGCGCGGAGGCGGCAGGGCGCGACGGCGACCAGATCCAGCTGCGACGGCTCGGCTGGCTGCTGCTGCTGGGGATCGCGCATTACCTGCTGCTGTGGTGGGGCGACATCCTGTTCCTCTACGCCGCCTGCGGCATCGCGGCGCTGCTGATGCGCCCGCTCAGCGACCGCATGCTGCTGTGGATCGCCCTTGCTCTCTACTACGCCTGGCACATCTGGGGGATGTTCGACGCCGCGACCGCCATCGACGCCGAACACGCCGTGCGCGACCACGTCGCCACGACGGAGCAACTGCGCCTGCTCGCGGCCCGACTGCAGCCGATGTACGACTGGGCAGCGCAGGAAATGCACGAGGCCCGGCTTGGCTGGCTCGACCTCCTGCGGGTCAAGCTGGTCGAACGCCCCTTCTGGCAGATCCAGATGATATCGGGCTCGTTCTCCGAAACGCTGCCGCTGATGCTGATCGGCATGGCGCTCTATCGGGCCGGCTTGTTCGATGGAACATTGCGCCGCAAGCGCCTGATCGAAGTCTCGCTGGCCTGCACTTTTGCGGGGATGGCGCTGACCGCAATGTTCCTCGGCTGGGCCTGGCCGCGCCATTTCCCTGCGGTCGCCATGCAGGCCGCGCTCGTCTGGGGCCTGGCCATGCCGCACGTGCTGGGCGGCGTGGGCTATGCCGGGCTGCTGGTGCTCGCAGCACCGCGAATCGCGCCGACCTGGCTCGGCCGCCGGTTGATCGCCGCCGGGCGAATGGCGTTCAGCAACTACATCGCCACCAGCCTCGTCATGACTTTCGTGTTCTACGGCTGGGGCCTCGGGCTCTACGGTCAGGTCCCGCCTGCACGGCAATGGCTGTTCGTGCTCGGCGGCTGGGCGCTGATGCTGGCGTGGAGCCCGGTCTGGCTGCGGCATTTCCGGCGCGGGCCGCTGGAATGGCTCTGGCGCTCGCTCGTGGAGCACCGTCCGTTAAACAATCGGCCGCTGAACAATCGCATAGCCTGATGCATTTTCGCTATTGCGATCTATTCGCACTCGCATATATTGAGCGAAGAACACAAGGATTCGCTCATGTACGTGTGCATCTGCAATGCCATCCGAGAGACCGAACTTCGCTGCGCAGCCCGCCGTGTGCGCGGCAATGCTGAAGCGATCTACGGCTCGATCGGTCGCACCCCGCAGTGCCGCCAGTGCCTGGACGAAGCCGAAGACATCATCGCCGACGAAGTTTCGTCCGCCGGAATGGGAATAGCTGCCGCCGCTTAATTCATGACCTGACTTGCCCGACTCGACATTGCCGGATATAGGCCGCGGCTCCAGAATAGGAGTTTCCGCGCGATGAAGGGCGACCTCAAGGTTATCGAGTTTCTGAACAAGGCGCTGTTCAACGAGCTCACCGCAATCAACCAGTATTGGCTGCATTATCGCATGCTGGACAACTGGGGCATCAAGAAGCTCGCCGAGTACGAGCGCCATGAGTCGATCGACGAAATGAAGCACGCCGACGTGCTGGCCGATCGCATCCTCTATCTCGACGGCCTCCCCAACTTCCAGAACCTGGGCAAGCTGCGCGTCGGCGAAACGGTCGAGGAAATCCTCAAGGCCGACCTCGCGCTCGAATACGACGCGATCCCGATGCTCAAGGAAGCCATTGCCCACTGCGAGACCGTGCGCGACTTCGTCAGCCGCGAGATCTTCGCCCGCATCCTCGAGAGCGAGGAAGAGCACGTCGACTTCCTCGAAAAGCAGTTCGACATGATCGCCCGCATGGGCATCCAGAACTACTGCCAGCTCCAGAGCAAGCCGGCTGGCGAATCGGAATCCTGATTTACAGGGGCGGTGTCCGAAAGACCTGCCCCACCACTTCGTCATTGCGAGCGAAGCGAAGCAACCCAGGGCGGCATAATGCTGCCATGGGTTGCTTCGCTTCGCTCGCAATGACGGATCACCGTGCTTCCAACGGGAACCGCCGCCGCTGCCGTCGTTTATCGGATGGCAGCGGCGGTTTTGCGTTGTAAGGGGTGGTAATGGGATCTGACGAAAAGCGTGGCTTACAGACGGAGGACATCGGCTTCGCCGTCCTCGTGGTGCTTATTACCCTGGCTGCGGCCTACCTGCTCGCCCCCTATTTCGGCGCAGTGCTGTGGGGCGTGGTCGCTGCGATCATGTTCCAGCCGCTCACCGCAAGGCTCACGAAGCAGATGGAGGGGCGCAAGAACCTCGCTGCATCGATCGTGCTGTTCGGGTTGATCGCGCTATTCGTGATCCCGACGATCCTGCTGGGCATCAGCCTCGTGAACGAGGCGACCACGCTCTACCAGAAGATCACCAGCGGCCAGATCGACTTCGGTCGCATCTTCCAGCAGATCCAGAACGCGCTGCCGCGCCGCGTGCGCGGCTTCGTGGCCGAATACGGCCTCAACGACTTCGAATCGATCCGCCGTGAATTCGGCTCCAGCATCACCAGCGGGTTGCAGACCGTGGCCGGGCGCGTGCTGTCGGTCGGGCAAGGCGCACTGAGCTTCATCGCCGCGCTCGGCGTGATGCTCTACCTCAGCTATTTCCTGCTGCGCGACGGTGATCGCTACGGCGAGATGGTGCGGACCAGCCTGCCCCTCCACGCCGATACCCGCGATTCGCTGATCGAGAACTTCCTGCGCGTGGTGCGCGCGACGATGCGCGGCACAGTGGTGGTGGCGGTCGTGCAGGGCTTCCTCGGCGGCCTGCTGTTCTCGGTGCTCGGGATCGAGGGGGCGCTGATCTGGGGCGTGCTGATGGGGTTCTTCTCGCTGCTGCCCGCCGTCGGCACGGGCATCATCTGGGTGCCGGTGGCGATCTACCTGTTCGCTACCGGTGCGGTGATGAAGGCCGGCATCGTGGTGTTCTGCGGCGTGTTCATCATCGGCATGGTCGATAACGTGCTGCGCCCGATCCTAGTCGGCCGGGACACCCGCCTGCCCGACTTCGTGGTGCTGATCGCGACGCTTTCGGGGCTGGAACTGTTCGGCCTCAACGGCTTCATCATCGGCCCGGTCATCGCCGCCCTGTTCATCGCCGTCTGGAACCAGCACCGCGACCGGCGGCAGGCCAAAGCCGCCGTGGCGGAAGGTTCACCGATCCCGGTGCAGACCGAAGCGGGTGCGGCGAAGGCGGTAGAGGAAGCCGTCGCGCATCCTTCGTAACCGGGGAAGACCCACCCCCAGCCCCTCCCGCGAGCGGGAGGGGGGCAGCACAAACGAAAACCCTCCCGCAAGCGGGAGGGTCGGGAGGCTTGGTTCAAAGGACCTAGCCGGACGGGGTGGGCCTGCGCCCGCCCTCAGTCCTTCTTGAACGGGTTCTTCGCGCTGCGCAGGTTCAGGCGGATCGGCACCGATTCGAAGCCCAGTTCACGCCGCATCCCGTTGATGAGATAGCGCTTGTAGCTCTCCGGCAGTAGATCGAGCCGCGTGCCGAAGACCACGAAGCCCGGCGGGCGGGTCTTCGCCTGCGTGATGTAGCGCAGCTTGATGCGCTTGCCGCCCGGCGCCGGCGGCGGGTTGGCGCCCAGCGCATCGTCGAACCAGCGGTTGAGCGCCGAAGTCGGCACGCGCTTGCTCCAGGCCTCGCGGATGGAGAAGGCTGCGGCGATCATCTCGTCCAGCCCCTTGCCGGTGCGCGCGGAGACCGCCAGCAGCGGCAGACCGCGAACCTGCGCCAGTCCATCATCCAGCGCGGCGCGAATGCCGTTGAACAGGCCCGAGGCATCCTCGGCCACGTCCCACTTGTTGATCGCGATCATCAGCGCGCGGCCCTCCTCCAGCACCTTGGAGGCGATCGTCAGGTCCTGGTGCTCCAGCCCCCGCGTGGCGTCGAGCAGCAGCACCACGACTTCGGCGAAGTCGATCGCATGGCGCGCGTCAGCCACGGCCATGCGCTCCAGCTTCTCGACCACGTTGGCGCGCTTGCGCATGCCGGCCGTGTCGATCAGGTGAACCTCGCGCATGTCCTGCGTCTTGGGGTCCGTCCAGTTCCAGTGGATGGTGATCGAATCGCGGGTGATCCCCGCCTCCGGCCCGGTGAGCAGGCGGTCTTCGCCCAGCAGCTTGTTGATGAGCGTGGACTTGCCCGCGTTAGGACGGCCGACGATCGCCAGCTTGAGCGGCGCGAGCAGGCGCGCTTCCTCGTCCTCTTCCTCGGGAAATTCGTCTTCGGGCGGCTGCAGCGGATCGAGGTGCGGCAACAGCGCCTCGAACAGGTCCGCCATGCCTTCGCCGTGTTCGGCGGAGACACCGATCGGATCGCCGAGGCCCAGCGAATAGGCTTCCAGCAGCCCGCCTTCGCCCGCGCGGCCCTCGGCCTTGTTGGCAAGCAGGATCACCGGCACCGGCGAGGCGCGCAGCCAGTTGCCGATCTCCTCGTCGAGCGGGGTGAGCCCCGCGCGCGCATCGACCACGAACAGCGCGACATCCGCGGTCGCCAGCGCGGCCTCGGTCTGCTTGCGCATCCGGCCCGGCAGCGTCTCGGCCTCGTCGTCCTCCCAGCCGGCGGTGTCGACGATCTGGAATTTCAGGCCGATAAGCTCGGCATCGCCGAAACGACGGTCGCGCGTGACGCCGGGCTGGTCGTCGACCAGCGCCAGCTTCTTGCCGACGAGTCGGTTGAACAGCGTGGACTTGCCGACGTTGGGTCGGCCTATGATGATAACTTGGGGAAGCATGATTCCCACCGCTTGGGGATTTCCGGCGAATTTAGCAAGCTTTGCGGTGATTCGCGCTGCCCTGCCAAGAGCAGGACGCGTCGGCGTCAGCCCCGGCCACTTCGCGAAAAGCACGCCGATTACCTGCATTTACAAAGACATCAGGAAAAGGACGAAAATCCGCGTTAACGTCGATGCAATCGATTGATGCTCAATATTCGAGCCGATTTGAGCAACTCGACCGGAACCTTTCGGCCGCTCGTCGTTAACCAACCCCGGAAGACGCATGGCAATGTTCCGAGGGCAAAACGGCGCTCATGAGGGCTTTTCGATACATCACCGTTGCAGCGCTGGCTCTGGCGAGCGTGCTTCCCGCAACCGCCATGGCCGCGACCGTCATCGACGCGGACAGCGCGCGCGACGGCGGCGCGGGCTCGGCCGTGAGCGTGCCCAATACCCCCGGCCACCTCGAATGCGTGCCTTATGCGCGCACCACTTCGGGCATCCAACTCTATGGCGATGCGTGGACCTGGTGGGGTCAGGCCAAGGGCCGCTACGCCACCGGCGGATCGCCGCGCGTGGGCGCGGTAATGGCGATCAAGCCGTTCAACAATTCGAAGCTCGGCCACGTCGCCACCGTCAGCCGCATCGTCGATGCGCGCACAGTGCTGCTCAGCCACGCCAACTGGTCGGTGCCGGGCGAGATCGAGCGCAACGTCACCGCGCTCGACGTCTCGCCGAACAACGACTGGAGCGAGGTGCGCATCTGGTACGGCCCCTCGCGCAATCTGGGCAACACGCACTGGCCGGTCTCGGGCTTCATCTACAACGCCAAGCCCGGCACGAAGTTCAGGGAGGCGGCACCCGATCGCGGCGAAGTTCGCCTTGCCTCCGCCCGCGATGACCGTCCGGCAAAGAAAAAGGGCCGCCGCAGCGACCCTATCGGCGACATCATCGCCGGAAACTTCTAACCCTCTCATCCCCCCGGGAAAAGCGCGCCCTCGCCTCTGCGACGGCGCGCTTTTCGTTCCGGGAGTTCAGTCTTTCTTCGCGACCGGCGGGTTCTCTCCGAGGTCTTCGTACCACGCCTCGACCGGCCCCATCAGCTTGACGGTAAGCGGATTGCCCTTGCGGTCGAGCGTCTTGCCCGCCTGCACGCGCACCCAGCCTTCGGAAATGGAATATTCCTCGACATTGGTGCGCACGGTGCCCTTGAAGCGGATGCCGACGCCGCGCTGCAGCTTGTCCTGATCGAAGAAGGGGCTGCGCGGATTGATCGCGAGGTGATCGGGCGGCACGTCGGAACCGGCATTGGGCGTACCGGAGGCGACGGGGGCGGATTCGGGCGTGGTGTTATCTTCAGTCATGTCGCAGCGATTTATCTTGCATTCCCCGCTTGTCAATTCGATCCGGCCTGTCTAAAGGCGCGCTTCCGCTAACGGAGCGGGCGCGTAGCTCAGCGGTAGAGCACACCCTTCACACGGGTGGGGTCACAGGTTCAATCCCTGTCGCGCCCACCATCCTTCTCCAAGGATGGTGACTTCGCCTCCGGCGATCTTCCTGAAACTGATCTTGCGTCCTAGTCGGCCGGTGCCTTCTGCACGGCGCCCGGATCGGCACCGGGACGCTGCAGGACACCGATCGAGGTGGCGGCGATTCCCGCCGCGATCACGAACATCACGGCAAGCCCCGCCGCCATCCAGACGATCTTTCGCACGCCCTTGCGCGTGCCGGGCGAGGCGTGGCGTTCGTTCATCGGATCGTTCGGGTCTTCTTCGAGCAATTCACGCACTCCGGGTCCGACAGCCCTGCGGCGGCTGTCACCGGTGCAACGATCCCCTTGCCGCGTTGTTGCCGATTGCAATGTCGGGCCATAAGCACGTTTCAACGGCCGATCGGCGTCATAAACCGGCGCGGCGTCTTGCGGGCGCAACGCCCGCGCGGCATAGGCAGCGGCACTATGCACGACATCCGCCAGATCCGCGAAAACCCCGAAGCCTTCGACGCCGGCCTCGCCCGCCGGGGCGTAGCGCCCGTTGCCGCCAGCCTCGTCGCCCTCGACGAGCAGCGCCGCGCCGTCGCGACGCGCATGCAGGAAGGGCAGAACCGCCGCAACGAAGCCTCCAAGGCGATCGGCAAGGCCATGGGTTCGGGCGACACCGCCACGGCCGAGACACTCAAGGCCGAAGTCGCGACGCTCAAGGATACTCTCCCCGCGCTCGAAGCCGAGGAGAAGGCACTTTCCGCGCAGCTTCAGGACGCGCTGGCGGGCCTGCCCAACATTCCCGTCGCCGAAGTGCCGGACGGCGAGGACGAATCGCAGAACGTCGAAGTCTCGCGCTGGGGCACGCCGCGCGAATTCGCCTTCACGCCCAGGGAACATGCCGACCTCGGCCCCGCACTCGGCCTCGATTTCGAGACGGGCGCGAAGCTGTCGGGCGCGCGCTTCACCTTCCTCAAGGGCCAGATGGCGCGCCTGCACCGCGCGCTCGCGCAGTTCATGCTGGATACGCAGACCTCGGCCAACGGCTATATGGAATGCGCCGTGCCGCTGCTGGTCAAGGACGAGGCCGTCTACGGCACCGGCCAGCTGCCCAAGTTCTCCGAGGATCTGTTCAGGACCACCGACGGTCGCTGGCTGATCCCGACGGCCGAAGTCTCGCTGACCAACGCGGTCTCGGGCGACATCCTGAATCCCGAGACACTGCCCCTGCGCATGACCGCCCTCACCCCCTGCTTCCGCTCGGAAGCGGGCGCGGCCGGGCGTGACACGCGCGGGTTCATCCGCCAGCACCAGTTCGAGAAGGTCGAACTCGTCACCATCGCCAAGCCGGAAGAGAGCGAGGCAGAGCACGAGCGCATGGTCAAGGCCGCCGAGGGCATTCTCGAAGCACTCGGCCTGCCCTACCGCAAGGTGCTGCTCTGCGCCGGCGACATGGGAGCCACCGCGCGCAAGACCTTCGACCTCGAAGTCTGGCTGCCGGGTCAGGCCGCTTACCGCGAGATCAGCTCGATCTCGAACTGCGGCGACTATCAGGCCCGCCGCATGAACGCGCGCTACAAGCCGGAAGGCTCGAAGAAGACCGAGTTCGTGCACACGCTCAACGGTTCGGGCCTCGCGGTCGGCCGCACGCTGGTCGCGGTTCTGGAGAACTATCAGCAGGAGGACGGCTCGGTTCTGGTGCCCGAGGTGCTCAAGCCGTGGATGGGCGGGATCGAGAAGCTGGAAGCGCTGGTCTGAGCGACCACTCTTCCTCGTCCCACCCTTCCTCGTCATTGCGAGCATAGCGAAGCAATCCAGGGCAGATCGATTCCGCTCTGGATCGCCACGGGCCTGCGGCCCTCGCGATGACGAAAGAAAATACGGTGCCGCAACGGGTTCGCGTAGCCTCCCTTGCGCAACTATGGTTAAAGGCATGAATATGCGCATTCTCCTCACCAATGACGACGGCATCAACGCCCCCGGCCTCTATGTGCTGGAGAAGATCGCCGCGCAGCTTTCCGACGACATCTGGATCTGCGCGCCGAGCGAGGAACAGTCCGGCGCGGGGCACTCGCTGACCCTCACCCGCCCGGTGCGGATGCGCCAGCACGCGGAAAAGCGCTTCTCGGTGACCGGCACGCCGACCGATTCGGTGACGATGGGGCTGCGCAAGGCGCTCCCCGGACCGCCCGACCTGATCCTCTCGGGCGTCAATCGCGGCGCCAACCTCGGCGATGACGTGACCTATTCGGGAACCGTCTCGGCCGCGCTGGAAGGCGCGCTGGCGGGCATCCGCTCGATCGCGCTCAGCCAGGTCCCCTCGCGCGAGGACATGGGCGACGGCGTGGACTTCGCCGCCGCCGAGGCATGGGGCGCCAAAGTGCTGCGCCCGCTGCTCGATCAGCCGTTCGCGCCGCGCACGCTGGTCAACGTCAACTTCCCGGCGCTGCCCGCCGATGCGATCAAGGGCATCCGCGTCGTGCGTCAGGGCTTCCACGACTACGCGCGCGGATCGGTCGTCGAAGGCCGCGATCCGCGCGGTTTCCCGTATTACTGGTTCGGCCTCCACGGGATCGAGCACACGCTGGGCCACAACACCGACCTCGAGGCGATCTCGGAAGGCTACATTTCGGTGACGCCGCTGCACCTCGACCTTACGCACGACGCCTCGATGCAGGCGCTGGCGGAGCGTTTCGCCTGATGAAGCGCGCCCTCTTCCTCGCTGCCGCCCTTGCGAGCACGCCCGCTTATGCCGCCGCTCCCAAAGAGGAAGAGACGGTCCACGTCGTCGCGTCCGGCGAAACCCTGAACGGCATCGCCAACCGCGCGGGGGTTTCGACCAGCGCCATCGTCAAGGCCAACGCGCTTAAGGAGCCCTACGTGGTTCGCGTCGGCCAGAAGCTGGCAATCCCGCGCGTAAGCAAGGCGGCGCAAGTCGCCCGCGCCGCCGACACCGCAGCGCCTGCCGCGAAGAAGGTCGCCACTGCCGCCCGCGTGATCGAGGCCCGCACCCCGGCTGCCGCAGGGGCGCCCGAATACGAGACCGAACACCTCGTCGCCACCGGCGAAACGCTCGGCGGTATCGCCGCGCGCGCCAAGGTGCCCCGCATCCTCATCGCCGAAGCCAACGGCCTGCAGCCGCCCTATGACGTGCGCGTCGGCCAGAAGCTGCGGATTCCGCGCACCGGCCGCCATCTGGTGAAGACCGGGGAAACCGGCTTCTCCATCTCGATGGACACGGCCGTGCCATGGGATCAGATCGCGCTCGCCAACAGCCTCGATCCGGCCGCGCCGGTGAAGCCGGGCCAGAACCTGCTGATCCCGACGCTGATCGAACCACCCAAGGGTGCCGCGAAGACCATCGTGCCCGCACCCAAGCCGGTGGTTGCGGCTTCGGCACCTCGCTCCGCGCGGTTCGCGTGGCCTCTGACCGGCACCGTGCGGCGCGGGTACACGACGGGTTCCGACTACCACGACGGCATCGATATCCCCGCCGCCAAGGGCACGATGGTCCGTGCGGCCGCTGCCGGAACCGTCAAGTTCGCGGGGGCAGAGAAGAACCAGTTCGGCAACCTCGTCGTGCTCGACCACGGCGACGGCTGGTTCACCGCCTACGGCTTCCTCAGCCGCGTCACAGTGAAGGAAGGCGCGAAAGTCGCCGCCGGGGAACGCGTGGGCCTGGTCGGTGACACCGGGCGCGCCAAGGGCAGCGAACTGCACTTCGAAGTGCGCCAGGACGGCCAGCCCGTCGATCCGCTGGGCCAGTTGCCCAAGGCCCCCTGATCACCGGCATGAAGAAGCCGAAACTGCCTCCCAAGCTGGCGAAGCCGCTCAAGCGCGCGGTCGACCTGCCGGTATGGGCGGACCTTGGCCTCAGGCTGGGCGGCGCCTTCGCGCTGGTGATGCTTGTGGTGCTGCTCCACTGGATCGACCGCGACGGCCTCAAGGACACGCACGACGGGACCGTCAGCGTCCTCGACGTGTTCTATTTCACCATGATCTCGATCACCACGACCGGTTTCGGCGACATTGCGCCGGTCAGCGACAAGTCGCGGCTGATCGAGGCGGTGATCGTCACGCCGATCCGCTTCGCGGTGATCTTCATCTTCGTGGGCACCGCCTACAATTACTTCATCAAGCATAGCTGGGAGAGCTGGCGCATGAAGCGCATTCAGGAACGCCTGTCCGACCATGTCGTCGTGCTGGGCTTCGGCGTCAGCGGCTCGCAGGCGGTACAGGAACTGATCGCGCGCGGCACCGACCCGGCCTGCATCGTCGTCGTCGATCCGTCCGCGGGACGGCTGCGCCATGCCGAGCAGCAGGGCTGCAACGTGCTCGAAGGCGATGCCACCCGCGACGAGACGCTCGCTGCCGTGCGCATCGATGCAGCGCGAACGATCCTGGTCTCGGCGGGGCGCGACGACACCTCGATCCTGATCGTGCTGACCGCGCGCCACCTTGCGCCCGGCGTGCCGATTACCGTGGTGGTGCGCGCCGATGACAACGAACTGCTGGCGCGGCAGGCGGGCGCGGATAACGTCATCAACCCGGTGCGCTTTACCGGCCTGCTGCTAGCGGGCTCGGCAGAAGGGCAGCACATCGCCGAATACATGTCCGACCTCGCCTCGGTGGACGGGCGGGTGCAATTGGTGGAACGGCCGGTGCGCCCGGAGGAAGTCGGCAAGTCGCTGGATCAATTGGCCACCGGCAAGGGCGTGCGCATCTATCGCGGCGAGCAGTGCATCGGCTTCTGGGAGCCCGGCGCAAAAGTGCTGGAGGCCGGCGATCTGATCGTGGAGATCGCGGTCACGCCTTGAAGTCTATTCTAAAGTTATCGCAGCAAATCTCGTCATCCCAGCGCAGGCTGGGACCGCTTGCCGCAAGAACCCACATAGGATCGAGGCACTCTGACGAGAGTTGGGCGCACAGCCGCCAGCGGTCCCAGCCTGCGCTGGGATGACGACAGTGTTTGCAGCAACCTTACCCGAATACCCAGAACACCAGCCCCATCGCCAGGTAGGCGACCAGCCAGAACGCGCAGTCGATCACCCGGCGCGCGGGCTCGGTGCGGCTGCGTGAGTGCGTCAGCCACACCGCAGGCATCACGAAGGCGATCGCCAGTCCGCCGCTCTGCATGAAGTAGAGCCAAGGCTTCGCCGCCAGCGTCTCGGCGCCGATCCGGGCAAGCGCATGCCCCAGCATCGCCGCGCTGATGAGGAACACCACGGCCATGGTGATGTAACCGCCCGCACGTTCGGAACTGCCGGGGACGATCTGGCGTCCGTCACGGAACAGCACGGTGTTCCACACGACGCCCGCCGCTACCGCGAGCGCTGCAGCCAGCACGACCGCCAGCCAGTTCACCGGACCCATTTCCAATCCTTCCCTAAGTGCGGCGCCCTGTCTTGCAGGCTCCGTGCACTTGTGCAAGTTTTGCGAATCACCCGCAAAATTCGTTTTTCGTGACTCCGACGTCATTTGCGGGTATCGGGCGCGCCAATCCCATGGCTATCGAACTCCCCTCCCCGCCGAAAGTCGGCATGGTCAGCCTCGGCTGCCCGAAAGCGCTCGTCGATTCAGAGCGCATCCTCACCCGCCTGCGCGCGGACGGCTACGACATGAGCCCGGACTATTCCGGCGCCGATGTCGTGCTCGTCAACACCTGCGGCTTCCTCGATTCCGCCAAGGAAGAAAGCCTTGCCGCCATCGGCGAGGCGATCGCCGAGAACGGCCGCGTGATCGTGACCGGCTGCATGGGCAACGAGGCGGAAGCGATCCGCGCCAAGTTCCCGCAAGTCCTCGCGGTGACCGGTGCGCATCAGTACGAGGCGGTCGTCGAGGCGGTGCACGAGGCGGCCCCGCCCGAACTCTCGCCCTACCTCGACCTGATCCCGCAGGCCTACGACGACGCCGGCGTGAAGCTGACGCCGCGCCACTACGGCTACCTCAAGATCTCCGAGGGCTGCAACCACGCCTGCTCGTTCTGCATCATCCCCAGCTTGCGCGGCAAGCTGGCAAGCCGCCGCATCGACGCGGTGCTGCGCGAAGCGGAAAAGCTGGTGCAGGCCGGGACGCGCGAACTGCTCGTCATCAGCCAGGACACTTCGGCCTACGGCGTCGACGTGCGCCACGAGGAACGCATGTGGAAGGACCACGCGGTCCGCACCCACATGACCGACCTCGCCCGCGAACTCGGCGGCCTGAAGGATGCGCAGGGCCGCAAGCCGTGGGTGCGCCTGCACTACGTCTACCCCTACCCGCACGTCGACAACGTCATCCCGCTGATGGCCGAAGGGCTGATCACGCCCTACCTCGACATCCCGTTCCAGCACGCGGCGCCGTCGGTGCTCAAGGCGATGAAGCGCCCGGCGAACGAGGCCAAGGTGCTCGACCGCATCCACAAGTGGCGCGAAATTTGCCCGGATATCGCGATCCGCTCCAGCTTCGTCGTCGGCTTCCCCGGCGAGACGGAAAGCGACTTCCAGTACCTGCTCGACTGGCTCGACGAAGCGCAGCTCGACCGCGTCGGCGCCTTCCGCTTCGAACCGGTCGAGGGTGCCTCGGCGAACCACCTGCCCGATCCGGTGCCGGAAGAGGTCAAGGAAGAGCGCTACCAGCGGATCATGGAAAAGACCGCCGCGATCAGCGCCGCGAAGCTCGCCGCCAAGGTCGCCCGCGTGCTGCCCGTCATCATCGACGAAGTGGGCGAAGCAGACGAAGACGGTGACGTCGGTGCAACCGGCCGCTCGCAGGCGGATGCTCCCGAGATCGACGGAAACGTCTTCCTGCGCGACGCTGGTGGGCTGCAAGTCGGTGATATCGTTGAAGTTCTCGTCGAAGATGCGGACGAGCACGACCTCTATGGGGCCGTTTTGCAAAGTTGACGCTCAGCGCACAGAGGGCGATCGTTGCAAGACATGCAACTTATGTAATGGTTTTCGCGTTTGCGGGAATCACCTTCCGAAAGCATATGGGGGGTGCCTTTCAGGCATCCTCTCCCAAAACTTCTACAGGGCTGGTCTTCGGACCGGCCCTTTCTTTTTGCCTGCGTTCCGCGCCGCGAGGCATGGTCCCCCGGCACTTTCGTCATTGCGATCGCAGCGACGAATATGGTCATTCGCAATTGATCCTGCTTTAAGCGCGCCCGACTTTCGCATCCGAGGGAACTTCGCGCATGAGCTTTTGCCAAACGGTCTGGGAAGAGGTCGCACCGCTGCGCCGGGCGATCCTCGATCACCCCTTCCTGAACGAACTGGCCGCCGGAACGCTCGCGCCCGAAAGTTTCCGGCATTACATCGTGCAGGACAGTCTCTACCTCGCCGAGTATTCCCGCGCTCTCGCGCTCGCCGCGGCGCGTGCACCGACCGCGAGCGGCCGCCTCGAATTCTCCGACGGAGCCAAAGTCGCCGTGCAGGTCGAGGAAGCGTTGCACCAGGCATTCTTCGCCCAGTTCGGCGTCACCGCCGAGATCGCGGCGGCCAGCGAGCCGACGCCCGCATGCCTCGGCTACACCAGCTACCTGTCCGCACTGGCCGCGACGCGGAGCTACGAGGAACTGATCGCGGGCATCCTCCCGTGCTTCTGGGTCTACTGGGAGGTCGGCTGCGACGTGAAGCCGCGCGCCGCCTCGCCCAATCCCTATGCCGCCTGGATCGACACGTACGCCGCGCCCGCGTTCGGCGAAGCGACCGACCGCGTCCGCGCCCTGGTCGATGAAGCCGCGCAAAACGCCACGGCGTCAACGCGCGCGGCCATGGTCACCGCCTTCCGCAATGCAACGCGCTTCGAATGGATGTTCTGGGATTCCGCCTATCATCGCGCAACCTGGCCGATCTGACGCTCAGCCGCAGAAAGCCCTGGTTTCCCACGATACACGCTTCAAGTTGCATTCCTTGCAACTTTGCTCAATCTTTTCGCATTTGCAGCAAAGCGCGATTCCGAACATAAGGAACTCGCCTTTCAGGCATCCTCTCCCAAAACTTCTACAGGGCTGGCCTTCGGACCGGCCCTTTCTTTTTGCGCCCGCGAGCAGATTTGCG
This sequence comes from Novosphingobium sp. fls2-241-R2A-195, assembly GCF_030209485.1. Taxonomy (NCBI): domain Bacteria; kingdom Pseudomonadati; phylum Pseudomonadota; class Alphaproteobacteria; order Sphingomonadales; family Sphingomonadaceae; genus Novosphingobium; species Novosphingobium sp. fls2-241-R2A-195. Next base: position 153,938 of record NZ_JARVRY010000002.1, read on the forward strand.
AGCCCCCTAGCCCCGCGCGCCCATTTGCCCTAGCGATACCGCCATGGCTTCCCAGCAGCGAATCTTCACCGCCGCCCTCGTCGTCATCGGCGACGAAATCCTCTCGGGCCGCACGCACGACAAGAACATCGCCCAGGTCGCCACCTGGCTGCAGATCCAGGGTATCCGCCTGAAGGAAGTGCGCGTCGTCGCCGACGAGACGCCGTCCATCGTCGAGGCGGTGAACACCCTGCGCGCGCGCAACGACTACTGCTTCACCACCGGCGGCATCGGCCCCACGCATGACGACATCACCGTGGACGCCATCGCCGAGGCGCTGGGCGTGCCGGTCATCGTCCATCCCGAAGCCCGCGCGATCCTGGAAGAATACTACACAACGCGCGGCGGCCTGACCGAGGCACGCCTACGCATGGCGCGCACGCCGGACGGTGCCAGCTTGATCCCCAATCGCTACACCGGCGCGCCGGGCATCCGCTGCGGCAACGTGTTCATCATGGCCGGCGTGCCCAGCATCACCGCAGGCATGCTCGACGCACTTTCCGGCCAGCTTGAGGGCGGCGCGCCGTTGCTGTCCGAGACAGTCGGGTGCTGGGTGGGCGAAAGCGAAGTGGCCGAACTGCTGCGCGAAACCGAAAAGACGTTCGAGACCTGCCAGATCGGCTCCTACCCGTTCTGGGGCGAAGGGCGCACCGGCGCGAATTTCGTGATCCGTTCGGTCAGCGCCGAGGATCTCGCCGCCTGCACCCGCGCGCTCGTCGAAGGACTGGCGGCGATGGGCCGCCCGGCGGTGCCCGGTGGCATTTGAGCTTGCGGCGCCTGCTGCGATCATGGCCGTGATGGCTTCCGCGACTTCGCCTGCGATGCCCGCCGCCACGCTGGAACAGTTCGAGACGGTCCTGCGCCGCCACGACAGCGCAACTCTGGCGCTGGAGGAGTGGTGCGGCATGCGCGGCGTCACCGATCCGCGGATCACCGCGCAGACGCTGGCCACCGGCGGCGAGGCTCCCCCCGCAGCGATGCGCGAGCATCTCCGGCTTGCGGACGGCGAGACGTTCGCCTTGCGCAATGTGCGCCTGAGCTGCGGCGGCACGGTGCTTTCGGTCGCGTGGAACTGGTACGTCCCGGCACGGCTGACGCCCGCGATGAACGAGGCTCTGCGCGTGACGAATACGCCGTTCGGCAAAGTCGTCGCCCCGCTCGGGTTCAAACGGCGTCCGCTCGCGACGGTGGCGGGACCGGCGGAGAATTGCCCGGCGGACACGATCTCGACGCATCAGGCAATGCTGGTCCTGCCCGACGGACGCCCGCTGGCTTACCTTGTCGAGTGCTACACGGCGGCCAACCTCACGACTCGTTAAACTCTTCCACGTCATTGCGAGCGAAGCGAAGCAATCCAGGGCTGCACTACGCCGCCCTGGATTGCTTCGCTTCGCTCGCAATGACGAACCGCTCCAAAGCACGGTTACGCCGCGACCGCCTCGGTCCCGGCGATCGAGGTGCGGTGCATCATGCGCCCGGTCGATTTGTCGTAGGGGATCGCCCGGTGCATCGCGCCGGTGTTATCCCAGATCACGAAGTCGCCCTTGGTCCACTTGTGGCGCAGCGAGAACGCGGGCTGCGCCGCCCATTCCTGCAGGCGGATCAGCATCGCGCGGCCCGCCGGGACTTCCATGCCGACGATGTGGTCCGCCGTGGTGCCGATGACCATCGACTTGCGCCCCGACTCGTGCGTCCACACCAGCGGATGCTCCTTGATCAGGCCAATGCCGAGCACCTTCTCGCGGTGCTTTTCCGGGATGGCATCGGCGATCGGCGAGAGGCTGGCGCGCACAGAATGCACCGCCTTCAGGCCCTCGAGCGCCTGTTTCTCCTCTTCGGGAAGGCCCTCGTAGGCGGCATAAGTGCTGGCGAACTCGGTCTCGCCGCCCTTGTCGGGCGCGATGCGGCAGGACAGCAGCGTCGCGAAGGGCGGCGGCATGTCCACCGTGATGCCGTCCATGTGCCAGAAGAAAGTGCCCAGCACGTATTCGGGCTGCGGGTTGATCTTCTCGTCGAGCGTGACCTGGTAGACGTCCTGGTCGTTGTTCTGCACGTTGTTGCGCGCCGTCAGGCGGATCTTCTCGCCCATCGCCTCGGTGATGGCGAGCTGCTCCTGGTCGGTGAGGTTCGCCTGCGGGAACACCACAACGGTGCGCTCCTCTACCTTGGCGCGAATCGCTGCGGCAGCCTCGGGCGTGAACAAGTCGGCGCGGTCGTCCCAGATCACGCGCGAACCGATGAATTCCTTGATGTCTTCGAAACGGATAGCCATCTGGCCGTCTCTCCCGGCGTTATGCTGAACATGTGTACAGCACGCCATTACACCCGATCGCGGCGAGCGTAAACGCCGCAGATATCGCACAAACGAAAAGGGCCGGGAGGTTTCCCTCCCGGCCCTTCAAGTCCGTTTACGTCAGCGCTGAAATCAGGCGCCGGCGATCTCGGTGGTGTCGATCTTGAGGCCCGGGCCCATCGAGGACGAGAGCGAGATCTTGCGGACGTACTTGCCCTTGGCGCCCGAGGGCTTCGCCTTGACGATGGCGTCCACGAAAGCCGAGAAGTTGGTCTTCAGGTCGGCGTCCGAGAACGACATCTTGCCGATGCCGGCGTGGATGATGCCCTGCTTCTCGACGCGGAACTCGATCTGGCCGCCCTTGGCGTCCTTCACGGCCTGCGTCACGTTCGGGGTGACGGTGCCCAGCTTCGGGTTTGGCATCAGGCCCTTGGGGCCCAGCAGCTTGCCGAGACGGCCGACGACGCCCATCATGTCCGGGGTGGCGATGACGCGGTCGTAGTCGAGGTTGCCGGCCTGCATGTCTTCCATGAGGTCTTCGGCGCCAACCTTGTCGGCACCGGCGGCGAGAGCCTCGGCAGCCTTGTCACCCTTGGCGAACACGGCGACGCGAACGGTCTTGCCGGTGCCGGCGGGCAGCGAAACCATGCCGCGGACCATCTGGTCGGCGTGGCGGGGATCGACGCCCAGGTTCATCGCGACTTCGATGGTCTCGTCGAACTTGGTGGCCTTGACGTCACGCAGGGTCTGCAGCGCTTCGTCAACGCCGTAGAGCTTCATGTTGTCGCCGAGCTTGGCTGCGAGAGCCTTCTGGTTCTTGGTCTGCTTCATGGGCTCAGCCCTCCACCACTTCGAGGCCCATCGCGCGAGCGGAACCTTCGATGATCTTCGTTGCGGCCTCGATGTCGTTGGCATTGAGGTCGGCCATCTTGACCTGGGCGATCTCGGACAGCTTCGAACGCGCGATCTTACCGGCGGAAATCTTGCCCGGCTCCTTCGAGCCCGACTTCAGACCGGCGGCCTTCTTGATGAGGAAGGTGGCAGGCGGCGTCTTCGTGACGAAGGTGAAGCTGCGGTCGGCGTAGACGGTGATGATGGTCGGGATCGGCATGCCGTTCTCGAGTTCCTGCGTGGCGGCGTTGAACGCCTTGCAGAATTCCATGATGTTCACGCCGCGCTGACCCAGAGCCGGACCGATCGGCGGCGACGGGTTGGCCTTGCCTGCAGGAACCTGCAGCTTGATGTAACCGGTAATCTTCTTGGCCATGGGGCCGCTCCTTTTCACACTGTCGCCCCGGTTTCCCGAGGCTCATGTCTAGCGGTTTTGGCGGGGCGCCGTGTGATCAGCACCCCTCCCGCAGGGAATCGGGCACGGCAAGGCCATGTCCGAAGGGGGCGCCCCTATAGGAAAAGCGCAGGAAAGGAAAGAGCCCGTTTCAGGCCGTGGCCACCGCGTTCGCCGCTAAATGCCGACGCCCCCACGCAGCGCGGATCATGCGACCGGCGGGCATCTCGAAGAAACGATAGATAGCCGCGCTGGCCGCCAGAACGATCGCCACGTAACCCAGCGTTCCGGCAGACGCCAGCCAGACGTTCTGCTGCTCGTTCAAGTCCGGCCGGAAGCAAAGCAGGATCGGGTAATGGACGAGATAGATCGTATAACTGCGGTCCCCCAGCCAGACCATCGCCCGGCTCCCCAGCGCAGGGATACGGAGCGCGAGAGCCAGGACGCAAGGCCATGCCAGCAGGCACAACGGCGGCAGCGGGCTCCATGCCGCGCCCATGTCGATCGCAAGACCGAGGGCAAGGACGACGACGAGAAACGGTGTCCATATCGACTGCAACTGCTCCCTGCAGCGCCACAACATCTGCCCCAGGAAAAACCCCAGCAGTCCGCGTGGGAGACAGTCGGCGGCCCAGGGACCACCTTCGCGCCCGCCGAGCACGACGATGTAGCCCAGCGCCAGCACCACTGTCGCCACCGTGATGCGCCTTAGCACCCGATCGCCACGCGCCGCCGCGACGGCGAAGATGGCGTAGCAGAAAACCTCTACCGACAGCGACCAACTCGGACCGTCGAACGTATGGCCGACAGGCGCGACGAAGGCCTGCATCATGAACAGGTGCGCCATGAAGGCTATCGCGGTGTTGGCCGGCTCCGACGCGAACAGCGCCGCCGTCACGAGCAGCAAGAGCAAATGCAACGGATATAGGCGCGCGAACCGGGCCATGGCGAAGTCGGGAAGCGCCGACTGCTCCAGCCCTGCACGGCCACCAGTGCGCCCGAGATAGACCTGGGCAAAGACATAGCCCGAGATCAGGAAGAACAGGTCCACCAGGGTCCAGCCCCAGGTGCGCAGCCAAAGAAGGACGGCGAGCGCATGTCCAATCGCATGCGCGTTGAACTCGAGCAGCGGGTGGTAGAAGAACGCGACGCCGCACGCAGCGATGCCGCGCAGCCCGTCCAGCGATCTAAGGCGCCCCCTGTCCATCCGAACCGATTAGCCCAGAACCGGTTAATTCGCGGTTTCCTGAAACGCAAAACGCCCCGCACTGAGGCGGGGCGTTTCTTGTCGTGCGCCTTGTCGCTCGGGGCGACGGCAGATTACTTGCTGAGTTCAACGTGCTCGAATTCCAGCTCCACCGGGGTGGCGCGGCCGAAGATCGAGACCGCCACCTTGACGCGGCTCTTCTCGAAGTCGAGTTCCTCGACGATGCCGTTGAAGCTCGCGAAGGGGCCATCGAGCACCTTGACCGAATCGCCGATCTCGTAATCGATCGAGACGGTCTTGCGCGGCGCGGCGGCGGCGGCTTCGGCGGCGCCGAAGTAGCGCGAGGCCTCGCTCTCGCTGATCGCCTGCGGCTTGCCGTTAGCGCCCAGGAAGCCGGTGACCTTCGGGGTGTTCTTGATGAGGTGGTAGACGTCGTCGTTCAGCGTCAGCTTGGCGAGGACGTAGCCGGGCATCGTCTTGCGCTCGGTCTGGACCTTCTTGCCGCGCTTCACCTCGGTGACGGTTTCCGAAGGAACCTGCACGTCCTCGACGAGCTGCGACAGACCGATGCGCTCGGCCTCGGTGATGATGGCTTCCTTAACCTTGCTCTCGAAGCCGGAGTAGGCGTGGATGATGTACCAGCGGGCCATGTGTTCTCTCAGTCCTGTATTCTGGCGATCAAAGGGCGTTCAGCAGAGCGCTGACGACCCAGCCGAACAGCGCGTCGATGCCCAGGAAGAACACCGCCAGCAGCACCGTCATCAGGCCGACGAAGATCGCGGTCGTGACCGTCTCCTGGCGCGAAGGCCAGTGGATCTTGCGCGTTTCCGCCTGAACCTGGCGCATGAATTCGCCGGGGGTGATCTTGGCCATCTTAACGTCGCTCTCTTAGCTATGCCGCTTTGGTCACGGAAAATTCTGCGATTCTTCCGCCTAGGGGCCATCGCCACCCCGGCCGAGGCCGGGAGGGGCTGATGAAGTCCGCCTGTCGGGAGGAAACGGGGATTTAGCTTCCACTGTCCGGATTTGCAAGGTCCACCGAGTCCGGCAGGCGTGCAAGGAACGAGTTGGGCGTCGCGAAGACGATCCGCGCCCCGTCCGGGATCGCCACCGGCGCCTTCGTGCCGATGTACCAGAGGTAGTCGGCATGGCGCGCGGGCTTGAACTTGCGCAAGTCGATCCGCTGGCTGTCGCTGTAGAGAATACGCTGGGTCGGGTCGTTGAAACGGTAGCGCGTCTCTCGCATGGAAAGCATGTGGACGTCGGGCAGCGCGAAGTTGGAATTCTCCATCGAACTGCGGCGAACCACGGCGTAACTGCCGAAGTGCTCGAACGGGCCGAAGAACCACTGGCGGCGCGGAATCGCGATCGCCGTCGCCACGCGCGAGCCTTCGGGAACGTAATCGAGCGCGGTGACGAGCTGGCGCGCGGTCTGCGCATCCTCGTACCAGACCACCGTGGTGACGGCGATGCGCGCGGTGAACAGCAGGCCCGCCAGCGCGAGGCCCCAGCGCGGCACCGGCCAGTCGATCGCGAGGCACGCGACCAGCAGCGCGGCGGTGCTCAGGCGATAGTCGGCATAGTCGCCGCCGAAGATCTGGCGCGGCACCACCAGCGTCAGGATCAGCAGGATCAGCGCCGCCCAGCCGACGCGTCCGTCGAAGCGGCGGATCGCCAGCGCCGCCACGATCACCGCCACCACCACGCACAGGCTGGCGATGTCGAAGGTCATGTCGTAGCTGCGCATCGCGCGGTAGAGGATCTGCCACTTGTATTCGAGCACGCCGAAGCGCCCGTAGGACACCTTGGAGTTCGAACCCACGCCCAGCAGCATCGGCAGCAGCGGGAAGATCAGCGGCCAGGGCCTGAGGAACGGCCGCCAGTCCCGCCAGCTTGCACGCTTCGACCATTCATAGCCGAAGATCAGCACGCCCATCACGCCCCAGCCCGAGACGTGGCACAGCCACACCACGAAGCTGGCCGGGATCATCACCGCCCAGCGCCAGCGCCAGTTCTCCAGCCGCACCCAGCCCGCCAGCACGAACAGCGCGAAGGCGATCGACAGCGAATAGTTGAGGAAGCCCATCAGGAACGAGGGTGACCAGATCATCGCGAAGGCCAGGATCGCGCCAACACCGATGCGCTTCCTGAGGCTCCATTCCACCGCCATGATCGCCATGCCGGTAAGGAACGGAATGGCCGCGACGATGAAGCGGCCCGCAGCTTCCAGCCCCATGATCTTCGTCAGCGGCACCATCAGCAGTTCGGCGCCGAGGTTGCCGGTCCATTCCCACTTGAACAGGAAATAGCGCGTCAGGAACGGGTCGTGCCCGTGATCGAGCATGACCTTGAACCCGGCCAGGTGCGAAGGATAGTCGGTCATCTGCGGCGCCCAGGCGACGATCGCGGGGAGCATCGCCAGCAGCGACAGGACGATGCCCATCCACAAGGCTTCGTGGCGCGTGCGCTTGTAAGTGTCGGTGCCGGAGTTGGAGGTGGCCGCTTCGGCCTCCACGGCGTCAGGATGCGCGCTGGCGTGCATGTACGACTGTGTCTTCCCGCTAGTAGCCCGAATCGGCGAACGGGCTCTCGTAAAGCAACTTGGCCCGCAATTGAACGTCGTGACCCGACGATGGTGCTTCGACAAGCTCAGCATGAGCGGAATGAAGAAGCCGTCTTCCCGTTTCCGCTCATGCTGAGCTTGTCGAAGCACCCGCGTGCAGGGCACACTTCGGCGCCCCGCATCCGGATCTCCCCGAAGGGAAGATTATCGCGATCTTGGGAAGATGCTGGCAGGAGTGGAGGGACTCGAACCCACGGCCCTCGGTTTTGGAGACCGATGCTCTACCAACTGAGCTACACTCCTGCGGGCTCGGGGGCCTCTAATGAAGGACTTGCGCGATGGCAAGCGGCGATTGTGGACCGGCGGACCGAATATGTCGATTCGCGCTCGTTATCCCCATCTGCTAGGACGGTTTCGTGCACGCGCCCCGCTCAAATCCGATCATCGAGCCTGAACTCCTGATGCTCGCCTATCGCAGCGGGATATTTCCCATGTCCGACGCGCGCGACGATCCGGAGATCTTCTGGATCGAACCGCGCCTGCGCGCGACGCTGCCGCTCGATGGGCTTCGCGTATCCTCCTCCCTCGCCCGCACGCTCAAGCGCGGGCGGTTCGAGGTGACCTGCAACCGCGCCTTCTCGCAAGTCATGGACGAATGCGCAGCGCCGAGACAGGCGCGCGACGGGGATGCCAATGATGACGGGGGAGATAGCTGGATCAGCCACCGCATCCAGGCCAGCTACGAGAACCTGCATTTCCTCGGCCACGCGCATTCGATCGAGGTCTGGCGCGAGGGCGAACTGGTCGGCGGGCTCTACGGCGTCGGCTTCGACCGGGTGTTCTGCGGCGAATCGATGTTCTCGCGCGTCAGCGATTCGTCGAAGGTCGCGCTGTGCTGGCTGGTGGCGGCGCTGCGACGGGGCGGCATCACCCTGCTCGACTGCCAGTTCATGACCTCTCACCTCGCCTCGCTGGGCGCGGTGGAGATGCCGCAGAAGACATATCTGGCGCTGCTGCAGGCAGCCCAGTCGGGCTATTGCTCGACAGCGGGTTCCTCGACCGGCTCGGGATCGGCCGCCGTCGGAGAAGCGCTCGGCGACGCGGCAGGGGCCGGAGTGCTCTCACTACCCGAAGCGTTCGAGGCCCTGCTCGGCGACGCGTCGTCCTGCGGACTGGCTTCTTCGCCCGGGAAGCTCATCGCGCAGCTCTTGACCCAGACGTCGTAGACCGGGTGCTCGACCACGTTGGCACCGGGGTTGTTCTTGAACAGCCAGCCGGAGAACACCTTGTTCCAGGCCAGCTTTTCCTCGGTGGTGCGGCGCTGTTCGACGAAGACCTGGACGAAGGCGCCCTCTTCCTGCGGCTTTTCCCAGGGAAGCGTCTTCTCGCAGGTGGCGACCTTCACGACGAGATTGCCGAGGCGGCGCGATTCGCCCGGCTTCATCACCAGGTCCTGCGTCAGGTTGTTGCGCTTGTTGAGGACGCCCAGCGTGACCACGCGGTCCTTGTTGGGCGTGCCGATCTGCTGGCCTTTCGCGGCCTGTGCAGGGCCGGCCTGCATTCCGGCGATGGCATCCGGGACGCTGGTGTCCTGCGCCTCGGGCGCAGGCTCACCACCGCAGGCCGTCAGGACCGACAGCAACGAGAGTGCCGTCAAAGCCCTCCAGCGAATCACGCGTGAGCCCTCAGGCTTCCGGCGACCAGGCTTCGTAGTCGCCGGTGGCGGCAGCGCGGCGGCCGCCACGCTCCAGCGCGCCCTGCGGGCGATACGCGGTCGCGGTGCCGGTGGCGTTGGGGGTGTAGTCCACTTCCCAGATGCGCGGCGCGGGCAGATGGCTTTCGGGCACGCCATCGTACGAGTGGTGCAGCCAGCCGTGCCATTCGGCGGGGACGTTGCTGGCGTCGTTGGCGCCGGCGTAGATCACCCAGCGGCGATCCCAGCCCTCGGTGGTCTTTACCTTCGCGTTCTTGGAACGATAGTACTTGTTCCCCTGCGCGTCGGTGCCGACATGCTCGCCATTGCGCGAGCTCCAGAGCGAGGTGCCGATGGTGGCGCCGTCCCACCAGGTGAAGATCTTGGACAGGATTCCCATGAGCCGCGCACTAGCCCCGAAGCGCCCCCCAACGCAAGCGCGAAGAGGGACCTTCGGGTGCTACAAATGCATCCCGCCGCTCGCCTCGATCACCTGACCCGTCACCCATGCGCCATCGGGCCCGCACAGGAAGCCGATCACCCGCGCGACGTCGCCCGGCTGCCCCACCCGCCCGAGCGCCGCGACCGAGGCGAGATAGTCCACCGTCGCCGGATCGTTGAACAGTGCGGGCGCGAAATCCGTGATCGTCGCGCCCGGCGCCACCGCATTGACGGTGATCCCCCGCGCGCCCAGTTCCTGCGCCAGCGAGCGGGTGAAATGCTCCACTGCCGCCTTGCTCATGGCATAGGCGAGGCACGATGCATAAGCGGCGCGCGCCACCATGGACGAAAGGTTCACGATCCGCCCACCGTCCCGCAGCCGGGACAGCGCCGCCTGCGTGACGAAGAACGGCCCCTTGGCGTTCACCCGCATCATCGCGTCGTAGAGCGCCTCGTCGGTCTCGGCGATCGTCGCCATCTCGCCGATTCCCGCGTTGTTGACGAGGATGTCGAGGCCGTCCGCCTCTTTATCGAAGGCCGCGAACATCGCCGCGATGGCCTCGGCCGAGCCGACGTCGGCCTGCAGGGCGAAGGCGTCGCCCCCGGCATCGCGGATCGCCGAGACGACCTCTTCGGCAGCGGCCGCATTGTTGTTGTAGTTGATGCAGACCCGGGCGCCGTCCGCCGCGAGCCTCAGCGCCACCTCCCGGCCGATCCCGCGCGAACCGCCGGTCACCAGCGCCGTCTTTCCCGTCAGCGAACCCATCCGTCTCTCCCGTGTCTTTCGGGAGGCAAGCTAAGGCAGACGGGGCGCGGGAGGCACCTCGCCTATTGGGCAGCACCCTGCTGCGGGGGTTTCGACAGGCTCAGCCTGAGCGGATTTGAAACGCCAGTCTTAAAAGGCTGCTGTTCAAAGGTCGTTACACCAAACCCGCTCACCCTGAGCTTGTCGAAGGGTCACGCGCAGCCTCGCCGCGAAGAGGGCGGATCACTGCCAGCGGTCCCGGAGCAAGTCCGGGATGACGCCCGCTTACCAGCTGACCCTTTACCAGCTGACCTTGTCGCCCGCCTTGATGCCGAGCTGCGCCGCGCGGCCGCCGTTCAGTTCCAGCACGCCCGCAGCGATGCCATCCGAAGGCAGCGGCGTCTCATCATAAGGCACCGCGTTCGCCGCGATGTTGAGGATGCGGTGGTCAGTGCCGATGAAGATGATGTCGAGCGGGATCACCGTGTTGCGCATCCAGAAAGCGGAGCGGCGCGGCGGCTTGTTGGGAAAGATCATGCCCTCGTCCGCGCCCATTTCGGAGCGGAACATCAGCCCGTGCTCCTGCTCCTTGAACGTCGAGGCGACCTCCACCCGGAACGCGTGGGTGCCGTTCGCCGACTTCACCTTGAGGTCCTTGACCGGCAGGCCCGAAATCGGATGCACCGCAGCTTGTGCCTGTGATGCCTTCGCCGTGGCCTCCTGCCCCCCTTGCGAGCACGCGGCGAAGGCCAGCAGCAGCGAAACGGCAAGCGTGGAGCGGGTAAGGCGCATTCAATAGTCTCCGAATTCCGACTCGCACCATTCCTCGAGCGCGTCGGCGTCCTCGCTCTCGACGATCCGGCGCGCGATGTCGAGCGGGTGCCCGGCGCGCAGCATCGCGGCGAGTTGCCGATCTTGCACCTTGGGGTCTTCCGCAACCTGAACGGCGAAAGGACCGAACCGGCGCCGCCGCGCAAGCACCAGCGCCGCGCGGCGCTGCTCGGCAATGCCGGGCCGCGCCTCGGCGCGCAGGGTTTCGTCCACGCCTGCCTGCCCCAGCGCCTCGCCCACCCGGCGCGCGCCGTAGCCACGCCGCAACAGGCTGCCCGCCTTCATCCGCGCCCACGAGGCATCGTCGACGTAGCCCTTCTGTGCATAACGCTCGACCAGCGCCTCAACATCGGGCGCCCTTCCTTCCGACTGGGCCTCTTCCGACCAGCCCCGCTCCCTCAGCTTGCGCTGCAGATAACCGCGCAACTTGGCTTGCGTCGTGGCGAAACGCGCGACATAGGCCAGCGCCAGTTCCTCCAGACGGGATGGGTCGAGTGGGTGTGGTCCACGCTGTGGATTGCGACGCTTGTCCGACATGCTGCCCTATTCGTGCCACAGTCGGCTTGGATTGGGGAGAGTGCGTGAGACCGTACTGGGACGCAACACAGCTACCTCCGGTTCAGATTGGACCGGATAGAAGCGCCGGTCTCGCGAGAGTAACGGTATAACTACAACGGGTTAGATCATATGGCCGACACCATCGAACTGGTGCCGAATACGGGGCAGGCACTTATCCCCACCCCCAACGAGGATGCGCTGCCGCGCATTTTCGCCGATTTCGCCACCTTCGGCGACGCCCTGGACTATGCCGCCACAGGCAAACGCGGGTTCAATTTCCACGATCCGCGCGGCACGCTCACGCGCGTCTACCCCTTCTCGGAGCTGCGTGAAGACGCGCTCAAGGTCGCTTATGCGCTGATCGCACGCGGCGTGAAGAAGGACGATCGCATCGCCCTCATCGCCGAAACCGGCGTGGACTTCGCGGCGCTGTTCTGCGGCGCGGTCTACGCGGGCGCCTGGCCGGTGCCGCTGCCGCTGCCCACCAGCTTCGGCGGCAAGGACAACTACATCGACCAGCTGGCCGTGCAGCTCTCCAGCTCCGACCCGATCCTGCTGATCGGTCCGGACGAGATCGCCACGATGACCGCCGCTGCGGCCGAGCGTCAGGGCTGTGCCCATGCCACCTGGGCCGATTTCGCTGCGAAAGATGCGCCCGAAGTCGCGCTGCCCAAGGCCGATCCGGACGATATCTGCTACCTGCAGTATTCGTCGGGCTCCACCCGCTTCCCGCACGGCGTCGCGGTGACTCACCGCTCGCTGTTGTCGAACCTTGCCAGCCACGCGCACGGCATGCAGTTCCAGGACAGCGACCGCTGCATCTCGTGGCTGCCGTGGTATCACGACATGGGCCTCGTCGGCTGCTTCCTGTCGCTGATCGCCAACCAGGTCTCGGCCGATTACCTCAAGACCGAGGATTTCGCGCGTCGCCCGCTGGCATGGCTGGACCTCATCACCCGCAACAAGGGCACTTCGGCGTCCTATTCGCCGACGTTCGGCTACGACATCTGCGCCCGTCGCATCTCCAGCCAGAGCCCGGTCAGCGATCGCTTCGACCTGTCGCGCTGGCGCATCGCCGGTAACGGCGCGGACATGATCCGCCCGGACGTGATGCAGAGCTTCGTCAACGCCTTCGCCGATGCTGGCTTCAAGGCATCCGCGTTCCTGCCCAGCTACGGCCTGGCCGAAGCGACGCTGGCGGTCACCGTCATGCCGCCGGGCGAAGGCATCCGCGTCGAACTGGTCGAGGAGGAGCGCCTCTCGGGCGCGCCGCGCGATCTCAACCGCCCGGCCCGCTACCGCGCCATCGTCAACTGCGGCAAGGCCGTGCGCGACATGGAAGTGGTGATCCGCGGCGAAAACGGCGACACGCTGGGCGACCACAAGATCGGCAAGGTCTGGTGCCGCGGCACGTCGGTGATGCATTCCTACTTCCGCGACCCCGAGGCGACCGCCGCGTGCCTCGTCGACGGATGGCTGGACACCGGCGACATGGGCTACATGACGGACGGTTACCTGTTCATCGTCGGCCGCGCCAAGGACATGATCATCATCAACGGCAAGAACCACTGGCCGCAGGACATCGAGTGGGCCGTGGAGCAGCTTCCCGGCTTCAACCACGGCGACATCGCGGCGTTCTCTGTGGAGACGGACAACGGCGAGGAAGCCCCCGCCGTGCTCGTCCACTGCCGCGTCTCCGATCCGGTCAAACGCCTCGAACTGCGCGACCTGATCCGTGACAAGGTGCGCTCGATCACCGGCATGAACTGCGTGGTCGAACTGGTGCCGCCCAAGAGCCTGCCGCGCACCAGCTCGGGCAAGCTCAGCCGCGCAAAGGCCAAGAAGCTGTACCTTTCGGGCGAGATCGAGCCGTTCAAGCTGGCGGCCTGATCGTTCCGGTACAATGAAACAGAAAGCGGGGCGTCGGAAGGCGCCCCGCTTTTTTATTGTCTGCGTTCCGGGGAGGACTCAGCGTCTGCCTGATCCCATTTCGGCATCGGCGGCAGCGCCAGCAGCAGCGCGCCGCCCAGTACGCAGCCGACCGCACCCGCCCAGAGGAACGGCTCGTACCCGCCCGAGGTATCGTAGACCTTCCCCGCGATCCACGGGCCAAGCCCGGAAGCCAGCGCCACCAGCGCCGACATGACGCCGTAGATCATCCCGAAATTGCGCATCCCCGCATATCCGGCGGTCAGGAACGCGGTGATCTGCGTCTTGGAGCCCGCCGCATAGCCGTTGATCACGAGCGCCGCGATCAGCGCGGGCATCGAATCGAGGAAGCGGATCAGCACCACGAACGTCACCGCCGTCACCCCCATCGTCAGGCTGCCGGTCCAGTTCGGCCGGAACCGGTCGAGCAGCGCCCCGGTCACCAGCTTGCCGACGATGCCCGCTATGCCGCCCAGCGACAGCAACCAAGCTGCCTCGCTGCGCGCTACGCCCGCTTCGGTGAGGATCGGGAAAAGGTGGATGCCCAGCCCGATGGTCATCGCCATCACCACGAAGGACGACACCGCCACCTGAAGCAAGGCCCGGCTTCGCAGTGCCTCACGCTTGTGCAGGCCCGGCAGCACGGCGCGTGCGGCCCCATCCGCTTTCGGCCGCCGATCGTGGGCATCGCGCAGGAACAGCCAGCATACCAGCAGCGTCACCCCGCCCCAGCCGAGCCCGAACCACACATAGGCGGCGCGCCAGCCGAAACTCTCGATCAGGAAGTTGCCGAGCGGCGGCACCAGCGTCTGCGCGATAGCCGGGCCAGTCACGGCAAGGCCGAGCGCAAGGCCCCTGCCCTTGTCGAACGTGCCTGCTACCGCCGTCGTCCAGATCGTCGACTTGATGGAGGTCAGGATCAGCCCGAAGGCGATCCACATCACCACCCACTGCAGCTTCGATCCGCTGGCGAAGGCGAACATGCAAGTGCCCGCCATCGTCACGACTACCCCCGGCAGTCCCAGCCGCCGCGAGCCGAAGCGGTCGATCAGCGCACCGTAGAACGGCGACAGGAGCGCCGTCACTGCGGTCGCGATCGCCGGTCCCATCGACAGCGTCGCCCGGTCCCATCCGAAAGCCCGTTCCAGCGGCTCGATGAACAGCCCGGTCGCCGAGATCAGCACCGAGAAGAACGAGAACCCCGCCATTGCCGCGACGACCACCGGCCAGCCGCGCTTCCATTCCTGTAGTGCCCTGCCGTCGCCCATGATTGTCTCTCCCGCCGGAGAGACTAGGGCAAAGCGCGTGAACTCCAATCGCGGCGGCGATGGCGTTTCAGAGTCTGTTTGGAAAATGCCCAAGAGGGCATTTTCTTAGCGGCACCGGCCCACGCCCCCACCCGGCCTCCCATCAAGTATACTTCCGTGGGAGGCCGGGTGGGGGCGTGGGCCGGTGCCACGAAATTCGCCTGCGGCGAATTTCCAAACGGATTCTCAGATGTGGCGATGAAGTTCCAGATAGTCGCTGGGGATGCGCAGTGCGTCGGCCGCCACCTGCGTTTCGCGCAGGAACAGGACGAGCGCGAACAGCAGCAGCACGATCGCGGCAAGGAACGTCACCGCCGCCGCCGCATGCCAGTCCATTCCGCCAAGCCCGGAAAGGAACAGCACGGCCACCGTCACGCCGATCGCCAGCGCCGAGAGCACCATGTAGCGCACCGCATGGGTAATCAGCGTCATGCGCCGGTTCACCAGCCGCAACTCGCTGACCACCATGTCGTGCTCCATCCCCTGCGTGGTGCCGTGCCGCTCCTGCAGGATGCGCGCGCGATCGACCACGCGCCCGAGCCGCGTCGAGAGGATGTTGAGGATATTGCCGATGGCCACGAGCACGAAAACCGGCGTCAGTGCCAACTGGATGGTCTGGACGATCATGCCCCCCTTCATGCACCGTCAGGACGCGATTTTACAGGGTCTCGTCAGCAGGCAAACGCCGTTTTCCGCAAATCGCACGTCGGCGAGGCCCATCGCGAGCGCACAGCTGCCGGGCGCGATGGACTCTCCCGCGACTTCGACCGCGCCCTCGCGCGGGATCACCAGCAGTGCATCGGGATAGCGCATTGCGATCTCCTGCGACGGCACGCCCGCGACCTGGTCCAGCACGAAGAGCGGGCCATCGACCAGCACCTGCGAACCGTCCAGCGGCACGTGCTTGAACCATTGCTCACGCGAGTACGGCTCGCCGTGCGATACCGCCATCCCGTCCTCCAGATGCAGCTCGCGCGGGCGGCCGTAGTCGTAGAGGCGATAGGTAATGTCGCTGTTCTGCTGCACCTCGATCAGGCTGACGCCCGCGCCGATGGCATGGACGGTATTGGCCGGGATGTAGAAGAAATCGCCCGGCACGACCTCGTGCCAGGTCATCAGGTGTTCGATCGACCCGTCGAGCGCGGCGGCGCGCATCGCGTCCTCGCCGATCTCCCGGTCGAAGCCGATGCCCAGCTTGCCGCCCGGCTCGGCAGCGACGATCAGCCAGCATTCCTCCTTGCCCTGCCGCCCGATGCCCTTGGCCAGCGTCTGCGCGTCGGAAGGGTGGACCTGCACCGACAGCGCCTCGCTGGCGAAGATGTACTTGACCAGAAGCTCGGGCAGAGCGGCGGGCGGCTCGAACCAGATTTCGCCGATGCGCTGGCCCTCGGGCGCCTCGAACGGCGCAGGCAGGACGTCCAGGCCCCAGGGCTTCTCGACCTGTCGGATCGGCAGCGAGGAGGAAGCGCGGGCGTCGGTCATCGGCGAATACTCACTGATTTCTGGCGCCGGAAAGATTGCCCACCTTCTGCACGCCGGCGACGGTGGTGATCATGATGTCGTCGCCATCGACGACGACGATCACGTCCTCCAGCCCGATCACCGAGACTCGCGGACCGTCGCTGTCGACCAGCACGCCCCGGCAGTCGACCATCTCGACCGTGCCCGAACCGCGCACCGAATTGCCGTGCTCATCGGTCTCAAGCGCCTCGTGCAGCGCCTGCCAGTTGCCGATGTCGGACCAGTCCATGTCGGCGGGCACCATCGCCGCGCGAGTGGTGTTCTCCATCACCGCGTAGTCGACCGAGACACTGGGCACCTCGGCGAAGGTTGCCGCGTCGGGATGGAAGCGCTGGCCGTCTTCGGTGCCCTTCGCCACCGCCTCGGCGACGCTGGCGGCGACGTCGGGCCGGTGCGTCGCGAGTTCGACGAGGAAGTCCTTGACCCGGAACGCGAAGATGCCGCCGTTCCAGGCGTAGATACCCTCGGCGAGAAACGCCTTGGCGCGTTCCAGATCCGGCTTCTCGACGAACTGCGCGGTACGAAAACCGCCGTGCTCGGGGATCGCATCGCCGCGCTTGAGGTAGCCGAAGCCGGTCTCGGGCCGCGTCGCCTCTATGCCGAAGGACACCAGCCACCCCTGCTGCGCCAGCTTCGCGGCGGCGGCCGCAGCGACGGCGAAAGCCTCGGTATTGCCGATGTGGTGGTCGCTCGGACACACGAGCATCACCGCATCTTCGGGCAGGCGGCAGGCGGCGAGTGCGATGGCGGCGGCGGTATTGCGCGCCGAGGGCTCGACGATCACCTGCGCCCCCTCGACCGTGCCGAGCTGCGCCTCGACATGGGCGAGATGCTTGTGGCCGGTTACCACGACCGGCGGCGCGAAGCCCCCGGAACCGTGGCAGCGGGCCAGCGCCGCTTCGAACAGGGTGCTGTCGCCGACCAGCGGCAGAAACGGCTTGGGCATCGCGGCCCGGCTGCGCGGCCACAGCCGCGTGCCGCTACCGCCGCAGAGAATTACAGGAACAAGGATCGACATAGAGGAAGCTTCGCTCGTCAACTGACGGATACCGGTGTGACGGTCATAGCCACCGATTGCTGCAATGCAACGTTACAGGCTGTGTAATGCGTCAATAAAACCAGCGCTGTCGCCAACGATAGGTCGCTTCTACTGTTTTTCCAGTAGTATCCCTGGCCGGACGGAAGCGGAAACGGCGCGTCGCCAGATCGCAAGTCACGCGGTCGGCCTCCGGGTCCGGGCTCGGCTGCACGACCCGGCAAGCGACCACCCGGCCATCGGTGCCGACCCGAAGGTCGATGGTGACCGAAGCTCCCACGCGCAAGTCACGGCCTCTGCGCGCATAGTCCTTTGCTGAATTGATATTACCGGCGATCTTCACCGTGGGAAAGCTGCCACCGCCTCCACCGGCGCCCTCCCCGCCCAAGCCGGCTCCAGTACCCGAACCGATACCCGCAGCCCCCGTACCTTCGCCTGCCACGGCGGCTCCAGCCGCATCCTCAGCACCTTTTCCTGCGACGGGAGGCGCCTGCGTCGGGCGGATCACGACCGACGCGCGGGGGGCTGCGACCGGCCTCGGGTCGGCCTTGCGACCGGCCGGAGCAGCCGCACCCTCTATCTGCTGCGTGCGGCCGGGTGCGGGGGACGGACTGGCCTCGGGCCTCGGTGGCTCCGCCGAGATCGTGAAAGCCCGGGTCACCGACCGCGCGACCGTCGTTGCAAGGTCCGGAGTGAACGCCCGCACCAGCCCGGTGATGACCACGACATGGATCAGCAGGACCACCGCCGCTACCTTCCAGCGCGGCTTGCGCTCCTGCCTGTATCCGGTCCGCATCATGCCCCGCTGATCGCACGGGCGTGCAAGACGGTGCAACCTTTGACAACGCTGAGAGCCCGGATCATTCCATCTGGAGACTTAACGTTCGCAGTTTGGACTACAGAGAGGGCACAAAGGCATGGACGACAGATTTGAGCCGATCGCCTGCGACCATGATGGTGTCGCTCTTGATGGCTTCGTCGCCCGGCCATGCGGTGAAGGGCCTCATCCCGCAGTGCTGATGATCCCCGGCGCCACCGGCTCCGGCCCTGCGTTCGAAATGGCAGTCGCCGCGCTGACCGATCATGGCTACCTCGCCGTCGCCGCCAGCATGTACGGACACGGTGCGGACATCTCCACGCCGCAGTCTGCGGGTCGATATTTTGCCGAACTCATGGCCTGCCCCGAAGTGCTTCGCGACCGCGTGGTCACCTGGTTCGAAACGACTCGCACTCTGCCCGGTGTCGACCCGGAGCGCGTCGCGGCGATAGGCTATTGCTTCGGCGGCAAGTGCGTCCTCGAACTCGCCCGCAGCGGCGCACCCGTACGGGCAGTATCGAGTTTCCACGGACTGCTGCTCACCCATGCCCCGGCCGAACCCGGGATCGTTACCGCACGCATCGCCGTCTGGACAGGAGGACTCGACCCCTATGTCCCGCGCGCCGACTTCGAGGCCCTGCGCGCCGAACTCGATCACGCTGGCGCGAACTACTCCGCAACCGAGTTCGCGCAGGCCCGGCACGCCTTCACCGACCCGGATCACGACGGTATCGCCGAGGGGATAGCCTATGATGCGGCGGCACATCGAATTGCCTGGAGCGGCACTCTTGCTCTCCTGGATGTGACCCTTACGGCATGATTGGCTGAACAGGTGTTACAATCTCGCAACGATGATAGATGAATTCGCATTTTCGATATGACGTTCCCAATTGTGAACTGAATGTCTCGCAGTTATCCTTGCAAACAGGCGAGGGATTCGTAGTGTTTCCCTCAGGCAAAAAGGTCTGCCGGGCATCGGCACCAGGGAGAGAACACAGGCGCTTGGGGGGCGTCAACCGCAGGTCGGCAATGCCGGGTCTGCGCGCTTCCCCGACTTCGATTAACCGAAAATCTCCCGCGCGGACCGGCAAGAGCCGGCCGTCCCGCAGAACCGTCTGCCGATAACGAGAACAATGTTTCCGGAGGAGAGGAGAGACCATGAGTGCAAGGAATTTCAGGAGCCGGCTCACCAGCAGCGTCGCGATCCCAGCGGTCGCTTTCGCAGGGCTGACGGCGACGCCGGTAATGGCGCAGGGCATCAACCCGGACGAGATCATCGTCACCGCCCGCCGCACCGAAGAACGCCTGCAGGACGTGCCGATCTCGATCACCGTGTTCAGCGGCGACCAGATCCAGAAGCGCAACATCGCGGTCGCCTCCGACCTTGCGGTCTTCACGCCTTCGCTTTCGGTCAACACCCGCTACGGGCCTGAGAAGTCGACCTTCTCCATTCGCGGCTTCAACCAAGACGCCTCGACCGCGCCGACCGTCGGCGTGTATTTCGCCGACGTGGTGGGCGTGCGCGCGCAAGGCGGCACGGCGGGCGGCAACACGGTGGGCGCGGGCGCCTTCACCGACCTGCAGAACGTGCAGGTGCTCAAAGGCCCGCAAGGCACCCTTCAGGGCCGCAACACCACCGGCGGCGCCGTGCTGCTCGTGCCCTCCAAGCCGACCGACCTGCTCGAGGCTTCGGTCGAGGGGACCTACGGCAACTACGATCAGAAGCGCGTCCAGGCGATGTTCAACGCACCGCTGGCCGACACCTTCAAGGTCCGCGTCGCGATCGACCGCAACGAGCGCGACGGTTACATGAAGAACCAGTCGGGGGTAGGCCCGAAGGACTTCAACGACGTCAACTACTTCTACGGCCGCGTCAGCGTCGTCGCCGACCTGACGCCCAACCTCGAAAACTACACGGTGGCCCATTACAGCCGGTCGGACACCAACGGCTATGCATCGCGGCACGAGTTCTGCAACCGCAATCCCCCGCTGCCGACCGACATAAATCCGGCGACCGGCCGCCCTTACGGCGCCCCATTCTACTACACGTCGCTGGCTTCCTGCGACCAGATCGACCGTCAGGCCGCACGCGGCGACGGACCGCTCGACGTCGAGGTGGGCAATCCCAACCCGCGCATGTTCCTGCGCACCTGGCAGGTCATCAACACGACGACCTGGCAGGCCAGCGATACGATCACGATCAAGAACATCGCCAGCTACGGCGAGTATCGGGAGCAGAGCCAGTTCCAGCTCTACAGCGACAACTTCTTCGTGCCCGACACGGCTTATACGCGCGCCGCAGCGGCAGCGGGTGGGCCCGCAGTCGGTTCGCGCTTCGACAATATCCAACTGGGCACCCAGCCCGGATATGACGCGGCTTCGGAATCCACGACGACCGAGGAACTGCAGGTCCAGGGCCGCTCGACCGACGGCAAGTTCAACTTCGTGGTCGGCGGCTACCTCGAATTCAGTCGCCCGATCGGATGGAACCAGCAGCGCACCGGCATCTACGGCAACTGCGTAGACCCCGGGACGCTGGATTGCGTGGGCGGCATCCCGCTGATCCCCATCGCTCCGGGCGTCACGGTACCAGGCAACATCATCTCGGAATCGCGCACCAAGCTCGCCTTCAACAACCACGGCGTCTTCGGGCAGGCCACCTACCGGTTCACGGACCAGCTCTCCCTGACGCTCGGCGGACGCTGGACCTTCGACAAGATCGACGGCTACTCGGAAAGCAATCGCCGCACGATGGCGACGATCCCCGGCGTCGGTACGCGTGTGGTAAGCTGGGTCTGCAACGACAACCTCAACCACCCGACGGTGAGCCTGCTTGCCAACGGCGGCGACACCTCGGCCTGCGGCACGCGCATCGTCAACAAGTCCAACAAGCCCACTTGGCTCATCGATTTTGACTTCAAACCGACGCCCGACACGCTGATCTATGCCAAGTATGCACGCGGCTATCGTCAGGGCACGGTGAACTTCACCAATCCCGGCCTCGAAACCGCGAAGCCGGAGAAGGTGGACGCCTATGAAGTCGGCGCCAAGATGACCTTCCGCGGCGCCCTGCCCGGCTATTTCAACATCGCCGGTTTCTGGAACGACTTCTCCGACCAGCAAGTGTTCGGCGCGCTCATCGCCAAGCCGGACAGCGGCCTGGCAGGCGGCGCGGCGATCATCAATGCAGGCCGGTCGGTCATCAGGGGCGTGGAAGTCGATGCAGGGGTGACCCCGTTCCAGGGGCTGCGGCTCTCGGCGGGCTACACGTACCTCGACACCAAGCTCAAGGAGCTCATCACGCCTACGCTCTCGGCGGACAGCCCCTTCCTGCAGATCATCCCGCGCGGGCGGATCGGAGGTCCGCTGACCTACTCGCCCAAGCACAAGCTGACGCTCTCGGGCGACTACTCGGTTCCACTGGGCGACAACGTCGGTGAGCTGAACTTCGGGGCGGTCTTCACGTATACAGCCAAGCAGTTCGTCGATGGAAACCTGCAGATCCCCGGCTACAGTCTGCTGAACCTCAATGCTGGCATCACCGACGTGGGCGGCTCGGGCTTCGACGTGGTCGTCTTCGCGCAGAACGTGACGAACAAGCACTATCGCACCACGTCGGGCGGCGGCTACGATTCTTCGGGTATCGGCGACTTCATGTACGGCCCGCCGCGCATGTACGGGGTGCGCCTCAAGTACGCCTTCGGGCGCTGACCTTTCATAACGGGAACCCCGGTTCCTGACGGTCCTTCGCGGCCGGACCTTGGGCCACGCCGTCACCGGCGTGGCCCTTTTCACGGTTTCCAAAAAGCCGCAAAATACGCTTACTCCCGATCGTCATTGCGAGCGAAGCGAAGCAATCCAGGACGGCTTGAAACTGCCCTGGATTGCTTCGCTTCGCTCGCAATGACGAAGGTAAGTTCGGTGCACGCTTCGATCTGTGCCCCTACGCGAGCAATCCGAAGCTGTCGTGCCGCATCACCGCCTTGCCGAGCCGATCGACGAACTGGACGATGATCGGCGGATCGACGCGGCGGGTGATCGACCACAGGTAATAGCCATAAGTCACGCCCTCGCGGTATTGCGTCCAGGCGTCCGCTTCGGACGGCATGTCCATCCCGTGCGCGCGCATCATCGCGAGGTATTCGCCCAGCAGGCGGCGCTCCTCGACCTCGGCTACTTCGGTCGGCAGCACCGCGTTCAGGTGATAGGCCACGTCGAGCGCCCAGCCCCCGTGCTGGAGCAGTTGCCAGTCGATCACGCCCATGCCCTCGGGCGTACGGAAGACGTTGCCCGCATGGGCGTCGCCATGGATCATGAACTGCGGCCGGCCGCCGTCGCGCGCGGCGAGTTCCCTGATCGCCGCCGCAAGATTGGCGGCGCTGCGCACGCGGGGCGATAGGTTGTCGCCGCGCGGTCCGTCGAGCAGGTCCTGCAGGGCCTCCGGCGTGACATAGCTCATCTTCGCCAGCTCCGCCGCGCGCGGGCGAATCCAGTCGGCGCCATCGAGGAAATCGCTTCGCGCATGGAGCAACGACAACTGCCGCAGGCTCTCCAGCGCGTCGTCCGCCGTGAAGGGATCGAGCGCCGAGCAGAACCGCGCGCCATCGGCGATGAGGTCGCGCATGATCGTCACGGCCTGCTGCGCCTCCCGGTCGATCACGGTGGCGACGCAATCGGGCACGCGCACGGCGATCACGGGCGCGACCTTGTTGTAGAAGTCCGACTCGAGCACGCAGGTCGGCCCGCCGCGCGCGGTCATCGCGTCCACGTCGAGCAGGCCCTTGAGGCAGAACCCCAGCCGCTCGCCGTCTTCGAAGGTGACGGCGAAGCGCACTTTGGTGGCGACGGTGCGGATCACTTCGACCTGTTCGACCTGCGCGATGGCGCGCCCGGCCGCGATTTTGCCCAGCGCGCCCGCGAGCCACTGCGGATCGAGCGCCTGTTCCAGCGTCGCCGGAACCGTGACTTGCGGCTGCGCCGGGCGCGGCCTTTCGAGGACTTGAGACATGCCTTTTCCCTTTCCCGATATCTGTTCCTTCGGCTTGACCTAATTCGCCATTTCGGTCCATCCTTCGCAATATAGAATTTCATCGGTCAAGCGATGGTAACAGAACGAGAGAGGCCGATGGGCAAGCCGCTGGAAGGCATCAAGGTCGTGGAAGTCGCGATGTGGGCCTTCGTGCCGGCTTGCGGCGGGATGCTGGCGGACCTTGGCGCCGACGTGATCAAGATCGAGCCGCCGACCGGCGATCCGCTGCGGGGGCTTTCGATCGGCGGTCTTGGCGGCGGGAAAATCGACTATTCGTGGGAGAGCTACAACCGGGGCAAGCGCTCGGTGACGCTCGATCTCAAGCAGGCGGCCGGGCGCGCGGTGCTGGACCGGCTGCTGAAGGACGCCGACGTGTTCCTCACCAATCTGCTGCCCCCGGCGCGGCGGGCGATGCGGATCGACGAGGAGACGATCCGCAGCGGATATCCCGATATCATCTACGCCAGCGGCAGCGCGCTCGGCCCCAATGGACCGGACCATGAGAAAGGCGGCTACGATGCCATCACCTTCTGGGCGCGCGGCGGTATTTCCTCCTCGCTGACCGAGCCCGAGGCGCCGCATCCGGTCGGCCCGCCGGGACCGGCATTCGGCGATACGATATCAGGCGCGATGCTGTCGGGCGCGATCTGCGCCGCCATCGCCAAGCGGGCGCTGACGGGCGAGGCGTCTAGCGTGGACGTCTCGCTGCTGGGCACCGCCCTGTGGTCGATGCAGCGCTACGTCTGCCAGGCGACGGCGGACGGGGTGCAGAAGTTCCCCAAGCCGCCCGCCGACAAGCCCAACAACGTGCTCGTCAGCAACTACCGCACGGCCGACGGGCGTTTCCTCGCGCTCTGCATGCTGCAGGCGGACAAGTACTGGACGCCCTTCTGCGAAGCCGCCGGACGGCCCGACCTCGCCGCCGACCCGCGCTTCGCCGACGCCGCCGCACGCAAGGCGAACATCGATGCCTGCTATGCCGAAGTGAAGGCGCTGTTCGCCGGCAAGACGCTCGCCGAATGGAAGGCGATCCTCTCGCGCCAGTCGGGCCAGTGGGACGTCGTGCAGGACGTCGGCGAAATGAAGGACGATCCGCAGGCGCAGGCCAACGGCTACCTCAAGCGCGTGGACTACGGCGACGGCACGCAGATCCCGATGATCGGCCTGCCGATGGTCTTCGACGGCACGCCACTGTCCTCCACCCGCTCGCCCGACCTCGGGGCGCACAGCGACGCGGTGCTGGAGAGCCTGGGCTACTCCGAGGACGAGATCATCGACCTCAAGGTGCAGGGCGTGGTGTTCTGATGCGCAAGCTGCCGAAGCTGGAGCCGGAAACCGCCTTCTACTGGACTTGCGGAGCGGACGGGCGCTTGCGCATCCAGCGCTGCGGACAATGCGGAACGTACCAGCACCCGCCGTTCCCGCGCTGCTCGAATTGCGGCAGCGAGGCCGTCGCCCCCGCGCCGGTTTCCGGCAAGGGCCGCCTCGCCAGCTACACGGTGAACCATGAGGCGTGGGTGCCGGGGCTGGCCGTGCCCTTCGTGTTCGGCGTCGTCGAGCTGGCGGAGCAGGCACAGCTTTACGTCTTCACCAATGTCCTCGGGAGAGAGGTGCGCATCGGCATGCCGCTGACGGTCGAGTTCGAGCACCACGACGATATCTGGCTGCCGATGTTCCGGGAGGACAGGGAATGACCCTCCTACCCGAAAAGCAGGTGTGCATCACCGGCGCCGCGCAGTCCGAGGTCGGCCGTCCCTCCCCCCGCACCGCGCTGCAACTGACTGCCGACGCCTGCCTCGCCGCCATTGCCGACGCGGGGCTCTCCCCCTCGGACATCGACGGGATCGCCACATATCCCGGCAAGAGCAGCGAAGGCGGCGGGATCGCGCCCGTCAGCCCCTCCGAAGCGGCCGCCGTGCTTGGCATCGAGCCACGCTGGATTCTCGCCTCCGCCGAGGGGTTCAGCCACATGGCGCCGATCTTCAACGCGGTGACCGCGATCGCCTGCGGCCTCGCCCGTCATGTCGTGGTGTTCCGCAGCGTCGCGCAGGCGCAGGCGCGGCTGGTGTCGCGCGCATCCACGCTCATGTCCGGCGCGCGTGACCGGGTGGACGGCAACAACGCCTGGACGGTGCCCTACAACGCGCTTTCGCCGATCAACACTTTCGCGCTCTATGCGCAGGCCTATTTCGACAAGTACGGCGCCGACGAAGCGCAACTGGGCGCCATCGCCGTCAGAAACCGCGCCAACGCCGCGCACAATCCCAATGCGATCTACCGCAAGCCGCTCACCCTCGACGATTATCTTGCGGCGCGGGTGATCTCCTCGCCGCTGAGGCTATTCGACTGCGACAGCCATATCGACGGCTCGACCGCGATCGTCCTGTCGCACCGGGACGCGGCGAAGGACTTGCGCAATCCGCCGCTCCATATCGAGGCAATGGGCATGGCCGTGGGCGGACTGTGGGTGGGCCGCCACGAGGGCGACTTCACCGAACTACCCGCCGCCCACCGCGCCGGAGCGATGCTGTGGGAGCGCACCGACCTCACGCCCGCCGATATGGACTGCGCGCAGATCTACGACGGGTTCTCGATCCACGTGTGGATGTGGCTGGAGGCGCTCGGCCTCGTGCCGAAGGGAGAGGCCTGCCGCTTTACCGAGGGCGGGCAGCGGATCGCGCTGGACGGCGAACTGCCGCTCAACACCGGCGGCGGCCAGCTCTCGGCCGGGCGGTTCCACGGCTACGGCCACATCCATGAGGCGACCGTCCAGCTCTGGGGCCGCGGCGGCGGACGGCAGGTGCGGGACGCGCGGACCTGCATCGTCTCCAACGGCGGCTATGGCTACGGCGCGATGATCCTGCGGCGGGACTGACCCACCTTATCGTCATTGCGAGCGCAGCGAAGCAATCCAGGGCAGCATCACCCCGCCCTGGATTGCTTCGCTGCGCTCGCAATGACGAAGCAAGGGAGCATACGCTCGGGCGGTGGCGTCTGCTCTCTGCTTGACCGACTCATTCACTAATGCGATAATCAATTCGCAATTTAGAATAATAGATTGGGACGAGAGGAACCGGACATGAGCGAAGCAGATCCCGCCATCCGCACGAACGCAGCCACCGACTGGCAGTACGGCCCGATCTTCGACGCCGACGCGCACATCGATCCGCCGCACGACATGTGGAAGGACTACCTCCCCGCCCATCTCAAGGACCGCGCGCCCTTCATCGAGCACGCCGAGGACGGGGACTACATCTGCTTCGAGGGCAACCGCCGCCCCTTCATGATGATCAACAACCAGGCCGGTCGCGAGGGCAAGAACTTCAAGATGAAGGGCCGCCTTGCAGACCAGCGCACGGTATGGGAGCCCGCCACCCGCCTCGCCGACATGGACGCCGACGGCATGGACGCCGCACTGCTGTTCGGCGGCGGGCCGCTGGGCTCCTTCGACAACGAACTCTACGTCGCCAGCTACGAGGCCTACCAAAACTGGGTGATGGACTTCGCCTCGGTGGCGCCCGACAGGCTCTATCCCGTCGGCTACGTGCCGATGCGCGACATCGACGAGACTTGCGCGCATGTCACCCGGCTCGCGAAGAAGGGCTTTCGCGCCATCAACCTGCCCGCCTTCCCGCAGAACCCCGACGCCTGGAAGACCTCGTCCGGCATCGCCGCGATGAAGGATGGCCAGGTCTCGGCGCTGACCGGCGACAGCAAGGGCGCGCTGCAATATTCCGACCCGGCGTTCGACAGGCTGTGGAAGACGGTGTGCGACCACGGCCTCGTCATCACCTTCCACCTCGGCGCGCGGGTGCCGCGCTTCGGGCAGAAGGAGTTCTTCCTGCCCGACATGCCGATGAGCAAGATGGCGATGGCCGAACCGATCGGCATCTTCATCTTCAACTGCATCTTCGACCGCTTCCCCGACTTGCGCATCGGCAGCATGGAGAGCGGCGTGGGCTGGTTCGCGTGGTATACCGAATACATCACCCGCACCTGGGAACGGCAGCGCTTCTGGACCGAGAGCCAGCTCAAGCATCCGCCCAGCTACTACATGGACCGCAACGTCTACGGCTCGTTCATCCAGGACCGCACCGGCATCCTCAACCGCGACCTGCCGGGCGCGCGGAACATCATGTGGTCCTCGGACTATCCGCACTCGGAGACGACCTTCCCCAAATCGCGCGAGGTCATCCTGCGCGACTTCGAAGGCGTGCCCGAGGCGGACGTGCGCGCGATCATCCACGACAACGCCTGCAAGCTTCTGGGGATCGCCTGATGCTGGACACCCCCACCGCGCCCGAAAACGACGACGTCCTCACCGCCGACGACCCACTCTACGAGGAACTCTACGACGTGCGCCGCGAGGCGGAGGCGATCGGCAACCTCGTGGAAGTGGCCGAGATCATGCCGCGCATCCACGCGCTGCGCGATGAAGGCCCGGTGCTGAAAGGACGCCTGCGCGAACTGCTCGGCCTGCCGCTGCACGAGCGCCATGCGCGCGCGGCCGGGCGGCCGCACTGGACGGTGCTGTCGTTCGAGGCGGTGGAAGCCGCGCTGCGCAATGCCGCGGTGTTCTCGAACTCGGTGCAGGGGCACGACAACCCGGCGGGCGAGAAGACCATGGGCATTCTCGAAATGGACCCGCCGGTCCACCGCGCCTATCGCCGCACCATCCAGCCGCGCTTCAACATGCCCGAGGCGATGGGCTGGTGGCGCGAGCACACCATCGACACCATCATCGAACGCCTGATCGCCCGCATGAAGTCCGAAAGTGGAAGGGGCCGGGCAGATCGCGCCGACCTCAATCTCGACTACTGCGCGCGCATCCCGGTCTACACGATCACCACCGCCATCGGCCTCGACGGCGACGAGGCGCTGCGTTTCCGTCACGCCTACCTCAACTCCACCAGTTCGAGCCGGACGGTGACGATGGAGCAGCGGCAGGCCAACGCGAAGATCGTCGAGAGCACCGTGCTGGGCCTGATCGCGCGCCGCCGTCAGGAGCCGAAGGACGATCTCGTCAGCTTCCTCATCACGATGCAACTGCAGATGCCCGGCGAGGAACCGCGTGCTCTCACCGACCGCGAGATCATGGCGCACGTCAAGCTGGTGATGGTCGCGGGCGGCGGCACCTCGTGGCGGCAGATGGGCATCGCGCTCTACGCCCTGCTCACCCATCCCGAGCAACTGGACGCCGTGCGCGCCGACCGCTCGCTGGTGGACGATGCGGTGGAGGAAAGCCTGCGCTGGTATCCGACCGCGCCTTACTTCTACCGCATGGTGATGGAGGATACCGAGCTTTACGGCCACGCGATCCCCAAGGGGGCGGTGCTGGAACTCGGCCTCGGCCCGGCCAACCGCGACCCCGCGCGCTGGGAACGGCCCGACGAATACGATCTGTTCCGGCCGAAGAAGACCAACCTTGCCTTCGGGTTCGGTACGCACCGATGCCTCGGCATGAACGTGGCACGGGTGGAGATCAATCGCGGCATCAACGCGCTGCTCGATCACTTCCCGAACCTGCGGCTCGATCCCGAAGCGCCCGCGCCGTTCATGACCGGCGGGCTGGAGCAACAGGGCGTGTCGGGACTGCCGGTGTTGCTGCGCTGACACCCTGCACCATCACCACCCCACTTCGTCATTGCGAGCGAAGCGAAGCAACCCAGGGCGGCGTAGAACTGCCCTGGGTTGCTTCGCTTCGCTCGCAATGACGAGGATTAGCTCTCCGCGAACGTATAGGGCTGCGCGGCACGGCGGTAGTCGTCCGCCAGCACGTCGCGCCCGATCGGCGGGACCGAGCGGGCGGTACATTCGGCGCGCTGGCACAGGCGGCAGGTGACGCCGATCGGCGTGGTCGGCGCGCCCGCCGGGTCCGTACCGCCTGCATAGACCAGCCGCCCCGCCTGCTCCGCCGCGCAGGCGAGCGCCACCGCGCGCACGACCCGCGCACCGCCGTAGCCTGCCGCCCCACCGGTCACCGTGCGCGCGATCGAGAAAAAGCGCTCCCCGCCCGGCAGCTCGAGCCATTGCGGCACGATCTCGCCCGGACGGCGGAACACCTGATGCACACTCCACAAGGGGCACCCGCCGCCATGTGCGGCGAAGGGGAAGCCCGCACCGTCGAGCCGCTTGGAGACATTGCCCGCCTCGTCCACGCGGATGAAGAAGAAGCCGACGCGCTCCTCCCCCGGCCGCTGCAGGGTGGTGAGGCGATGCGCCACCTGCTCGAAACTGGCACCGAACAGCGCACACAAAGCATCGATGTCATAACGCCGCTGGTCCGCCGCGCGGGCAAAGCGGCCATAAGGCATGACAATCGCCGCCGCCGCATAGCCCGCCAGCGCGCGCAGCAGCAGCGTCGCGGTGGTGCGGCTGGAAAAGCTGTCGGCCCGGATCGTCTGCTTGATCTCGGATCGCAGCGCGGTGTGGGCGATGTGCGTGGCGATCTGGAACGCGCGGCTGGCATGGTCGAGCGTGTCGGCGATCAGCAATTGCTGGTTGTGCCGGTCGAAGCGGCGCAGCGAATCCATGAGCACGTCAGGCGGCAGGAAACGCACGCGCACGGCCTTGACGGCGAGCCACTCGGTCGCCCCGCCCGCCTTTTCGATCTCGCCCGCCAGTTCCTCGGCGCGGGTGTCGAGCGCGTGGAAGTAGTTGCGGTTGGCGGCGAGGAAGCGCTGCGCTTCACGCACGGGCTCGTTCTCGTCCGCCATCGGCCCGGCAGCGCGCTGCTCGGCCAGCGCCTGCGCCTCGCGGGTATAGGCCTGATGCAGCCGCAGCAGCGCTTCGGAGACACCGGGAAAGCTGGTGGCAAGGTCGGCGACTTCCAGCTTGGGCAGGTCGATGTCGGCGAAGATCGGGTCGCGCAGCACGTCGGTCAGGCGGCGCGCGTAGTCCTCCCCGTCGTCGCCGGCGATGTCGGCGATGTCGAGGCGGTACGTCTTCGCGAGGCGCAGGAGCATGTCGGCGGTAACCGGCCGCTGGTTGCGCTCCAGCAGGGCGACGTAGCTGGGCGAGATCTCCAGATCATCGGCCATCGCCAGCTGCGTCAGGCCGAGTTCACGGCGCAGACGGCGCAGTCTGGGGCCGAGGTAAAGGGGACGGTTTTCTGCCATTGCACTCCCTATCCAACACGCGCCCGTCATCCCAGCGAAGGCTGGGACCGCTGGCCGCGCAAAGCCCAACCCTCGGCAGAGCGCCCGGACGATAGTTGGTCGTAACAGGCCAGCGGTCCCAGCCTTCGCTGGGATGACGGGTTGGCCTTTACAACCGTTTTGTAACTACCACACAACTTTACAAGGAACATCTGTAAAGTTTGACAACAGCACCTCGCAAGGCATTCCGCCGCGCCGTCATCGCGACTACCTCGGCTCCATCGAAAGCAATCGCATCCGCGAAGAGGAACTGAAGCGTGACCTACCAGAGCAAGATCATCGAAGCCGGTAATACGATCGGCACCGAGACCCACTGGAACGGGATCGAGGCCGAATCGGTCGCCCGCATGCGCCTGCAGAACCGCTTCCAGACCGGCCTCGACATCGCCCGCTACACCGCGCGCATCATGCGCGAGGACATGGCGGCCTACGATCTCGACCCCGCCAACTACACCCAGTCGCTGGGCTGCTGGCATGGCTTCATCGGCCAGCAGAAGATGATCTCCATCAAGAAGCACTTCGGCACCACCAAGGGGCGCTACCTGTACCTCTCGGGCTGGATGGTCGCGGCGCTGCGCAGCGAGTTCGGCCCCCTGCCCGACCAGTCGATGCACGAGAAGACGTCGGTTCCGGCGCTGATCGAGGAACTGTACACCTTCCTGCGCCAGGCCGACGCGCGTGAGCTGGGCGGCCTGTTCCGCGATCTCGACAAGGCCCGCGAGGGCGGTGACGAGGTCGAGGCCAAGCGCATCGAGCACGCCATCGACGCCTACGAGACGCATGTGGTGCCGATCGTCGCCGACATCGACGCGGGCTTCGGCAATGCGGAGGCGACTTACCTCCTCGCCAAGAAGTTCATCGAGGCGGGCGCCTGCTGCATCCAGATCGAGAACCAGGTCTCGGACGAAAAGCAGTGCGGCCACCAGGACGGCAAGGTCACCGTCCCGCACGAGGACTTCATCGCGAAGATCCGCGCGGTCCGCTACGCCTTCATGGAACTGGGCGTCGATGAGGGCCTGATCGTGGCGCGCACCGACTCGCTCGGCGCTGGCCTTACCAAGCAGATCGCCTTCACCCGTGAAGCGGGCGACATCGGCGACCAGTACAACGCCTTCCTCGATTGCGAGGAAGTCGAGACGGTCGGCCACGGCGACGTTCTCATCAGCCGGGACGGCAAGCTGCTTCGCCCCAAGCGCCTGCCCAGCAACCTCTACCAGTTCCGTTCGGGAACCGGCGAGGACCGCTGCGTGCTCGACAGCATCCACGCCCTGCAGAACGGCGCGGACCTGCTGTGGATCGAGACCGAGAAGCCGCACATCGGCCAGATCGGCGGAATGGTCAGCCGCATCCGCGAGGTGATCCCGAACGCCAAGCTGGTCTACAACAACTCGCCCAGCTTCAACTGGACGCTCAACTTCCGCCAGCAGGTCTTCGATGCCTGGCAGGCGGCGGGCAAGGACGTCTCGGCCTTCGACCGGGCGCGCCTGATGAGCATCGACTACGACGCCACCGAGCTGGCGGCAGAGGCCGACGAGCGCATCCGCACCTTCCAGAAGGACGCGGCGCGCGAGGCAGGCATCTTCCACCACCTCATCACCCTGCCGACGTACCACACCGCCGCGCTGTCGACCGACAATCTGGCGAAGGAATACTTCGGTGACGCCGGGATGCTCGGCTACGTAAAGGGCGTGCAGCGCGAGGAGATCCGCCAGGGCATCGCCTGCGTGAAGCACCAGAACATGGCCGGCTCCGACCTCGGCGACGACCACAAGGAATACTTCGCCGGCGAGGCGGCGCTGAAGGCCGGCGGCGCGCACAACACGATGAACCAGTTCGCGGCGTAAGGCGCAGCACACCCCACGTTCGTCATTGCGAGCGTAGCGAAGCAATCCAGGGCGGTGTCACGCGGCCCTGGATCGCCACGGACCTTCGGTCCTCGCGATGACGAAGATGGGGACGAAGCTGGGATCGCGTTTAGAAATTAGGAAGAAGCCAAAGGGGCAGTCCCTGCGGCACTTGGGGAAGCACCCCCGCATAGCAAGGAAAGGACATAGCATGACCACCATGACCGCAGAACCGACCCGCGCTCGCGCGGTGCTCTCGAACGAGGACTTCAAGCTTCTTCAGGAAGCCGTCGTCTTCTATCTCAAGGCACACGAGGACGATCCGATCTCGTCCAAGTACTCCAACCTCTATCACCGTCTCGGCAGCGCGATCCGCCGCTGAGGCAGCTCAAGAGTTTTCCTGGGGAGGAAAGCTTGGCCCGTCGCACCCGTGTGCGGCGGGCCATTTGCATTGGAGCGAAGAGGGGGGACACGAACGGCCGTCTTCGCGCAACTGCGAAGGCGCCCGGTCAGCTTGCGTCAATCATATCGGCCTAACCTGCGCCTTGCGACGTCACCGGAATCAAGGAGGCGACGAAGTGCGAAGGTTCGCTTCCAGCGTTAGCCAACTGCCCGAATTCCGAACGACCGGCGCCCCGCGCTTAACAAAAGTTCATGCTCCAGACCCTTGAAATTGCGCGCCTCGCTTCGTCATACCTTTGTCGCCATAGGGCAGAAAATTAACCACCTGCCTCATAGCCTGCTCCAAACCAGATGGGGATCTGCGTTGTATTTGGGGCTTAAACAGGACGTAACCGGCGAGGAACTCGCGCTCGCCATCGCGGAGCGCGGAGACCTGCCTTCGCTCGACACCGCGCTTCAGGCGGCCTCGCTCGCCGAGACGCGGCTGCGCGAGGTGATCGAGGCGATTCCGCAAGGCATCGTCTTCCTCGACGAGGAGGATCGCTACATCCTCTGGAACGAACAGTACGCCCAGATCTACGAGAAGTCGGCCGACCTGCTGGTGCCCGGCGCCAAGCTCGGCGACGCGCTGCGCATCGGCATCGCGCGGGGCGACTACCCCGAAGCAGCCGGGCGCGAGGAGGAATGGCTCGCCAGCCGCCTTGCACTGCTGCGCCAGCCTTCGCACCGCCACGAGCAGTGGCTGTCGAACGGCCGCTGCATCATGATCGAAGAGCGCCGCCTCGAAAGCGGCGGCTCGATCGGCGTGCGCGTGGACATCACCGACCTCAAGCAGAAGGAAGACGCCTTCCGCCTGCTGTTCGAACGCAACCCGCTGGCGATGTTCGTCTACGACCCCGAAAGCGGCTGCATCCGCACCGCCAACGAGGCCGCCTGCGCCCTGTTCGGCTACACCCCGCGCGAAATGGCGGACCTCCCGGCCGGCGATCTGTTCCCCGAGACTTCGCGCGCCCACGCTGCGGAATTGCTCGTCACCGACCGCGCCGATACCGGCGACAGCTGGAAGATGCTGCGGCGCGACGGGACCGCGATCGAGACCGTGATCGCCACGCGCGTCTCCGACCTCGAGGGCTTTTCCGGCACCATCGTCTCGATCTTCGACGTCACCGAACGACGCCGCATCGAGCAGCGCATGGCGCACATGGCCCGCCACGACGAACTGACCGGCCTCGCCAACCGCGCCCATTGCCGCACGTACCTCAACGACCTGCTGACTGACGCAGGCGCGCAAGAAACGGTGACGCTGGCGATGGTCGATCTCGATCATTTCAAGCCGGTCAACGACACCTACGGCCACCACTTCGGCGACATCGTTCTGACCGAGGCCGCGCGCCGCATGCGCGAACTGATCCCGCCCGAAGCCCTGCTGTGCCGCATCGGCGGCGACGAGTTCGCGCTGATCTTCCGCCGCTCGAGTCTGACGCAGGCGGAACTGGTGGCCAAGTCGATCATCACCACCCTGTCCGAGCCCTTCTTCGTGCAGGGCCACATGATCCACATCGGCGCAACGATCGGCTTCGCCTCCGCGCCTTACGACACCCGCGACCCCGAGACGCTGCTGCGCTACGCCGACCTTGCGCTCTACGCCGCCAAGGGCGAGCGGCGCGGAACCTGCCGCAGCTTCGAAGCCGGGATGGACGCCGCCGCGCAGGAGAAGAACCGCCTCGAGATCGACTTGCGCGCCGCCGTGCGCGAGGGGGGGCTGGCAGTGCACTACCAGCCGATCGTCGATCTCCAGAGCGGGCAGATCGAGTGCTACGAAGCGCTGCTGCGCTGGAACCATCCCGAGCGCGGCGCGGTGCCGCCCGACGTCTTCGTGCCCCTCGCGGAGGAGATCGGCCTGATCGACCAGATCGGCCGCTTCGTGCTCGGCAGCGCCTGCAGCGCAGCGATGCAATGGCCAGACCACGTCAAGGTCGCGGTCAACGTCTCGCCGCTGCAGTTCCGCAACGGCAACCTGCTGAGCACGGTGATCAACGCCCTCTCCACCTCCGGCCTCGCCGCCGAGCGTCTGGAACTGGAGATCACCGAGGCGGTGCTGATGGAGAAAGGCCCGCGCCCTTCGGCGATCATCCGCAACTTGCGCGCCTTCGGCATCGGCATCTCGCTCGACGATTTCGGCACCGGCTACTCTTCGCTGAGCTACCTGCTCAACTACCCCTTCACCAAGATCAAGATCGACAAGTCGTTCATCCTGAACCTGCACCATGAAGCCAATTCACGCGCCGTCATCCGCGCCGTGATCGGCCTCGGCCGCAGTCTTGGCCTGATCGTGACGGCCGAGGGTATCGAAAGCGACATGGAGCGGGAATACCTGCGCGATGAAGGCTGCACGCAGGGACAGGGCTATCTGTTCGGCAAGGCGATGCCGGCGATGATCAATTAAGGTAATCCCGCCTCCCGTCGCCTCCCACATTTCGTCATTGCGAGCGTAGCGAAGCAATCAAGGGCAGTTTCACACCGCTCTGGATTGCTTCGCTACGCTCGCAATGACGAAGGTTGGGTGAACTTCACGCCGCCAAGGCCCGGCGGCAGAACTCCCACAATTCGCCCGCCAGTTCCTCGCGCCCGGTGCGGTCGGGAATACCCTCCTCCTCCGCCAGCAGCACCGTATGCACGGTGGTCGATACGAGGTTGTAGACCAGCCGTGCCTGCAGTTGCGGATCGGCCCGCCGGAAGGCCCCGACGGCGATGCCGTCCGCGACATGCCCGGCGATCAGGTCGAGCAGCGGCTCCAGCGCCGAGTTCAATTCCCCCTGCCGCGTCTGGGCGAGCCGCAAGTGCTCGCGGCTGAGCGCCGCCCCGCGCCGGTTCGCGCCCAACCGGTCCTGTCCCAGCTGGCCCACCACGATCCCGGTGACGATCGCCCGCAGCGCCTCCACCGGCCCCTCGCAGCGCGCAGTAATGTCCCGGAACTGCAGTGCCGCCGTCCGCAGCGAGCTGTCGAACACCGCCAGCACGAGGTCGTCCTTGCCCTGGAACCGTTCATAGAACGCCCGCCGCGCCAACCCTGCCCGCGCCAGCACCGCGCGGATCGTCAGGCCCTCCAGCCCCGATTCGTCGAGCAGGTCGTAGGCGGCACGGATGAGCAGCAACGCGCGGTCGCCTTCGGGTGCTTCGGGCGCGGTGAACAGCGGCGGATAGGCGGTCGTCATCCTTGAAGCGCTACGCCCGCGGGGGGCCCCGGTCCAGCCCTGCGTCGATGCGATTGACTTGGCCGCCCTCAAGCGCGTACAAGAATGAGAACAATGTTCTCACAGGACAACGAGAGAGGAAACCATGCCGCAGATCACTTACGTCGATCACGACGGGCACCAGACGCGCGTTGACATACCGCTTGGCGAGAACGTCATGCGCGGGGCGCTGTACAACGGCATCGAGGGCATCGTCGGCGAATGCGGCGGCGGCCTCTCGTGCGCGACCTGCCATTGCTACGTGGACGAGGACTGGGTCAACACGGTGGGCGGTCCCTCGTCCGACACCGAGGCCGAACTGCTCGAAGCCGTAGCCGGCGAGCTTCGGCCGAGCAGCCGCCTCTCTTGCCAGATCGAAATGACCACCGCGCTCGACGGGCTGGTCATCCACCTGCCCGAAACGCAGTTCTGAGGGAGAGGACGCCATGCCTATCGACGCCGCCAATCCCGTGCCCCCCAGCTTCCCGCGCCATGTCGGGATGGACCAGGTGCCCGCCCACGTTCCGCCCGAACTGATCCGCCAGTCGGGCCTCACCGTCGGGCCGGACTTCCTTGCGAACCCGCACGACTTCATGGCCGCGCTGCATGAAAAGCAGCCGCCGATCTACTACGACGTCAGCCCGATGGGGAACATGTGGCACCTCATCAAGCATGAGGACGCGCTGTTCGGCCTGCGCCACCCGGACATCTTCTCGAACGAGGGCGCCACGCCCTTCCCGCGCGATCCGGACGACTATTTCTACTTCATCCCGATCGAGATCGACCCGCCGCATCACCGCAAGTACCGTAACATCGTCGATCCGGTGTTCAGCCCGCAGGGCGTGCTCAAGCTGGAGGAGCAGATCCGCCAGCGCGCCAACGGGTTGATCGACGAGATCGAGGCGAAAGTCGCCGCCGGAGGAACTTGCGAGTTCACCGAGGACTACGGCCGCCCGCTGCCGGTCACGGTGTTCCTCGACATCATGGGCCTGCCACAGGACATGCGCGACGAGTTCGTGGACTGGGCGATGAAACTCCTCCATTCGAACGACCGCGCGGTGATGGGCGAGACGATGGGCAAGATCACCGCCTATCTGCGCCAGGCGATCGAGGAGAAGAGGGCGAACCCCGACGACGGCGTCGTCAGCCGCATCGCACACTCCGCGCCGGACGGCGTGCCGCTGTCGGACAAGGAGATCTTCGGCTTCGTCTGCTTCCTGTTCATCGCCGGGCTCGACACCGTGTTCGCGACGCTGAACAATATCTGGCTCTACCTTGCCGAGAATCCGGACAAGCTCGCTGAAATCCACAGCCGCCCGCAGGACATCGACAAGATCGTCGAAGAACTGCTGCGCCGCTGGTCGGTGACGTTCTCGGGTCGGGTCCTCGACAAGGACTACGAGATGCGCGGCGTGCAGATGAAGAAGGGGGACCGCGTCACCTTTGTCCTGCCCGCCTGCAACTTCGACCCCGACGTGTTCCCGAACCCCAAGGAGGTGGACTTCGACCGCCCGCGCAAGACGATCCTGGCCTTCACCGTGGGCGTCCACAGCTGCATGGGCGCGCACCTTGCCCGGCTGGAAGTGAAGATCGCGCTGCAGGAATGGCTGAAGCGCATCCCGGCATTCTCGGTGAAGCCGGGCACGCGGATCGAGTACCGCCCCGGCGGCGTGATCGGGCCAGAGCACCTGCCGCTGGTCTGGTAGCCCGTCAGCCCACCTTGCGAGGCGGCCTTGCGAGAATATCCAGCAAGGCCGCCTCGAACGCTTGGGGGCGCTCGTACATCGCCCAGTGCCCGGCGTCCTCGACGACGCGGAACTCGGCGTCGGGCCGGACGGTACGCAGCGCCGCCTCCTGCGTGGCCGGGTCGGGATGCGGCAGGTCGAACGCGCCCCAGATCGCGTCTACAGCGACGCGGACCTCCGGAAGCACTTTGACCAGTCTGTCGGGAAGCACCAGCGGCGGTGCATGAAGCCGCGCAGCCTTGGCAGTCGGCAGCAGCATGTGAATCGCAAGGTCGTCGGCGCTCTCGGGGTGATGGAGCATAAGCCCGAGCAGATTGGCCTTGAGAGCGGCGCGGCGCTCCTCCCCAACCAGACCGCTGATCCGGCCGAGGCGCGGGTGACCCATCGGCGTTCCCAGCCCGCCGCAGCCGACGATCACCAGCCTGCGCGCCGTGCCCGGATGCAGCGCCGCCAGATGCGCCAGCGCGACGCCGCCGAACGAGAAGCCGCACAAATCGGCAGGCATCTTTTCCGCGCCGAGGATCGCAGACAATCCCCGGGCAAGCGCGGCCGAGATGCCTGCATGGTCGTTGCTCGCGGGCATGGCCGAATCCCCGTGGCCCGGCAGGTCGGGCACGATCAGCCGCCGGTGGCGAGACAGTCGCTCTATGTTGCGGACCCAGTGCGTCCAGGACCCTTGCGCGCCATGTGCAAGGACCAGCGGCGCCCCTTCGCCCCAGATTCGCCATGCCATCGTCCCGTCGCCGCACGGAGTTTCGACCCGCCTCGCCTGCGACTCGAGCGAATCAAGATAGATGGCCGGGCCGTTATTCTGCTCGAATTTGCCGGTGTCGGTGCCCATTCGGGTCATGCCTCTCTCCTTCGATCCCCATCGGATCATCGCAGGAGACGATGCGCAACAGGCACCCCGCAATCATCGCCGGGATGACAGCGCAGGACATGCAACACCGCAGAAACGCGTGGGAAATGGGCGAAGGAAAAATTGCATGCTGCGCAGCATGAAATGCATTTCCCGCTTTGCCAAAGCCGGATTCTTGTGCAATGTGGTCGGTGAAAGGTTCATGTAACCTTACCGGTGTTGGGAGAGAGCGCGCCGGGGATGAGAAATCACTCCGGCGCGCCGATTTCTTCGCAGATGCAGCAGAAGCTGCCTGATCCACCAACTTTCAACAATCTCCCTGATTTACGCGGGTTTGGCAAGCCCTCATCGCGTGCGCTTTTCTTGTACCTTCAGCCGGGTATCGCACTGCAACATGACGTGCCCTTAGGAAAACCGCCGATCCTGCGGCTGGAGTGATTCGCGAAGGTGGGACAATATGTCCTGATCGCAGCGGCGATTCTCCGGTTCGTTTGCCCCTGCGGGTGCGCTTGGCTAGATCCTGGTTCCGTGACCGTCTCCCCGCCCTCTCCCGCCCGCCAGCTCTGGGCCATCGCCCTGCCCGCAATGCTGACCAACGTGGCCACCGCTCTGTTCGGCCTTGCCGACATGTGGGCGATAGGACGGCTCGGCGACGCCCCCGCGCAAGGCGCGGTCGAACTGGGGGCCAAGTTCATGCTGGGCCTGCTCAACGTCTTCAATTTCCTGCGCACCAGCACCGTCGCGCTGACCGCGCAAAGTAGCGGACGCGGTGATGGCGACGCGGGCGAGACGCTGGCACGCGCGATGGCGGTGGCGCTCGGCATCGGCGCGGTGCTGCTCACGGCCATGCCGCTCGCGATCCCGCTGGGCCTCGACGTGCTGGGCGCCGAGGGGCCGGTGCGCGAGGCGGCCCGCAGCTACGTCGCGGTGCGCTACTGGGCGGGGCCGGTGTGGCTGGCGAACTGCGTGCTGGTGGGCTGGCTGATCGGACGACGCAAGGTTCGCCATGTCCTGGTGGTCGAGATCATCGCGAACCTCGTCCACATCGCCCTCGACCTGCTGCTGGTGCTCGTCGTGCGCTGGGGCGTGGCCGGGGTAGCGACGGCGACGGTGAGTTCCGAAGCCCTCAAATTCCTCCTGCTGGCCGCGATCGTCGTGCGCGAGGGCGCGGCGCGCGATGCGCTGGCGGCCCTCGGCCGCAAGGGGACGTGGGCACGGAGCGAACTCGCGCGGCTCTTCGCGCTCAACCGCGACCTGTTCGTGCGCACCCTGCTGCTGACCGGCTCGATCCTGCTGTTCGCCCGCGTCGGTGCGCGCGCCGGGCCAGTCACGCTGGCTGCCAACGGCGTGCTGTTCCAGATCTTCATGCTGGCGACACTCCTGCTCGACGGGTTCGAGAGCGGCGCGCAAGTGCTCTGCGGCGAGGCGCTTGGCGCACAGTCGCGAGCGCGTTTCACCGCCGCCGTGCGCTCCGCTCTGGTATGGGGCGGCGTGACCGGGCTTGCCGTCGCGGCGCTTTACGCGCTGGCGGGCGCCCGGCTCGCGGCGGCGTTCAGCACCGACCCTGCCGTAGTCGCCGCGACCGCGCAGTATGCGCCTTGGCTGGCACTATTGCCGGTGCTGGGCGTGTCGTCCTTCGTGTTCGACGGCGTGTTCGTCGGCGCCGGATGGACGCGGGCGATGCTGGGGACGATGGCGGCGGCGATGGCGGCCTACCTCGTCCTGCTATGGACGCTCCAGCCGCTCGGCAATCATGGGCTGTGGGCGGCTTTCGCAGTGCTGTTCGGCGGCCGCGCGGTGGGCCAGGCGCTGGTCCTGCCGCGCCTGATCCGGCGCAGCTTCAGCGCTTCCTGAAGACCAGCATCAGGTTGTTGGCGGGCATCTCGACGAGACTGTCGAACGCCAGGCCATTGTCCAGAGCGCAGGCGCGCACGGTTTCCACGCTGCGCAGGCCCCATTCCGGATTGCGCCGCTTGAGGTCCTCGTCGAAGGCCGCGTTGCTGGGGGCCAGCGCGATCCCCTCTCGCCGATAGGGGCCGTAGAGCACCAGCGGATAGCCCGACTCCAGCACTCGCGCGGCGCCGGCCATGAGGCCCTCGGTCGCGGTCCAGGGGCTGATGTGGATCATGTTGATGCAGACGACCGCCTGTGCCTCCGTGATCGGCCATTCATGCGAGGCCGCGTCCAGTTCCAGCGGCGCGCGCAAGTTCGCCAGTTCTGCCTGCTCCCCCCATGCCGCGATCGAGGCGCGCGCGTTGGCATCGGGATCGGTCGGCTGCCAGACGAGGTCGGGCAAGGCGGCGGCGAAGTGGATGGCATGCTCGCCGGTGCCGCTGGCGATCTCCAGCACATGGCCGGATACCGGCAGCACGTCGCGCAGGACCGACAGGATCGGGTCACGGTTGCGGGCAGTGGCGGGAGCCTCTCGGCGGGCGTCGTTTTCCATTGCCTTGCAATGGGATCGCCGCCCCGGTTCGGCAAGAGCGACCTGCGCCCGAAGGGTGCGTCGGCCGGACGGAAAGCGGGGGGACTGGGGGGCTGTCTGTGCTTTCGGTCCGGCCGACGCGCCGGTGCCGCCTGTTTCGGGGGCGGCGACACCGGCTGTCTGGTAACTCAGTGCCCTGCGGCGGGCTTCACGTTCTTGGGCGGGCGCGGAGCCAGCCAGATGGTCATCGCGGCAAGGAACAGGGCGATGGCGCTGATCACGAACAGCTCGCCCGTGGCCACCGCGGTGCCCTGATTCTCGACCATCTGCGCGATCGCCACGCGCGCCTGCTCGGCACTGAAGCCCTGCTGCTGGAGCGCCTGCGAGGTCGCGTCCGCCCCGTTGAGCACGCCCGACAGGTCGGCGCTGCGCGAACGCGACATGTCGCTCCACACGGTGGTGATGATCGCCGTCGCCACCGCGCCTGCCAGGGTTCGCCCGAAGTTGGCGATACCGGCGGCCGAG
Source organism: Novosphingobium sp. fls2-241-R2A-195 (assembly GCF_030209485.1). Lineage (NCBI taxonomy): Bacteria > Pseudomonadati > Pseudomonadota > Alphaproteobacteria > Sphingomonadales > Sphingomonadaceae > Novosphingobium > Novosphingobium sp. fls2-241-R2A-195. The sequence goes on from NZ_JARVRY010000002.1 coordinate 195,422, forward strand.
GCGGTCTCGTGCGGCTGCACCGAACTGAGGCTGATGGTGGTGAGCGGCACGATCATCAGCGAGACGCCGACACCCTGCAGCAGCTGCGGGATGGCAATCGTCCAGAACGTGATGTCGGTAGACCATGTCATGCGCATCAGCGCGCAGACACCGATCCACGAAACGCCGATAAACACCAGCAGGCGCGGGTCGAACCGCTTCATCAGCGCCGGCACGAAGGGCGATGCGACCACCGCCAATACGCCCGAGAAGGCCATCGCCCGCCCCGCCTCCGTGGCGGTATAACCCATCGAGGTCTGAAGCCACTGCGGGATGACCACGATCGAGGCGAAGTACGTACCGAAAGCGATCGTCAGCGAGGCCGTGGACGCGGAGAACCCTCGATAGCGGAACACGCTGAGGTTCACGATCGGGTGTTCCTCGGTCAGCTCCCAGATCAGGAAGGCGACGAAGAACACGCCCGCGATGCACGCCAGCGCGACGATCTTGGTGGACGAGAACCAGTCCTCGTCCCGCCCGAGGTCGAGCATCATCTGGAACGCGCCGATGAAGATCACCATCAGCGCCAGCCCGATCTTGTCGATCGGCAGCTTCTGGGTCGGCGTTTCCTGTCCACGCAGCAGCACCGCCACGCCGAAGAAGATCAGCGCCACGATCGGCACGTTGATGAAGAAGATCCACTCCCACGACCAGTTGTCGGAGATGTAGCCGCCCAGGATCGGACCGGCGATCGGCGCGGTCACGACCGTCATCGCCCACATCGCCATCGCCTTGGGCTGCATCTCCTTGGGGAAGATCTTCAGCATCAGCGTCTGCGTCAGCGGCATCAGCGGCCCGCCGCAGAAGCCCTGCCCGAGACGGAAGATGACCAGTGCCGAAAGCGTCCCCGAAAGTCCGCACAGCGTCGAGAATATCCCGAAGCCGACCAGCGAGAACATGAACACCCGCAAGGCGCCGAAGCGGTTGGCGAGCCAGCCCGTCAACGGCACGCAGATCGCCTCGGCGACCGCGTAGGACGTGATGACCCAGGTGCCGCTCGACACCGAGACGGCAAGGCCGCCCGCGATGTGCGGCACCGAAACGTTGGCGATCGTGGTGTCGAGCACGACGATGAAGTTGGCCATGGCGAGCACGAAGCCCGCCAGGATCAGCTTGGCGCCGGTCAGCGGTGGTCCGCCTTCCTGCGCCGCTGCAGCCGGAGCGCCGCCGGCCATCAGTCGTTGTCCGTCAGGTCGATCTCGGCTTCCATCGACAGGCCGATGCGCAGCGGGTGCTCCTTCAGTTCCTTGGGATCGAGCTGGATGCGCACCGGCAGGCGCTGCACCACCTTGATCCAGTTGCCGGTCGCGTTCTGCGCCGGGATCAGCGAGAACGCCGCGCCGGTGCCGCCCGAGAAGCCGACGACCTTGCCGTGGTATTCGACCTTGCCGCCGTAGAAGTCGGAAGTCAGCGTAGCCTTCTGGCCCGAGCGGACCTTGCCGAGCTGGTCTTCCTTGAAGTTCGCGTCGACGTAGAGTTCACCCACCGGCACGACGGTCATCGCCGCCTGCCCGCTCTGGATGCGCTGGCCGACCTGGATGCTGCGCCGGGACACGACGCCGTCGATCGGCGCGCGCACGATGGTGCGTTCGAGGTCGAGCTTCGCCTGCTCCAGCTGGGCCTGCGCCTGCAGGATCTCCGGCGCGGTCTGCAGGGTCGTGCCCTTGGTGAGCGCGACGGCGGCCTCTTCCTGGCGGCGGGCGCTGCGGGCGTTTTCCTGCGCCTGCGCGACGGCGGCCTGGGCCTGCTGGTAGGATGCCTTTGCCGAGTCCAGCGCCTGGCGCGCGGTCGTCAGTTCCTCGTTGGACACCGCGCCGGTGCCCGAAAGGGCCGCACGGCGCTTGTAGTCTTCCTGGGTCTTGGTCAGCGTCGCCTGCGCGGAGGCGAGCCCGGCGCGCGCGGTGTTGATCTGCGCGTCGCTCGCCCCGGCGGCGGCGCCCAGCGCCGCGTTGTTGGCGATCGACTGGCCGTAACGGCGCTGCATCATCGCAAGGTTGGCTTCGGCCTGCTGGACCGCGATCTTCTGGTCGGAGTCCTCGATGCGGAACAGCAGCTGGCCCTTGCGCACCGGCTGCGTGTCGGTGACGAGCACCTCGACCACGCGGCCCGAAGTCAGCGGGGTGACCTGCGCGTTCTCACCGGCGACATAGGCATTGTCGGTCGAGACCGTGCGGCTGCCGATGAACTCCGCGTAGAGGAACCAAAGCCCGCCGATCACGACCACCGCGCCGCCAAGGCCGAGCAGGAGGTTCTTGCGCTTGCTCTTGTCCACGACGGTGTTCGAACCGGCGTCGTTGGGGGTTTCGTCACTCATCGGGGGTGGCCTTCTTGGCTGAATCGTCTGCATATCCGCCGCCCAGGGCGCGCTTGAGCGCGACTTCGCTGGCGAGCGTGGCGAAGTGGGCGTCGACCGCGCCGAGGCGGGTGTCGAGCGCGGTGGTTTCGGCGCTGAGCACGTCGATATAAGTGCTCAGGCCGCCCTTGTAGCGCTGGAGCGCGAGGCCGTAGGCGGCGTTCGCCTCGGTCCGGGCTTCGAGCGCGTGGCGCTCCTGCTCACCGGCCGAAGTGCGGGTGGAAAGCGCGTCGGCGACTTCCTGCAGCGCACCGATCACCGACTTGTTGTAGCTGGCGACCATCGTGTCGTAGCCGCCGCGCGCCAGGCGGTAGCGACCCGAAAGCGCGCCGCCCTGGAAGATCGGCAGGCTCACCGCCGCACCCGCGCTGCCATAGTCCGAACCGCCGTCGAACAAGTGCGAGATGCCCAGCGAGCTGAGGCCGATGAGGCCGCTCAGCGAGATGTCGGGAAGGAACGACTTCTTCGCATACTCGACGCCCTTGTCGGCCGCCTGCACCAGCTTGCGCGACATGACGATGTCGGGGCGACGACCGGCGAGCGCGATGCCCGCATCGGCCGGCACCGGCGTCGCGGCGATGGTCGCGATCGACGGGGGGGTGAGCGTCAGGGTGCGGTCGGGACCGGCACCGAGCAGCGCAGCGAGCGCGTGGCGACGCTTCTCGATCTGCTCGCGGTTGGCGGCGACGTCGATCCGCGCGCGGGCGGCTTCGGCGTTGGACTGGCGCAGCGGGCTCTGGTTGTCGAGGCCCTGCGTCACGCGCTGGCCGACCAGCTTGGCCGAACCTTCGCGCGCGGCCAGCGTTTCGCCCAGCACCTTCTGGCGTTCAAGCAGGCGGCCGAGATCGAAGTACGACAACACGACTTCCGAGGCGAGCACCAGTTCGGCCTGCCGCTCGTCGGCGACGGCGGCTTCGGCAGCCGAAGTCGCGGCGGCGAGCAGCGCGCGGTTCTTGCCCCAGATGTCGAGGTTGAGGTTGGCGGACAAGGCAAGCATGCCATAGTCCTTCCAGCCCTTGGGCAGCGCTTCCGCCGGGGTGCCGTTGTTGTAGCTCTGCTTCTCGACCGAGGCGGAACCCTGTCCGCCGATGCTCGGCAGCAGCGCGGCGCGCGAGGATTCGAGCGCGCCCTGCGCCTGTCGGATGCGGGCCAGCGCGGTGGCGACGTCGGGTGAGCCCTTGATCGCCTCGTCCACCAGACCGTCGAGCTGGGGATCGCCGTAAGCGGTCCACCAGCGCTCCTGCGGCCATTCGGCAGCAGTGCCCTGGATGGAAGCGGCGCTGTCGAGGGTCGACGGCGGGCGCAGTTCGGGACGTGGCCCAAGGTCGGGCGCACCGCACCCGGCGAGCGAGCTGGAGGCGATCAGCAGCGCGGCCGTCGCGACTCGGGGGGAGAATTTTGTACTCATCGGTACGGTCCAAATCGTTTGCCGGCTTGTTTCTGTCAATAAAAAACTGTACTAGAGAGTACACCATGATGGAAAAGACCGGAATTTCAAAGCGCGAGGCGAACAAGGCCCGCAAACGCGCGGAGATCGTGCAGGTCGCCTCGGGCATGTTCCTCGAACAAGGTTACGCCGAGACGACGATGTCCGCGATCGCCGATACCGTGGGCGGATCGAAGGCGACCTTGTGGGCGCACTTCGCCTCGAAGGAAGAGTTGTTCACCGCCGTCGTCGACCTCCACGTCGAAACGTTCGCGCGCGATGTTGAAGAAGTGCTGACCGGGCAGACCTTCTCTGTCCCGGCGCTGCGCCGGGCGTGCCTGCGCTTCATCGACTGCCTGCTGCGCGACAATTCGGTCATGCTCTACCGCCTGGTGGTGAGCGAGGGTGAGCGGTTTCCCGAGATCAAGGAGACCTTCTACACGCGCGGCCCGGTCAAGCTGCGCTGCGCCATCGCAGACTTCTTCGCCACGCGCTTCGATGTCGATGAAGCGCAGCAGTTGACACAGCTCACGATGTCGGCGGTGACGGGCTATCGCACCGATGTACTGCTGCGCCCCGACCCCGTCGGGCAGGCCCAGCACGAGGCCTTTGTCGACAACCTGCTCTCGCACAGCGTCTGGCCTCCGGAGAAGGACGCCGACTGAAAGGCTGCCTACATTCGTCATTGCGAGCGTAGCGAAGCAATCCAGGGCGGGTTGCGACTGCCCTGGATTGCCGCGCGGCTTCGCCGCTCGCAATGACGATGCAGGGGTAGCCTCGGCCATGGTGGCGGTCTTCCGGCCCACTCCCCCAACCGCCCCGGCGATCACTGCCCGGCGTCCCCATTCGGGGTTGGACGCAAGGCTCTCCCCTCCCCCATCTTCGCGCCTCGGCTCGGGAGGAGAGGAGAAGCCCATGAGCGACGACACGTCGGCCGCGATCCGCGACACGCGCAAGGACTGGGTGGTCGAGCACCGCGACATGTACCTGTCGTCAGGCGGCGCGCAGGGCCACATCATGGACATCACGCCCGTAGGCGGCCGGTCCTTCGCCACGCACTGCCTGGTCAAGTACGTCGGCCGCAAGAGCGGCAAGGTCTTCATCACGCCCCTTTGCTACGCCGACATCGGCGGCGAGGTCGTGATCTGCGCCTCCAAGGGCGGCGCCGACCATCACCCTGCCTGGTATCTCAACATCCGCGAGGCCGAGACGGTCGACTTCCAGATCGCCACGCAAGCCTTCCGCGCCACCTGGCGCGAACCCGAAGGCGCCGAGCGCGACAAGGTCTGGGCCTTCCTGACCGACTGCCACCCCTTTTACGCGACCTACCAGCAATCGACCGACCGCGTGATCCCGCTGGTCATGCTCAAGGCCATCGAGCCGATCCCCGTATTCAAGGCCGAAGACGCCACCGGTACCCGCCAATTCTGAGAGAGCATATGAGCGACGATTTCGACTGCAGCGACATCGACAACCATCTCGGCAAGACGATGGACTTCTCGCCCTTGCGCGAGGCCATCGCCCCCAACGACATCCGCCGCTGGGTCCATGCGATGCATTACCCCAACCTCGCCCACTTCGATCCCGGCCATGCCGAGGCGAGCGTATGGGGCCGCCTCGTCGCGCCGCAGAGCTTCGCCATCGCGACGGACGACGGCCACGGCGCCGCGCCCGCCTGCGTCGGCAAGATCGCAAACTCGCACCTCCTGTTCGGCGGCGACGAGTGGTGGTTCTACGGCCCGCGCATCGAGCCGGGCGACGTGATCACCAACACCCGCATACCGTTCGACTACACGGTCAAGCAGACCGGCTTCGGCCCCACCTGCTTCCAGCGCGGCGACAACAACTACTCCAACCAGAAGGGCGAGGAGATCGCCCGCCAGCGCTCCACCTCGATCCGCTACCGCGCGGCGGCGGGCGGCGACAACGTCAAGACCGACGACTTCGAGGAGCCCGAATGGACCGACGAAGCGCTGGAGGAGATGGAGGAGCGCCGCTTCGCCTGGGTCCGCATGCTCCATGACCTCGGCAACAAGGAACGCTGGTGGGACGACGTCGCGGTCGGCGACCAGTTGCCGGAGCGCGTCTTCGGCCCCCACTCCATCGCCAGCTTCGCAACCGAGTGGCGCGCCTATATCGTCAACACCTGGGGCACGCTCGACTTGCGCAAGCAGGACCTCGAAGGCCTCGGCTTCACGCGCGAGATGGCCGGGTACGAGAACGACCCCGACATGCTCAAGGTGAACCCGTTCCTCACCGACGGCGCTTATTACGGCCCCTCGCGCGGGCACCTGTTCGCCAAGTATGCCCGGCGCATCGGCATGCCGCGCGGCTACGGCTACGGCGCGTCGATGGGCTCGTGGGTGACCGACTACCTTTCGGGCTGGGCGGGGCAGCACGGCATGGTGGTGCACTCAGTCGCCAACTACCGCGGCCCTGCGCTGACCGGCGACGTGACGATCCAGACCGCCGAGGTCACCGAGAAGTCGGTGGACGCAGACGGCCGCCATCTCATCCACGTCAAGCACCTGATGAAGAACCAGAAGGGCACGACAATGTGCACGGGCAGCGCGGAGGTCGCCCTGCCGAAGAAGACGGGCTGAATGACCACACTCCCCCCACACCGCTCATGCTGAGCTTGTCGAAGCATCGGGCCTGGCGCTTCGCCTCGGGGCCTTCGACAAGCTCAGGCTGAGCGGGGTGGGGAGAGTGCCATACGCAGCACAAACCTGTTACGCCGGGAACAACGCCCCGCCCGTCGCTACGGTCTCCACGCGCCCGGCGATCCAGACGTCGCCGCTCTCGTCCTGGGAGCAATAGACCAGCCCGTCCGCCCCGACCTTGCGGCCCTGCGCGGCGACATAGTTGCCCTCGGCCTGACCGCTCGCGAAAAGGTACTGCGCCACCGCCGCGTTGAGACTGCCGGTCACCGGGTCCTCGACCATCTTGCCTGCCGGATCGGCAAAGAACGCCCGCAACTCGAACTGCGCCGCACCACCCGGAGCGCACGGGCCCAGCAGCGCCACGTCGGTCCCCTTCGGCGCACGCGAGACGGGCTCAGCCGCCAGCACCGCCTCCGCCGAAGCAAGGTGCAGCAGCTTCCAGCCCGGCCCGTTGGCGGCATGGACCGCGGCGACGACTTGCGCCTCGTCCGTCCCGGTGAGGCGAAGCGTTTCCGCGCGGTCCTCGGCATCGAGCGGCCCCGACCGGATCAGCGGCGGCGCGCGGAACGCCAGCCGCTCGCCATCCCGGCGCACCTCGACGAGACCTATGCCACATTCCTGCACCACGCATCCGTCCTCCTTCGCCTTTCCTCCGGCGGCGAGCCACGCATGGGCGCTACCCAGTGTCGGGTGCCCGGCGAAGGGCAGTTCGCCCGCCGGGTAGAATATACGCACCCGGTAATCGGCCCCCGGGTCGGTCGGCGGCAGGAGAAAGGTCGTCTCCGAATAGCCCAGCCACTGCGCCAGGCGCAGCATCTGCGCGTCGCTCATCCCCTCACCGCCGCGCACGACCGCCAGAGGATTGCCACTGAGCGGGCCGGAGCCGAAGACGTCGATGAGATCGAGAAACATGGCATGCCTTTCGGAGCTAATTGCACTTTTGAACGTTTCGTCGCAGTCCGGGTCCATCTTGTCCCTTGCACTCCCGACCTGCCCGGCGGTTCATCGCGCGTTGCGAAGTGCGGGTCCAGATCGATCGGGTTCTCGAACAGGAATTTTCGCAGGAGTTTGAACCATGAAGAAGTCCCTGCTGGCGATGGCTGCGTTCGCCGCCACCATCACTGCCCTGCCCGTCGCGCCGGTGCTTGGCGACCCGCCGCCCTGGGCGCCTGCGCACGGTCGCCGTGACCATGACCGGTACGACCGCAATGACCGTCACGATCGCTACGACCGCCGTGACATGTACGATTCGCGCGGCCGGTATCGTGAACCGCGCCGCCTTACCCGCAACGACCGTGTCTGGCGCGGCAATGACGGGCGCTACTATTGCAAGCGCGACAACGGCACGACCGGCCTCATCATCGGCGCCGGCGTTGGCGCGCTGGCGGGGAACCAGATCGCCGGCCGTGGTGACAAGACCATCGGCACGATCCTGGGCGGCGTCCTTGGCGGAGCGCTGGGGCGCGAGATCGACAAGGGCGACATCCAGTGCCGCTGAACTGAGATTTCAGGCCCTGAGACGAGAAGCGCGCGGTCCGAAAAGGCTGCGCGCTTTCGCGTTGAGGTAGTATTTTTGTTTCCGAAAGAAACATTTCCCTCGCTTCATCGCTGTACCAGCGCAGTTCGTCACGGATTTCCAGCAGCGGCCGTTCGTTCATCTGACGTTGTGGATCAATGAACGAAAAGCCGTGTTACCAGATCATTCCCACGCTACGATGAGGGCACATATCATGCGTAAGACCATTCTCGCCGCCACTATGATGGCGCTCACCATTCCGGCGACCGTCGCTTTCACCGCTCCGGCAGAAGCACGCGATCACCGTCGTTACCACAACGACCGCGGCGTCAAGTACTGGCGCGGCAACAACGGCCGCTACTACTGCAAGAAGTCGAACGGCACCACCGGCCTGCTGATCGGCGGCGTCGCCGGCGCCCTTGCCGGCCGTGCGATCGACACCCGCGGTGACCGCACCGTCGGCACCCTGCTCGGCGCTGCCGGCGGCGCCGTCCTGGGTCGCGAGATCGACCGTGGCGGCGATCGTCCGCGCTGCCGCTGATCCTTATCCCCGGTCCCTTGCGAAAGGCGCGTCGTCCGAAAGGCGGCGCGCCTTTTGCTTTGTCCGTGCCGTGGCCCTCCGCCGGTGCGATCGGTGCATCCCGGCTTTCCTACAGCGGCTGGCTATGCTCCAATGCCGCCATGTTTCAGCGACTTGCATTCATGACCGGCTCGTCTGTCCTCGCTACGGAAAGCCCCCTTCGGAGAGGCGGGAGTTTCTCTTCAGGACAGTGTAAACCGTGTAAACCTGATGTGTCACCTTGTGAGGCCGCGCAGTGAGCCGCCCCGCCATGCTGGTGACCGGCGGCGCCAAGCGGATCGGCGCGACCATCGCCCGCGCCTTCGGAGCGGCAGGCTGGCATGTCGTGATCCACTACGGCCGGTCGCGGGCGCAGGCCGAAGCGCTCGCGGCGAGCCTGCCCAGCGCCGAGATCGTCTCGTGCGACCTCGACGACTGGGATGAAGGCCCTGCCATGGTCGAGGCGCTGGCTGCCCGTCTGAACGACTGGCGGGTGCTGGTGAACTGCGCGGGCGTCTTCGACCTCGACACCGCCGAAACGCTGGAACCGGATATCTTCACCGCCGCGATGCGGGTGAACGCTGCCACTCCCGCCCGGCTGGGACAGACGTTCCTTGCCCATGCCCGCACCTCCGCCGGCAGACGCCTGATCCACGTTACCGACCAGAAGCTGCTCAATCCGAATCCGGATTTCTTCTCCTACACCATGAGCAAGCACGCGCTTTCCGCGACGATCCCGATGCTTTCCATGGCCCGGCGGGCAGAGGAAGACCGCGTCTACGGCATCGCGCCGGGCGCCATCCTCGCCAGCCACGACCAGAACGAGGCGGAAGCCGAAATCTCCCACCGCATGAACCTGCTGGGCCGCCGTGCGACGCCCGAAGACGTAGCGGGGGCAGCCCTGTTCCTTGCCGGAGGCTGGCTCGACAGCGGCCAGACACTCTACGTCGATTCCGGACAGCACCTGCTGGCCCAGGAACGTGACGTGCTGTTTCTGGCGCGGGAGTAAGGATTGTGCATTTATCAACACAAGCCCCCTTGCATGCAGGTAATTACCCCCGCACAAACCCCTGATGGCACTCGGCATACTTGACCGCTTCCTCGAGCGCGGCGTCCGACAGGGCGTGCTCGAACTGGCCCGCCCCGACGGCTCCCTCCGTCGCTTTGGAACCCCCGCAGAAGGCTTTCCCCACGTCCGCATCCGCCTGACCGACAAGGGCGCCGAACGCCGCATCCTGCGCGATCCGCGCCTGGGCGCCGCCGAAGCCTTCATGGACGGTCAGCTCGAAGTCGAGCAGGGCGACATCATGAATCTCGTCTACCTGCTGCGCGCCAACGCGCGGTGGGACAAGGGCGGCGAACTGAAGGAACAGACCGCGCTCAAGAAGGTGCTTGGCAAGGCCGTCACCCTCGTCGACGGCATCAACCGCGCCGCCAGCGCCAAGAAGAACATCGCCCACCACTACGACGTGGGCAACGACCTCTACAACCTCTTCCTCGACATCGAGCACATGCAGTATTCCTGCGCCTACTGGCCCAGTGACGACATCACGCTGGAGCAGGCGCAGACCGCCAAGCTCGCCCACATCGCCGCCAAGCTGGCGATCGAGCCGGGCCAGAAAGTGCTCGACATCGGCTGCGGCTGGGGCGGCATGGCGATCTATCTCGCCAAGCACTTCGACGTTTCGGTCAAGGGCATCACGCTCTCCGAGGAACAGCTGGTGCTGGCCCGACAGCGCGCCGTGGAAGCGGGCGTCTCGGGCCGCATCGACTTCGAGTTGATCGACTACCGTGACCTCGCCGCGCGCGGCGACAAGTTCGAGCGCATCGTCTCGGTCGGCATGTTCGAGCACGTCGGCCAGGCCCAGTTCGACCGCTTCTTCCGCGACTGCGCGACGATGCTGGACGACGAGGGCGTGATGCTGATGCACACCATCGGCCGCATGGGCGGGCCCGGCTCAACCGACGCCTTCACCCGCAAGTACATCTTCCCCGGCGGCTACATCCCGGCGCTGAGCGAGACGGTGGAGGCCAGCGAAAAGGTCCGCCTGATCGCCACCGACGTCGAGAACCTGCGCCTCCACTACGCCAAGACCCTGCGCGAATGGTACAAGCGCTGCGTCGCCAACAAGGAGGCCATCGTCAAGCTGCATGACGAGCGCTTCTACCGCATGTGGATCTTCTACCTCTCCGGCGCGACCGCCGCCTTCGAGAGCGGCGGCATGTGCAACTACCAGATCCAGTACACCCGTTCGCGCCACGCCCTGCCCCTCACCCGCGACTACATCGCGGAAGGAGAGAAAGTGCTGCTGGGCGCGTAAACGTTGCGAAGTTTGGGCGCACCTGCTAGCCGCGCGCCCAAACTTCCACCGCTCATGCCGCGAAAGCCCGTGCCCATGTCCGACAGCATCAAGAAGGTCGTCCTCGCCTACTCCGGCGGCCTCGACACCAGCGTCATCCTCAAGTGGCTCCAGGTCACCTACAACTGCGAGGTGGTGACCTTCACCGCCGACCTCGGCCAGGGTGAGGAACTCGAACCCGCCCGCGCCAAGGCCAAGCTGATGGGCCTGCCGGACGAGAACATCTACATCGACGACCTGCGCGAGGAATTCGTGCGCGACTTCGTGTTCCCGATGATGCGCGCCAATGCCCGCTACGAAGGCGACTATCTCCTCGGCACCTCGATCGCCCGCCCGCTGATCTCCAAGCGCCTGATCGAGATCGCCCACGAGACCGGCGCCGACGCCGTCGCCCACGGCGCCACCGGCAAGGGCAACGACCAGGTCCGCTTCGAACTTTCCGCCTATGCGCTCGACCCGAACATCAAGGTCATCGCCCCCTGGCGCGAGTGGGACCTGACCAGTCGCACCGCCCTCATCCAGTGGGCCGAGCAGCACCAAATCCCCGTCCCAAAGGACAAGCGCGGCGAAAGCCCCTTCTCGACCGACGCCAACCTCCTGCACACCTCGTCCGAGGGCAAGGTGCTGGAAGATCCGTGGGAAGAGACCCCCGACTACGTCTACTCGCGCACCGTCAACCCGGAAGACGCGCCGGATGCGCCCGAATACATCACCATCGACTTCGAGAAGGGTGACGGTGTCGCCCTCAACGGCGTGGCGATGAGCCCGGCAACCCTGCTCACCCAACTCAACGACCTCGGCCGCAAGCACGGCATCGGCCGCCTCGACCTCGTCGAGAACCGCTTCGTCGGCATGAAGTCGCGCGGCATGTACGAGACGCCGGGCGGCGAGATCTACGCCCGCGCCCATCGCGGCATCGAGCAGATCACGCTCGACCGCGGCGCCGCGCACCTCAAGGACGAGCTGATGCCGAAGTACGCGGAGCTGATCTACAACGGCTTCTGGTTCGCCCCCGAGCGCGAGATGCTGCAGGCCGCGATCGACCACAGCCAAGCCCGCGTCAACGGCACCGTCCGCCTCAAGCTCTACAAGGGCAACGCCTCGGTCGTCGGCCGCAAGAGCGCCGACTCACTCTACTCCGAACGCCACGTCACGTTCGAGGACGATGCCGGCGCCTACGACCAGAAGGATGCGGCGGGCTTCATCAAGCTCAACGCCCTTCGTCTGCGCCTGCTGGCCCAGCGCGACGCCAAGTAAACATTGCCCCTAGGTTAACAGAGTCCGGCGGCCCGTTGCCAAAGCGCGACGGGCCGCTTTTGCCTATATGGCCTTCGGGGAACCGCACAGGTAGGACTCCCGCCATCGTCAACGACGAAGCGGGGTAAGTTTTGCAAGTTCGAGCCGTAAGCCTGATGGCGCTGTGCGCTGCCGTCGTCCTGCCCTTCGCAGGCCCCGCTCAGGCTGAAGCCCCGGTCGCTTCGCAAGCTCTCGTTCTTGCTCCTGTCGCTGGCGTCAACGCCGTCGCCGCCGCAGAAGTTCCCGCCGTCCTCACCGCGCCCGAGGACGACATCCAGGTCACTCCCATCGCAGGCGGCATCGCCAGCTTCTACGGCCGCCACCTCAAGGGCGCCCGCACCGCCAGCGGCGAGCGTTACGCGCCCGACGGACTGACCGCCGCGCACCGCACCCTGCCCTTCGGCACGCAGGTGCAGGTCACCAACCCGGCCAACGGCGAAGTCGTCGTCGTCACCATCAACGATCGCGGCCCCTTCCACGGCAACCGCGTGATCGACCTGTCCGACGCCGCCGCCGACGAACTCGGCATCACCCGCATGGGCAGCGGCAAGGTCGAACTGGCCGTCCTCGGCAACTGAGGCTGGGTTTTTCTGCGGGGGCTTCGACAAGCTCAGCCTGAGCGGAATTGATAGCATCCATCACAATCCCCGCTCACCCTGAGCTTGTCGAAGGGTGGATAGCACCGCCGCCTGATCTGAAGGAAAAAGGTCGGCCGGCGCAGCTGGGAGGGGGTGGGGGAAGCGCCGCGCCGGCCTTCACACTCGATAACAGCGAAGCCGGACAAGCGTTCCCGGCCCCCGAACACTTTTGCCCAGCCGTGCTTCCCCATCGACGAGGCGCGAGCAGGTTTACACGGTTTACACGGTCCAGAGCCGCAACTCCGCCACTGACCTCCATCTTGGCTTCCAGCGACTTGTATTCCATCGGCGCCGCGCCCTCCCCGCCCGAGAGCGCCCCGTCCACCCGGGCGAAAGCGCGCGCCTGCCAGCGATCCCACTGCGCGCCGCTCTCGCGCAGGAAAGGCCCGCGCACCGGCGCTTCCGGATAGTCCGGCGCCTCCCCCGCGTCCTCGGCCGCGATCTCCCCCTCGTCCAACGGCTGCACGTACCCGGCCGCGGCATCGATCGCATCCACCGCGTCGAGCCACGCCTCCCGCGCATCGCCGAACCGCGCCTCCCCCGCCGCCGCGACATAGTCCGCCCGCTCCGGAGGCAGCGCCGCGCCCTCCTCCATCTCCGGCACATCCACGCAAGGCTCCTCCCCGGCGACGAGCGCCAGCACCTCGTCGAACCGCTCGGCCAGAGCCTCATGCCCCTCGCCCGCCACATCGAGCCGCGCCAGATGCGCCAGCAACAACCGCGAGTCATACCGCCGCCGCACCCCGACCAGCTCCCCCCGGAACCACACCGCCTCCTCCACCCCATCGAGCGCCCGCGTCGCCAGCACCTCCTCGACATGCCGCCGCGCCAGCACCAGAGCCGCCGTCCACGCATCCGCAAACACCGCATCGCGCCGCCGCAGCAGATAAGCCGAAGTCCGGCTCATCCCCACGAAAGCACACGCGGCTCGCACGTCGCCCTTCTGCGAGAGTTGGTCGAGGAACCGCACCTTGCGGTCGGCGTCCCACGCCGTGTGAGGGACATAGGGAGAAGAGAAGATGCGAGGGCCATCGCCCTCGCGCTCCCGGCCCCTTTCCGCCGCGCCCGAGGCCGGCGAAGCGCCCGCCTGCTCGCCCGGAATACCAATGTCGCGCGAGGCGGGAACCCACCCCCGCCCGAACCGAGGTGCCTGTTCCTCCCCCAACGGGAGAGGGGGACCATCCGAAGGATGGTGGAGGGGCACGGGCTGGAGGGGCACAGGCCGATCCCCCGCCCCACCGTCGACACCGAAGCTGCTGGAAAAGTCCGTCATCGTCCACCTCGCGCAAGAGGAAAGCCACGAAAGACCACGACGCAGCCGGGACAGGCGCGTCGTGGGGGACGGATTAGTTATCGTATGTGGGGGAGTGTAGGAAAGTGAACATGGCGGATTGACAATCCCTCCATGATTGGGAAATGAAAAACGGCCCGTGGATAGAACTTTTTGCTTACGTTTCGTAGCAGTTGAGAAGTTAGCTGGCCCCGCTTGCTACCTCATAAAATCTTCCTCGATGAGGACCTTGATCATGACGACCGACACGCGTCGCATAGGAGTATCCACGGGCAATCATGCTTGATGAGCTGAAAAAAGCAGACACAATTTACGCCATTGCAGATTTGCTTGGATTTCAAGCAAAGAACTTAGCGTATGTCTTATATTCAATCCCATCATCTGAAAAATATACGGATTTTTGCATCAGCAAAAAGAATGGCGGAATTCGCACCATTTCCGCTCCGTGCCCGCAGCTTAAGCTCATCCAGAAACGACTTTCGGACATTCTCTACGAATGTAGAAAAGAAATTTCACTCGGGAAAAGCCAGATTCGTTCATTTGGCTTCGAAAGAGGAATTGGAACGTTTGAAAACGCATCGTGCCACAGAAAGAAACGCTGGGTTTTCAATGCCGATATCAGTAATTTTTTCCCATCATTTAATTTTGGACGCGTAAGAGGCTATTTCATAAGCAATAATGAATTCAATCTTCACCAAGATGTCGCCACAATTATTGCGCAAATAGCGTGCCACAATAATCAACTGCCACAAGGCTCACCCTGCTCGCCAATTATAGCAAATTTGATTTGTGGAAGTTTAGATTTTCGCCTTTCAAGGCTAGCGAAGCGCAATCGCTGTTCATTCAGTCGATACGCCGATGATCTAACGTTCTCGACAAACGAGAAGGATTTTCCCGAGCAAATTGCCAAACGATCAGATGATGCTCAAGGATGGGTTGCTGGCGACGTATTCGAAGATGTTATTGATAAAGCAGGATTTTCTTTGAACCCCGGCAAAAACCGTATGTCTCAAAAAAACAGCAGACAAATGGCGACCGGCCTCGTCACCAACTATATTATCAACTCTCCAATTGAAGAGCGAAAATTTTGCCGTTCAAGTGTGCATCGCCTATTAAATGGTATTGCCCTAACGCCTAAAATGTTCTGCGAAAGCTTTGGCCACAATTGTGATAATACGTCGGAAAAAACCCCAAATGCAATGGCTTCGCTAGAATCTCGACTGGTAAATTGCCACCAGATACGAGATAAATCAGATAAGCGTGATGACACCAAAAAGTTTTATCAACCAAACAGCATTACAGCGACGTTGCGCGATTTTTATTTTTTTAAATACTTTTCGAGACCAGGAAGGCCCATCATAATAACTGAAGGCGAGAGCGACATATGGTACTTAAAAGCTGGACTTAAATCATCTCCGCATTCGATCCAGCATTTGTGCTCAAAGGGCCAAGGAAATGACGCAGACATATTGTGCGATTTCTTTAATTTCCCTAAGTTACCTTCAAAGATAACCGGATTAAACGGCGGAACTGGAAATATAAAAATATTTCTAGAATTTTACCATAAATACCTGAAGAAGCTTAATTCAATCATCGAATGCCGACCAGTTGTTATTCTATTGGACAGCGATGATGGAATTTCCAAAGTGCTATCTTGTATAAAGACGCATTTTGGGTCCGATATAAAAATTGAATCTAATAAGGATTTTCACGCTTTTGGGCGCAACATGGCTTTAGTAAAAACGCCAGTGAGCCCAGCAAATAAAAAAACCGACGTAGAGGATTTCTTAGACCCATCTTTCACGAAAATGCCTATCGGCGGATTAACATTCACTAAGAGTGAAAATTACGATAGGTCTAAAAATTTCGGCAAAATGGCGTTGGGGAAATTACTTTATGACAATCGCCACACAGCTGATCACACACAACTTCATATCATATTGAATAGATTGTCGAACGCAATTGAGGCGATTTAATTATATTTCTAAAATACCTCAAAAATTTCGGGAGCGCGAGGGCGATGGCCCTCGCATTTCTACTTTCTTCTTCTCCCTTCACCTGAACCGCCTGTGCCCCTCCACCATCCTTCGGATGGTCCCCCTCCCCGGAACGGGGAGGAATGGCTCACCACTTCGCGCCGAGTTTCGCGATTTCGTCCAGCAGGGCCTGCTTGGAGGGCGTGCGGTCGGTCCCGGCGTTGCGCGGGAGTTGGGGAATGCCTCCAGCTTCCCGCCGCGCAGCAAGTTCCCCGCCCAATTCGGCCATGTCGATGACCGTTTCTTCGCGGGCACGCCATTCCGCCTTGCGACGCTCTATAGAGGCCGCCAGTTCTTCCAGTGTCAGCGGCGCGCGCTTGGTCTTGAGCGTCTTGAACGGCATGGCGCGATCATAACCGTCAGACGCGCAGCAGGGAAGCCGGGGGCTTTCACCTACCTCGCGCCTAAAGACGGCCAGCGGTCTCGGCCTTCGCCGGGACGACGGACTTGCTACTTCGCCCAGCTTCCCAGCAGGGGCTTGAGGTAGCTTCCGGTGAAGCTGCCTTTGACTTTCACCACCTCTTCGGGCGCGCCTTCGGCGACGATCTGGCCGCCGCGGACGCCGCCTTCGGGGCCCATGTCGATGATCCAGTCGGCGGTCTTGATGACGTCGAGGTTGTGTTCGATCACGACCACCGAGTTGCCCTGGTCGACCAGTCGGTGCAGCACTTCGAGGAGTTTGCGCACGTCTTCGAAGTGGAGGCCGGTGGTGGGTTCATCGAGGATGTAGAGTGTCTGGCCGGTGGAGCGGCGGGCGAGTTCCTTGGCCAGTTTCACGCGCTGCGCCTCGCCGCCGGACAGGGTCGTCGCCTGCTGGCCGACCTTGACGTAGCCGAGGCCGACTTCGTTCAGCATGTGCATCTTGTCGCGGATGGGGGGGACGGCCTTGAAGAATTCTTCGGCGTCCTCGATCGTCATGTCGAGCACGTCGGCGATGGACATGCCCTTGAACTTCACTTCCAGCGTTTCGCGGTTGTAGCGTTTGCCGTGGCATTCCTCGCACGTCACGTAGACGTCGGGCAGGAAGTGCATCTCGATCTTGATGAGGCCGTCGCCCTGGCACGCTTCGCAGCGCCCGCCCTTGACGTTGAAGCTGAAGCGGCCGGGCTTGTAGCCGCGCGCTTCGGATTCGGGGAGGCCGGCGAACCAGTCGCGGATCTGGGTGAAGGCGCCGGTGTAGGTCGCGGGGTTGGAGCGCGGGGTGCGGCCGATCGGGGACTGGTCGATCTCGATCACCTTGTCGCACTTTTCGAGGCCGGTGATCTTGTCATGCGCGCCCGCGATCACCCGCGCGCCGTTGAGTTGGCGGCTGGCGCCGGCCTGCAGGGTGTCGATGGTGAGCGAGGACTTGCCCGAGCCGGACACGCCGGTCACGCAGCAGAAGGTGCCGAGCGGGAACTTCGCGGTCACGCCGGTCAGGTTGTTGGCGCGGGCGTTCTCGACGGTGACGAAGTGGCCGTTGCCCTTGCGGCGTTCCTTGGGCACCTCGATCCGGCGGGTGCCGTTGAGGTACTGCGCGGTGAGGCTGTCCTTGCTCTTGAGCACTTGCTTGAGCGTGCCTTCGGCGACCACCTGCCCGCCGTGAACACCCGCGCCGGGGCCGAGATCGACGAGGTAGTCGGCGGTGCGGATGGCGTCCTCGTCATGCTCCACCACGATCACGGTATTGCCGAGGTCGCGCAGGCGCTTGAGGGTTTCGAGCAGCATGTCGTTGTCGCGCTGGTGCAGGCCGATGCTGGGCTCGTCGAGCACGTAGAGCACGCCCGAGAGGCCCGAGCCGATCTGGCTGGCGAGGCGGATGCGCTGGCTCTCGCCGCCCGACAGCGTGCCCGAGGTGCGGTCGAGGTTGAGGTAGTCGAGCCCGACGTTGTTGAGGAAGCCGAGGCGCTCGTTGATCTCCTTGAGGATGGCCTTGGCGATCTGCTGCTGCTGGTTGGTGAGCTTGCCTTCCAGCTGCCCGAACCACGCGAAGCCGTCCGCCACCGAGAGGCGCGCGGCGTCGGCGATGTCGCTGCCGGCGATCTTGACCGAGAGGGCCTCGGGCTTGAGGCGCTTGCCGTCGCAGGTCTCGCAGGGCTGCGCGGTCTGGTACTTGCTCAGTTCCTCGCGCATGAAGGCGCTGTCGGTCTGCAGCATGCGGCGATTGAGGTTGCCGATGACACCCTCGAACGCCTTGTTGACGGTGTATTCCTTGCGCCCGTCCTTGAAGGTGAGCGGCACGGCCTTGCCGCCGGTGCCGTAGAGGATCACCAGCTTGATCTCGCCGGGCAGTTCGTCCCACGGCGTCGTCAGGTTGAAGCCGAAGTGCGCGGCCAGGCTGGAGAGCACCTGCATGTAGTAGGGGCTGGGCGGGTTGGACTTGGCCCAGGGCACGATGGCGCCCTGCTTGAGCGTCAGGTGCTCGTTCGGCACGACCAGCTGCGGGTCGAACAGCAGCTTCTCGCCGAGGCCGTCGCAGGCCGGGCACGCGCCTTGCGGGGCGTTGAACGAGAACAGGCGCGGCTCGATCTCCTCGATGGTGAAGCCGCTGACGGGACAGGCGAACTTTTCCGAGAAGACGATGCGGTTGGCGGGCAGGCCGGCGTTCTTCATGCCCTTGGTAGCGGCAGCCTGGGCGGCGGGGGCTTCGACAGGCTCAGCCTGAGCGGATTTGGGAGATTTGGATTTATCTCCAACCTCCGCTCGTGCTGAGCTTGTCGAAGCACCTGCACCAAGCTCCGCCACCGTAGTATCCGCAAGGTCCACATAAGCCAGCCCCTCGGCCAGCTTGAGCGCCTGCTCGAAGCTGTCGGCAAGGCGGGTCTGGATGCCCTCCTTCACCGCGATGCGGTCGACCACGACCTCGATGTCGTGCTTGTACTTCTTGTCGAGCGCGGGGGCGTCCTCGATCGCGTAGAACTCGCCGTCGATGCGCACGCGGGTGTAGCCCGCCTTCTGCCACTCGGCGAGTTCCTTGCGGTATTCGCCCTTGCGGCCGCGCACCACCGGGGCGAGCAGATAGAGGCGCGTGCCTTCGGGCAGCGCCATCACCCTGTCCACCATGTTGGAGACCGTCTGCGCCTCGATCGGAAGGCCCGTGGCGGGGGAATAGGGAATGCCCACGCGCGCCCACAGCAGGCGCATGTAGTCCCAGATCTCGGTCACCGTCGCCACCGTCGAGCGCGGGTTGCGGCTGGTGGTCTTCTGCTCGATCGAGATGGCGGGCGAGAGGCCGTCGATATGCTCGACATTCGGCTTCTGCATCATCTCGAGGAACTGGCGTGCATAGGCCGAGAGGCTCTCGACATAGCGACGCTGCCCCTCCGCATAGATCGTGTCGAAGGCGAGGCTCGACTTGCCCGATCCCGAAAGCCCGGTGATGACGATCAGCTTCTCACGCGGAAGCGCGATGTCGAAGCCCTTGAGGTTGTGCTCGCGCGCGCCGCGCACGGTGATGTGGGTGAGACTCATGGGAGGCACATGTTCCAGATTTGTTCGCGCGCTTCAAGGGGCGCATCGCGGGTTTTGCCGTAGATGGGGTGCGGGGCGCACAAGGCAAGTCTTGTGGACATCTCCGCGCCCACTTGCGCGCCGCTTCACGAGGTGTCTAGTTCCCGCTGCGACTACGGGGGAATACCATTGCGATTTCTGAATCTTGCCCTCGCGGCGAGCGCGCTGGCGCTTACCGCGTGCGGAGGTGGCGACTCCGGTTCGGGCGGCGGCTCGACACCCACGCCTGCGCCGACACCGGCGCCAACGCCTGCCCCCACCCCGGCTCCGACGCCGACGCCGACGCCGACGCCGACCACCAGCTACGTCCTGACCGACTTCACGAGCGACTTCTGGTTCGATTCGGCTCTTGGCTACAATCTCAACTACACACTCGAACAGTCCGGCCCGTACCTTTACAACTACTTCAACGCCGGACAACTTCTGGGCGAAGGCGAGACTGCCACACTGCGTTACCGTCACGATCCCGAAGCGGTCGATTTCACGTACCGGAACACCTCGACGTCATTCACGGCGGCGGACCGGCAGCGATCGCTCTCTTACATGCTGTTCGAGAAGCCCGGCGATTATGTCGCACTCGATTGGGACACCCCCTCGCGTTACGCCACCACGGCGCTGCGTCGGGTCGAAACGACGAACACTACGGCGACCGCGATCTCGACCCCGGCCTACAACTTCCAACTGGCAATTTTCGGCAGCCCGTCCTCGCCCAGCGATCCCTTGCCCGATGGCCTTAGCTACGGCGGCCTGGCTATCGTGCGCGGCGGCACGCCCGGCTCGCGCGAGTTCGACATGTCGCAGGTCGGCGGTGGCCAGTCGAAGGTCTACTGGTCCTATACGCCGCCTGCCTACACCCCGTCCCCCTATGTGATCAGCGGCTCGATCCGGCTCGTGGTCGTCAGCAACCAGTCCGAACGCCAGGACGGGCTGCTCATCGCCGAGGGCTCGTTCGACCGCGCGACCAATACCGTGAGCGGCACCCTCACCGACAAGACCAACGGGTATTCTGGAACGTTCAAGGGGCGCATGTACGGACCTGACCGTGCCGAGCTTGGTGTGGTCTTCCAGTTCTCCCGCGACAGCGACGGTTCGAGATATTTCGGCCACTTCATCGGCACACGCTGAAGACGACGGGGCGGGGCATCCGGGCGACAAGCCGGAAACCCTGCCCTTTCGCGCACGTTTCTCCCGACGAACCGAAGCCGCTTCCATGGTGGCTCGCCAGATCAGGAGAAAGCCATGCGCCATATCCCGAAACTCGCCGCTGCGGCGGCGATCGCGCTCACCGTGCCGCACTTCGCTTCCGCGCAGGACACGACTGAGCGGCCCGCCGCCAGCGCACCCGAAGCGGGCGATCCGGAAGCAAAGCGCCGGATGCTCAATGCCGAGCAGGCCGCCGCCGCACAGGAACAGCTTGCGCGCAACGAAGCCAGCCGCTCCCAACATGACGCCGCCGTCGCCCTCAACGACATGAAGACCGCCCGCGATGCCGCCGCTTACGATGCCACGCTCGATCGCCACGATGCCGCCGAGCAGGACTATCGCACCGACCGCAAGCAGTGGGAGGTCAGGAACCCGGCTTGCTGGAACGGCAATGCCGCGAAATGCCCCGCCGACCCGCAGGCGCCCGGCTCCGGCGGCAGCTGATCGCCCTCGCCACGCGACGAACCGCTTGTCGCAAGTCCTTTGCAAGCCCCCAAGCCTGCTGGCAGATAGCGCCCATCGGGTGCGCCGATCAGGCTCAGGGGATTTGAATGATGGGGGCTGCAAAGCTGTTCGGGCGCATGGTGGCGCTGTCGTTGGTTGTGGGCATGGCTGCGCCGGTGCTTGCCGACGATCCGCGCGATCCGACCATGACGCCCGAAGCGATCGCCCGTGATGCCGCGACGATCCGCCGCATGAACCGCGATCAGCTGGACTATGTGCGCCAGCGCGATGCCGGGTATGCGCAAGGCTGGCGCGATTACGATTCGGCGCGCGGTCGGCGGGATGTCGAGGACGAAGGCTACGCCGCCGATCGCCGCGACTACGATACCGCCCGCGCCGACTATGCCGAAGAACGCCGCCGCTACGAACGCGAGATGCGTGAATGGCGCGAGGACGTCTCCGCCTGCCGAGCGGGCTATTACGAACACTGCGCGAGGTAAACCTCCTCCCTGTTCCGAAGGGATGGGAGGTGGCGCCGACGAAGTCGGTGACGGAGGGGTTTTCCTGCCCTCCCCCTCCACCACCGCCTGCGGCGGCGGTCCCCCTCCCCATCGCTGCGCGACGGGGAGGATTCGGAAGCTACATCAGCGCGGCGATCACCAGCGCCAGCGCATGAAGTGCAATCGCGCCGCCGACGATCACGCCCGCCCGGCTTATCGCCCGAGCCGTGCCGTCATCCTTGGCCGGGGCCTCGCGCTGCTCCAGCCGCGCCGTCGCCGCCCGCATCAGGCGCGGCGCATCGGCGGACAGGCGCGATGCCTCCAGCAGCAGCGCTTCCAGACGGTCCGGCCCGGCCAGCCGCGTCAGGCGCGAGGCGACGAGCCTCCCGCGCAGCGCCGTCAGCGCTTCGGACAGATCGAAGTCCGGGGCGATGCCCGCCAGCACGCCGTCCATCGTCACCATCGCCTTGAAGATCAGCACCAGGTCGGGCGGCAGCACCAGGCCCTCCTTGCGCAGCAGCGGAAAGAAGTCCGCCACCATCGCGTTTAGCACCAGCGCCCCGGTGCCATGCCGCGCGACCAGCCGCTCCGAGGCGGTCAGCAGGCGTTCGCGCGGCACTTCCCCAGCCTGCGACCATAGCCCCAGCATGTCCGCCACGCCGCCGGGATCGTTGCTGCGCAGGGAAAGGATGAAGGTCAGGAACTCGTGCTGGCGGCGCGGGCTGACGAATCCGACCGAACCGAGGTCGAGCAGCGCCAGCCGATCGCCCTGACCCGGCGCGGCGGGCGGCAGGCACAGCAGGTTGCCGGGGTGCGGGTCGGCATGGAAGCGGCCGTTGACGAGCACCATCTCCAGCACCAGCCGCGCGCCGAGCCGGGCGATGGCGGACGGGTCGATACCCTTTGCGCGCAGCTTTGCCGGATCGCGAGGTGCGGTGCCGTCGATGTAGTCCATCACCAGCACGCCCTCGCTCGTGTGCTGCCAGTGGATGCGCGGGACGATGGCCTCGGGGATCGCGGCGAGATCAGCGCGCAGCAGGTCGGCGTTGCGGCCCTCGTTGGTGAAGTCGAGTTCGTCGAGGATTTCGCGTCCCAGCTGGTCGATCATGGCGCCGGGCGTCATGCGCCGGGCCATCGCGCTTCTTGCCTCGACCAGCGCGGCAAGGTGGCGCAGCAGGCGCAGGTCCGCCTCCATCGCCTTGCGGATGCCGGGGCGGCGGATCTTCACCACCACCTGCGTCCCGTCATGCAGCGTCGCGCGGTGGACCTGCGCGATCGAGGCGGCGGCGAGCGGTTCGGTGTCGAAGGCGGCGAAGGCGGTCTCGGGAGGCTCCCCCAGCGCGGCCTCGACCGCAGGGCGCAGGCTGTCGAACGGAAGGCGCGGGGCATCACTCTGCAACTGCTCGAAGGCGGCGATCCATTCGTCGGTCAGCATGTCGCGCCGGGTCGCAAGGATCTGGCCGAGCTTCACGTACGTCGGTCCCAGCGCCTCCAGCGCGCGGCGGGTGCGGGCGGGCAGGTCCGCCTCCTCGCGCGCTTCACCGTCCCGGTTACCGGCCAGCCCCAGCCGCGCGAGCAGCGAGTCCAGCCCGAAGCGGGCGATCACCGCGCTCACTTCGGCCATGCGCGCCCGGTCGCGGGCGGCGACGGTCACGGTTTCGAGGATGGTCGGCATCGTGGCTCCTTGGTTGCAGGGCGCAAAACCTGCGGCGGCGACGGACGGTTCCGGCTTCGCTTGTGGAAAGCCGCACCGCCTGCGTTGGAGTGCAGGGCTTCGGGAGGTAGTCTCGCCGAATGCCCGGTCCCATCCGCAGCGCCCGCTTACGGAACATTGCCGTCCTGTCCCTCGCCGCCCTGCTCGCGGCTTGCGGCGGCGGGGTGAAGTACCGCCCCGTCAGCGACGTGCCCGTCCGCATCGGCCCTCCCTATAAAGTGCGCGGGGTGACCTACACCCCCGCCGCGCAGCCCGGCTACGACATGCTCGGCTATGCGACGTGGTATGGTTCGGAGAGCGGCAACCAGGTGGCCAACGGAGAACGCTTCCGCCCCGGCTGGATCACCGCCGCGCACAAGACGCTGCCCCTGCCCGCTTATGTGGAAGTCACCTCGCTCGACACCGGCAGGCGCATCATCGTGCGTATCAACGACCGCGGCCCGTATGGCGAGAGTGCGCGCATCATCGACCTTTCGCGCGGCGCAGCGGAGGAACTCGGCATCCGCGCGCAGGGCAAGGCGGCGGTGCGGGTCCGCGCCATCGAGCCCGACGAGAAGGACCGCGCCGCGCTGCGCAAGGGCAAGACCGCCAGGTCGCTCGCCCCGGTCCCGGCCCGCACGCTGTCCAATCTGCAGGAACAGTTCGCGCGCGGCGTCGGCACGCGCTGAGGGAACCGGACGCAAGCGCTGCGCGTTATCTCTCCAAAGGAGAGAGATGATGACTTCAGGCGCCGAAATTCCGTTCCGTCGCAGCCGTTTCGCCCGTGGCACGGGATCGCTGCTGTTCGACCGCCAGCGCGAGATGCACCAGCGCGAGGCGGAAAAGCGCGAAGAGCCCATGCGCATCTGGTCGAAGGGCCACTTCGTCGAAAGCTGACGCTCACCCCAGCGAAAGCGCACGCGCTCCCGGCTCGCCCAACCAGCGGGCCGGACAGCCCCAAACGTTCCGGATGACGTCTTCGGACAGCGCGTGGCCGGGCTCTCCGTCAGCGGCGATCCGTCCCTCGTGCAGCACCATGACGCGATCGGCGTAGTTCATCGCGGTTGCCAGGTCGTGCAGGACCAGCACCACGCCGCGGCCCTGGCGGCCTTGCTCGCGCAGGCGCCCCATCAATGCGAGCGCATGGCCGAGATCGAGATTGGCCAGCGGCTCGTCCGCCAGCAGCCAGGCCGGGCCAGTCGCCAGCACCCGCGCCATCAGCGCCCTCGCCCGCTCACCTCCCGACAGCTGCGAGACGGGTCGTTTCCGGAATGCCTCGAGGTCCATCGTCGCGATCGCGGCATCGATCGCGGTCCGCCCACCGCCCGTCCCTGTATCCTGCCAGGGCAGGCGGCCGAGCCCGACCAGCACTTCGACCGTGACGTCCCACGCCACTTCGGGGCTTTGCGGAAGATAGCCGATGCACTGCGCGCGTTCCCGCGGCGGCACCGCATGCATCACTCGTCCGCCCAGCGCGGCAACGCCGGTATCGGGCTCCACCAGTCCCGCCAGGCAGGACAGCAGCGTCGACTTGCCCGCGCCGTTCGGTCCGCAGATCGCAGTGACTTCCCCCGCATGGATGGTCATCGTCAGGTCGCGCAGCCGTCCCGCGATGCCGAGCCCCACCGTGTTCAGCGTCCCGGTCATGCCAGCCCCCGCCGCATGCGCAGCAGCAGCGCAAGGAAGAACGGCGCGCCGATCAGCGCGAGCGCAATCCCCAGCCGCAGCTCTCCGCCCGCAAGCGGGAGGACGCGGCAGCCGGCATCGGCAACGAGCAGCAGGAGTGCCCCCGCCAGCGCGCTCGGCACCAGCAGCGAGGACGGCCGCCGGTCGGTCAGCGGCCGGACGAGATGGGGCACCATCAGTCCGACGAAGCCGATCACACCCGCCACCGCGACCGCCGCGCCCACCGTCAGGCCCACGCCCGCGATCATCAGCGCCTGTTGTCGCCTCGGCTCGAAGCCCAGCGAACGCGCCGCCGCCTCGCCCAGCGTGAGCGCGTCGAGCCCCCGCCCGGCCGCCAGCAACACTCCGAGTCCCAGCAGCGTCAGCGGCCCGGCAATGACGACCTCGCGCCACGAACGGTCGGCCAGCGCGCCCATCAGCCAGGTCACGATCTCGCTCATCGCGAACGGCGTGGGCGAAAGGCTGATCGCAAGGCTCGTCAGCGCCCCCGCCAGGCTAGAGATCATCAGCCCCGCCATCGTGAACAGTGCGACGCCCGCCTCACGCCCCGCGATCAACGCCAGCAGCGCCATCGCCCCGCCGGCGCCGACGAGAGCGAAGACCGGCAGCAGCCAGACCGACGCGGCATAGCCGGTCCAGAAGCTCAGCACCGCACCCAGCGCCGCGCCCGGCGCGATGCCGAACAGGCCCGGATCGGCGAGCGGATTGCGCAAGTAGCCCTGCATCGCCGCCCCCGCCCCGCCAAGTCCGGCGCCGACGATCAGCGCCAGCAACGCGCGCGGCAGGCGCAAGTACAGCAGGATAACCGAGGCATTGTGTGTGTCGGACGCAAAGGGATCGATCCACACTCGCCCCGCCAGCAGCGACAGCGGCACGGCGAGCGCGAGCAGGACGACGAGGATCGGAATCAGGCGGCGGTTCATGGATGAAGGTCTGCCGTTGTGCCGGGTGCTTCGACAAGCTCAGCATGAGCGGAGCTTGTGCGATTCCCCTCATCCCCGCTCACCCTGAGCTTGTCGAAGGGCCCGAGATGACCTCGGGACCTGGGGTTATCGAGAGATCGCCGCACTTGCGCGAACCGGGCCAGTGCCTTGGGCACGGTCGGCCCGCCGCACCAGATCAGCGAACGGTCGAGCGGCGCGCGGATCATGCCACGGACTTTGGCGAGAGCGGGATGACGCAGCATCCGGTCCTCCTCCCCGGCGGGCGAACCCACGGTGAAGACCACGCGCGGCGGATCGGCCACCACGCGTTCCAGCGGCAGGTAATCGGCCTGAGCAAGCCCGCGCGCGGCAGCGGCATTGGCAAACCCGGCGCGGCGCATGAGATCGGCGATCAGCGTGTGGTCACCCGCGACGATGCCCCCGGATTCCCACAGCAGCGCCTGCACCGGCCGCACGCCGGTCGGCGGCTTGGCACGGGCGACGGCGGCCTCCATCCGCCCGGCCAGTTCCTCCCCTTCCGAACGATTGCCCGCCAGCTTCGCCAGCCGCCGCACTTGCGCGAGCGCTTCGGGAAGGTCGGCGGGAAGCGGCTCGAGCACGACCTCCAGCCCCATGTCGCGCAGGGCCTGCGCGGTGGCCGGCGGCGTGTAGCTGCTCGCCACCACCACGTCAGGTTCGAGCGCGACGACATCCTCCACCGCATCCGACACTTCGGCGAACTGCGCGGCGCGGGCGAGATCCATCGAACTGGCCGAGGGATCGTGGCTATAGTGGGAGATCGCCAGCAGCTGCCCCGGCGACGTCACCTCCGCCAGCACCGCGTCGGTGCAGGGGTTGAGCGAAACGATGCGCGGCCGCACCGATCCCTCGACCGGCGGGTCCGACCACGGCTGGCAGGCGGCGAGCGTCAGGAGCAGCGCGGTAACGACAAGCCACCCGAAGCCCGCTTGCGCTCCCCCTCCGCCGTCATTGCGAGCGCAGCGAAGCAATCCAGGGCCGCGCAAACCTCCCTGGATTGCTTCGCTGCGCTCGCAATGACGAGGGGTCAGGGAACCATTGCAAGGAGGGCGGTCCACGGCCAGCGGTCCCGGAACAAGTCCGGGACGACGCCTGCCGGGAACCGCCCCTTGGCTCACATCTTCACGCGGATGCCGGCATAGGCCGAGCGGCCGGGCGTGCCGTACGTGCGCACCACTTCGTAATGCTCGTCGAACAGGTTCTCGACGCGGCCATAGACCTCGACATTGTGCGTCACCGCGAAGGCGCCGCGCAGGCCCACGACTACGTTGCCACCAACGTACTGCGTGTTCGCGGTATCGTCGTAGCGCCCGCCGCCGACCCGCAGGTCCGCGCCCAGCTTCAGACCGACCGCCCACGCCTTGTCGATGCTGGCGTAGAGATTGCTCTTGGGACGACGCGCCAGCTGCGCGCCGGTGTCCTCGTTGACGGCGTCGAGGTAGGTATAGGCGAGGTTCACGTCGAAGCCCTGCCAGTCGGTCACCTGCATCCCCAGTTCCACACCCTGCGCCCGCGAGCGGCCGACGTTGTAGTAATTGAAGTTCGCAAGGTCGTAGTCGATCAGGTTCTTCGTCTTGCGATCGAAGTAGGTCAGCGTGAAGCGACCGGTCCCTTCGGCGAAAGGCTGCTCGATGCCGACATCCCAGCTCTTCGACGTCTCGGGATCGAGCGCGCGGAAGCCCGCGTTGGTGTAGAGCTGGTAGAGCGAGGGCGCCTTGAAACCCTCGCCGTAGCTGGCCCGCAGGACCGGGGCGCTGTCGCCGCCGCCGATCACCCAGGCGCCGTTGGCAGCGAAGGTCGTGCGGTCGCCGAAGTCCGAGTTGTCGTCGTAGCGCAGGCCGCCGTTCAACGTCAGGCCGGCGAACGGACGCAGCGTCAGGTTGCCGAACAGGCTGTCGATGGTGGTCGAATCCTTCGAGCCGTAATTGTCGTCGAACTTCTGCTTCTCGGTCTCGCCGCCGACCAGTACGCTGGCCTGCTCGATGGGCGCGAAGCTGACCTGGCCCTCGAAGCGCTCGGTGCGGCCGTTGGTGGTGTAGGGGCCGAACACCGCGTCGTCGGAGATGCGGCGCGTGTCGTTGATGCCATAGCCGACGCGCGCGTTCAGCCGCCCGTCGAGGCCCGCATAGCGCAGGTTCGCATAGCCCAGCGTATCGCGCTTCATCCCGACGTTGAGGGCATCGGCGCCGGTGTTGTCGTAGTCGTAGTTCGCCTTGGTATAGAACCCGCCCGCATCGGCCGAGAGGCCGGGCGCGAACTCGATCGAGGCGCGGGCATTGGCGCTCTTGCTCTCGAAGCCGTCCTTCTCGGTGGCGCCGCGGCGCTCGTTGAAGGCCGAGAAGCCGTCGCCCTTGAGCCAGTTTCCGCCCAGCGTCAGCCCGACCGGGCCGACGAGACCCGCCGCCGAGACACTCGCCTGTTTGCGGTCGCGCCAGCCATATTCGGCCTGGCCGCGCGCGGTCCACTGTTCGGTCGGGCGGGCGGTGATGAAGTTGATGACGCCGCCCACCGCGCGGCTGCCCCACAGCACGCCCGAGGACCCGCGCACGACCTCGACGCGGTCGAACTGGCCGATCGGCAGCGCGCCGAAGTCGAAGCCGCCGCCGACGTCGCCGGGATCGTTGATGCGCACACCGTCGATCAGCACCAGCGACTGCGCGTTCTCGGCACCGCGCACGAAAACGCTCGCGGGCTGGCCGAAACCGCCCGACTGCACGGTCGAGATGCCGGGGATGCGGGCAAGCACGTCAGTGGCGGTGGTCGCCTGCGTGCGCTCGATCTGGTCGCGGGTGACGACGCTGACGGACTGGCCGACCTGTGTGATCGGGGTCGGCTCACGGGTCGCGGTGACGGTGATGTCGGTGCGCGCCATCGCACGGTCGCCCGCCGCCATTTGCTCGCCGATCGCAACCGCGTCCTGTGCCAGCGCAGGCGTACTCACCGCAAGCGCGGTGCCGAGCAGAAACAGATACTTCATATGTCCTCCGAACCTTTGAACGTGCTTGTGCCGTTCACGGCGGAGGCATGCGCGCCTTCCTCATCGCGCGTCACACTCGCTGCATCCGGAAGAACCCCGTCCGGCTGCGGAACGA
This sequence comes from Novosphingobium sp. fls2-241-R2A-195, assembly GCF_030209485.1. Taxonomy (NCBI): domain Bacteria; kingdom Pseudomonadati; phylum Pseudomonadota; class Alphaproteobacteria; order Sphingomonadales; family Sphingomonadaceae; genus Novosphingobium; species Novosphingobium sp. fls2-241-R2A-195. The sequence goes on from NZ_JARVRY010000002.1 coordinate 224,668, forward strand.
CCGTCTCGGGCAGGTCTCCTGGCTCCCGGATCGTCAGTCGCGCCATCCGCCTTCCCGGCCCTCATACGGGCCAGTGGCATGGTGGAGGCGGCCTCCCCGGTCACAGTTGCGGGGGCAGCGCCGGTATTCGCACCCGGCTTCCCTCTTAGGCCCTTGCGGGCAACCCATGACGTAACCGCGCGGATAGTGCGGCATACAGGGGTTGGCAAGCGTTCGTCGTCCCGGACTTGATCCGGGGCCGGTGGCGGTCTTTAGGCTCGAGCCATGGGCAAGGCGCCACGCCGCAAGGACAGCCGTTCACGGCCAGCGGTCCCGGATCAAGTCCGGGACGACAGGGCGCAGCCAAATCTTAAGCCCTTATGCGTACAGAGCGTGGCTGTACCGCAACGGGACGGCCCGGAATGCCCGGATGCGCGCGCACCGGACACAGGCTAGGCCGGTGCTGCCGAATTGCGGCCGAAAGGAACCGAGTGAGCCCTGCCCCTTCCATTCCCGGACCAGACGCCGCCCCGGCGCCGGTGATGGATTCGCAAGGCGCTCCGTTCGAACGCCCGCGCGATTTCGTCGGCCGCTACCCGCGCCGCGCCCGCGGTGTCGGGCACCGCCCGGTCGTCCTGCGCCGCCGCTGGACCTTTGCAGTGACCGCGCTCGCCGCCGTCGCCCTTCCCGCCTTCGCCGCGCCGGAAGGCTGGGACAGCTTCGCCATCGCCGACGCCGCCCCGCAAGGCGCCGAAGCACTGCCCATGCCGTTCGAGCAGGCGGGCGCCAGCTTCCCCGGCTCGGCCTTCTATTACCTCGAAGCCGAGAAGGCCCCGCTTCAGGTCGGCGAAGGCATCCGCTCCGACGCCGACGACAGCGTCTCGGGCCCGCTGGCTACCGCGCGGCCGATCTACATCGACAACTCCGGCGTCGACCGCACCCGCGCGCTGCAGTGCATGACCGCCGCGATCTACTACGAAGCCGCGAGCGAGCCCGACGCGGGCCAGCGCGCGGTGGCGCAGGTCGTGCTCAACCGCATGGCCCACCCGGCTTATCCCAAGACCGTCTGCGGCGTCGTCTACGAGGGGTCGGAACGTTCGACCGGCTGCCAGTTCTCGTTCACCTGCGACGGCTCGCTCGCCCGCCGCCCGCAGCGCATGTTCTGGGACCGCGCCGAAAACGTCGCGCGCCAGGCGCTGGCAGGCTACGTCTACACGCCGATCGGCCTCGCCACGCATTATCATACTGTCCAGGTGCACCCCTACTGGGCGCCGAGCCTGCAATACCTTTCCACCATCGGCGCGCACCGCTTCTACGCGCTGCGCGGCGCGGCGGGCAGCGCGGCGACGTTCCGTTTCGCCTACCTCGGCGGCGAGCCGATGGCCGCTCCGCACCGCCATGACGACAGCGCCGATGCCGCCGCTGCAGCAGCGGCGCTCGACCCGCTCGCCGTCCAGCGCGCATTCGGCACGGCCCAGCCCGCGAAGGCGGAGCCGGTCGCGCAGGCAACCAGCCCGACCACGCCCATCCAGCCCAGCCCCGCCTATTCCAGCGAAGTGCAGCAGCGCGGCGGGGATTCGCTCTATACCGCCCGGAATCTGCCGGGTTCGCAGGGCATCAAGGCCGAGTACGCAAACTCCGGCCGCTGGATCACCCAGCCCGCAAATTGAAGATAATCGATTGCAACGGAGGCACCCGGGGAATGTCCCTAGGTGGTATCGTCAAGACTTGAGAAACCACGTCCCTGCATGATGGGTTCATCGCTGCCGGGGTAGAGGGTTGATCCGTCGACACCCACCAAGAAGAGAGACTATCCGCCCATGACCATCCGCTTCGCCGCCGCCATGAACGGGACGATGCCGGCCATTGCCGGAGTGCTCTGCACCGGCGCGCCGCTGGGCGCGGTCAACGACAATGCGGGAACGCGCCCATCCCTGCGCACCGTTGCCAAGGCGACCGCCATCGACGCAGGTATCGCCGAGGCCCTCATGCATTTCGCCCGGCACGGCCTCGCCGCCGCCGAGCAGGCCCGCATAGAGGCCGAAGCCGCCCACGATCGCGGCGACACGAGCGCGCGCGCCCGCTGGCTCGGCATCTGCCGCCACCTCGACCGCCGCATGGCCGCCGCTCTGGCAAAGCGCCTCGCGAGTTGAACGCTTAATCCTCCCTGTCGCGAAGCGATGGGGAGGTGGCAGTCGCGAAGCGACTGACGGAGGGGTGGGTTGCAATCCCCCTCCACCACCGACTACGTCGGCGGTCCCCCTCCCCATCGCTTCGCGACAGGGAGGATGAGAGTTTCGACGAGTCGCACCCAAAGCGACTTGCGCTCGCCATATCCCCGTTCGATACCATCCCCAGCGCCGCTAAACCCTTTCGCAACATTGCCGACAGGTGAACAAACAGGCGATTTCCGCCATTTCACCCCCTTTATTGCAATTGCGAACTATTATCAGATAAAAGCTGATGCAAAGACCCCTTTGCCGGTTGCAATGGTCTTCCAAGGGGCGTAGGGCCGCCCTCGCAAACACCGGCACCTGCCATTTGCGGGATTAGCGCAGGCCGCCTTGAAGTCCGAGAAATCCCGCCCTCGGGAAGGACACGAACGGATCATGGCTCGTAAGAAGATTGCCCTTATCGGCGCCGGCAACATCGGCGGTACGCTGGCGCACCTCGCGGCGCAGAAGGAACTGGGCGACATCGTCCTGTTCGACGTCGCTGAAGGTCTCCCGCAGGGCAAGGCTCTCGATCTCTCGCAGTGTGGTCCGGTCGAAGGCTTCGACGCCAAGATCACCGGCACCAACGACTATGCCGACATTGCCGGCGCCGACGTCATCATCGTCACCGCCGGTGTCGCCCGCAAGCCCGGCATGAGCCGCGACGACCTGCTCGGCATCAACCTCAAGGTGATGAAGTCGGTCGGCGAAGGCATCGCCGCCAACGCACCCGACGCTTTCGTGATCTGCATCACCAACCCGCTCGACGCGATGGTCTGGGCGCTGCGCGAATTCTCGGGCCTGCCGCACAACAAGGTCGTCGGCATGGCCGGCGTTCTGGACTCGGCCCGCTTCTCGACCTTCCTGGCATGGGAATTCGGCGTCTCGATCCGCGACGTGAACACCTTCGTGCTCGGTGGCCACGGCGACACCATGGTCCCGGTCGTGCAGTACTCGACCGTCAACGGCATCCCGGTTCCGGACCTCATCAAGATGGGCCGCACCACGCAGGAAAAGATCGACGCGATCGTGCAGCGCACCCGTTCGGGCGGCGGCGAGATCGTCGGCCTGCTGAAGACCGGCTCGGCGTTCTACGCACCGGCCGCCTCGGGCATCGCCATGGCCGAAGCCTACCTGGGCGACCAGAAGCGCATCCTGCCCGTCGCGGCTTATGTCGATGGCCAGTACGGCGTTGACGGCCTCTACGTCGGCGTGCCCGCAGTCATCGGCGCGAACGGCGTGGAGGAAGTCGTCGAGATCGAACTGGACGAGGAAGCCAAGGGCAACCTCCAGGTCTCGGTCGACGCGGTCAAGGAATTGCTGGTCGCCTGCAAGGGCATCGACGGCACCCTCGCCTGAGTTTTTGAATACCGCCCCCGCGACTGCCCCTCATTGTTGATACTCTCACAATGATGGGTAGCGCGGGGGCAAAATAGTTTCTTGGAACCTCCCCGGCCCAATCCGGCTGCTTCCACGATCAGGAACAGGAAAACCGATGTCGATCCTCGTTAACAAGAACACCAAGGTCATCACCCAGGGCATGACCGGCGCGACCGGCAGCTTCCACACCCAGGCTGCGCTCGACTACGGCACGCAGATGGTCGCGGGCGTGACCCCCGGCAAGGGCGGCCAGACCCACATCGGTCTGCCCCAGTACAACTCGGTCCACGAAGCCAAGGCTGCCACCGGCGCCAACGCCTCGTGCGTCTACGTGCCGCCATTCGGCGCCGCCGACGCGATCCTCGAGGCGATCGACGCCGAGATCGAACTGATCATCTGCATCACCGAGGGCATCCCCGTTCTCGACATGGTGCCCGTGAAGCGCGCCCTCACCGGCTCGAAGTCGCGCCTGATCGGCCCGAACTGCCCCGGCGTCCTGACCCCCAACGAGTGCAAGATCGGCATCATGCCCGGCAGCATCTTCTCGCAGGGTTCGGTCGGCGTCGTCTCGCGCTCGGGTACGCTGACCTATGAAGCCGTGTTCCAGACCACCGCGGCGGGCCTCGGCCAGACCACGGCTGTCGGCATCGGCGGCGACCCGGTCAACGGCACCAACTTCATCGACATGCTCGAACTCTTCCTCGCTGACGAAGCCACCAAGTCGATCATCATGATCGGCGAAATCGGCGGCTCGGCCGAAGAAGAAGCCGCGCAGTTCCTCAAGGACGAAGCCAAGCGCGGCCGTCGCAAGCCGATGGCGGGCTTCATCGCCGGTCGTACGGCTCCTCCGGGCCGCCGCATGGGCCACGCCGGTGCGATCGTCTCGGGCGGCCAGGGCGGCGCCGAGGAAAAGATCGCGGCGATGGAAGAAGCCGGCATCAAGGTTTCGGCCAGCCCCTCGCTGCTCGGCGAGACGCTGGTGGAAGCCATCAAGGCTTTCGCCTGACGAATTGAGGACGGATCATCGTGACCACTCCCGTCATTGCGAGCGTAGCGAAGCAACCCAGGGCGGTTTACGCCGCGCTGGATTGCCGCGCCCCTTCGGGGCTCGCAATGACGAAGGGGGTTTAGTGATCCGGCCTTGAGGTGCCCATCGCGGCGCGGTTTCACGGAACTGCATCGCGATGTGGCGCTTACCATGACGCGCAAGGGGCATCCGGTCCCGGCGTGAGTACCTAGCGGACTAGCGGCCCTCCCTCCCCGGAAAAATCCGTCAGCCCGCCAAACTGAAAACGTCGGACAACCCTGTCCGGGCGTGGCGATAGGTGATTCCTATGGGCGACGAGAGTTTCGATTTCACCCCGGACGCGGCACTGGACGAAGTTCAGGCCGGTCCCAGCTGGCAGCGCGGCAACTGGCCCCTCGTCGGCGGCGATGCCGAGGACGACTGGACGCAGGGACTTGATCCCACCGTCCTGAAGGCCGAGATCAAGAAGGCGGCCGCGAAAGGCGGCGCCCCGATCGACCAGTCCCGCATAGACGAAGCGGCGGCCGATGCAATCCGCGCGATGATGCTGATCCGCACCTATCGCGTGCGCGGTCACCTCGCGGCGGACCTCGACCCGCTCGGCCTCAACCAGCGCAAGCTGCCTGCCGACCTGACGCCGGAATACCACGGCTTCGCCGGCGCCGCGCAGGACCGCAAGGTCTACGTCGGCGGCGCGCTCGGCCTCGAGTGGACGACCGTGCGCGAGATCGTGCAGATCCTGCGCGCCAACTACTGCGGCAAGGTCGGCCTCGAATACATGCACATCTCGGACACGGAGGAGCGCCGCTTCCTCCAGGACCGGATGGAAGGCGCGAACAAGGAAATCGAGTTCACGCCGGAAGGCAAGAAGGCGATCCTTGCGGCCGTCGTGCGCGGCGAGCAGTACGAGAAGTTCCTCGGCAAGAAGTACGTCGGCACCAAGCGCTTCGGCCTGGATGGCGGCGAGTCGATGATCCCTGCCCTCGAGGCGGTGATAAAGTACGGCGGCCAGCTCGGCGTGAAGGAAATCGTCTACGGCATGGCTCACCGCGGCCGCCTGAACGTCCTCGCGAACGTGATGGCCAAGCCCTACAAGGTGATCTTCCACGAATTCTCAGGGGGGACCGCGAACCCCGAGGACGTGGGCGGCTCGGGCGACGTGAAGTACCACCTCGGCACTTCGACGGACCGCGAGTTCGACGGCACCAAGGTTCACATGAGCCTGATGCCGAACCCCTCGCACCTCGAAACCGTCGATCCGGTCGTGCTCGGCAAGGTCCGCGCCTACCAGCAGATCGCGGACGACATCGGCGACGACGTCGGCCCGAACGCCAAGCACAAGCAGGTGCTGCCGGTCCTCATCCACGGTGACGCGGCCTTCGCGGGCCAGGGCATCATCTGGGAGTGCTTCGGCCTCTCGGGCGTGAAGGGCTACAACACCGGCGGCTGCGTCCACTTCATCATCAACAACCAGATCGGCTTCACGACGAGCCCGCAGTTCGCGCGCAACTCGCCGTATCCCTCGGACGTCGCCAAGGGCGTCCAGGCGCCGATCCTGCACGTCAACGGCGACGATCCGGCAGCCGTGACGTTCGCCTGCAAGCTGGCGATCGACTACCGCCAGACCTTCGGCCGCGACATCGTGATCGACATGTGGTGCTACCGCCGCTTCGGCCACAACGAGGGCGACGAGCCGGGCTTCACCCAGCCGCTGATGTATCAGAAGATCCGCCAGCACCCGCCGGTGTCGAAGATCTATTCCGACAAGCTGAAGTCGGAAGGCGTCATCGACGATGCGTTCCTGACGCAGACCGAGGCCGCGTTCACCGAGCATCTCGAAGAGCAGTTCGAGGCGGCCAAGACCTACAAGGCGAACCAGGCCGACTGGTTCTCCGGTCAGTGGAGCGGCTTCCACAAGCCCGCCGACCCCGAGACCGCGCGCCGCAACGTCGATACCAAGGTCGAGCCCAAGCTGTTCGAAAGCCTGGGCCGTACCCTGACGACCGTTCCTGCGGACCTCACCGTCCACAAGACGCTCGCCCGCGTGCTCGCCGCCAAGGAAGAGATGTTCAAGTCGGGCGAAGGCTTCGACTGGGCGACGGCGGAGGCACTCGCCTTCGGCAGCCTCGTCTCGGAAGGCTACGGCGTTCGCCTGTCGGGCCAGGACTGCGGCCGCGGTACGTTCTCGCAGCGCCACGCGGTGTGGACCGACCAGACCGACGAGCGCAAGTACGTGCCCCTCACCACGCTGCCGCACGGCCGCTTCGAGGTGCTGGATTCGACGCTGTCGGAATACGGCGTGCTCGGCTTCGAGTACGGCTTCGCCAGCGCCGATCCGAAGACGCTGGTGCTGTGGGAAGCGCAGTTCGGTGACTTCGCCAACGGCGCGCAGATCATCATCGACCAGTACGTCGCATCGGCGGAGTCCAAGTGGCTGCGCGCGAACGGCCTGGTGATGCTGCTGCCGCACGGTTACGAAGGCCAGGGACCCGAGCACTCCTCGGCCCGTCTGGAGCGTTACCTGCAGCTCTGCGCGCAGGACAACATCCAGGTCTGCAACATCACCAGCCCGGCGAACTACTTCCACGTTCTTCGCCGCCAGATGCGCCGTCCGTTCCGCAAGCCGCTCGTCATCATGACCCCCAAGTCGCTGCTCCGCCACCCGCTGGCGAAGTCCTCGGCGAAGGAGTTCCTCGAAGGCGACTTCAAGCGCATCCTCTCCGACCCCAAGGGTTCGGCCGACGAGGCGACCAAGAAGGTCGTGCTGTGTTCGGGCAAGGTCTTCTACGACCTGCTCGAAGCGCGCGACGCCGCCGAGATCGACGACACCCAGATCATCCGCATCGAGCAGCTCTACCCCTTCCCGGGCGAACCGCTGGCCAAGCGTCTGTCGAAGATGCCGAACCTCGAAGAGATCGTCTGGTGCCAGGAAGAGCCGAAGAACAACGGTTCCTGGTTCTTCGTCGAACCGCTGGTCGAGGCCGCCGCCGTCGAGGCGGGCGTCAAGGCTCCGCGTCCGCGCTATGCGGGTCGCTCGGCCTCGGCCTCCCCGGCCACCGGCCTCGCCAAGCGCCACACCGCCGAACAGGCGGCGCTGGTCGCCGACGCGCTGCATCTTTCCGTCCGTTCCGAACTCCGTCGCAAGCAGAAGGCTTGAGATAAATCATGACCACCGAAGTCAAGGTCCCCGTCCTTGGGGAATCCGTCGCCGAAGCCACCATCGGCCAGTGGCTGAAGCAGCCCGGCGAAGCCGTTGCCGCTGACGAGCCCATCGCCAGCCTCGAGACCGACAAGGTCGCGATCGACGTCATGGCGCCCCACGCGGGCACCATGGGCCAGCAGCTGGTGGCCGAAGGCGACACCGTCGTCGTCGGCGCGCTGATCGCCACGATCGAAGAAGGCGCCGGCGCTCCGGCGGCTGCCAAGCCCGCCGCTGCCGCTCCGGCCGCCTCGGCACCTGCCCCGACCCCGGCTCCCGCAGCCGCTCCTGCGGCTGACGAAGCCTCGGCCGGTGCATCGGTCCTCTCGCCGGCCGTGCGCCGCGCGATCCTGGAGCACGGCATCGACCCCGCGTCGATCAAGGGCACCGGCAAGGACGGCCGCATCACCAAGGACGACGTCCTCGAAGCCGCCAAGAACAAGCCCGCCGCCTCGGCGCCTGCTGCCTCGGTCCCGGCTGCTGCCGCTGCTCCCGCCGCGCGCGGCGAAGAGCGCGTGAAGATGACGCGCCTGCGCCAGACGATCGCCAAGCGCCTCAAGTCCGCCCAGGACAACGCCGCCCTCCTCACCACCTTCAACGACGTCGACATGTCGGCCGTCATCGAGGCGCGTGAGAAGTACAAGGACGTGTTCCAGAAGAAGCACGGCATCAAGCTGGGCTTCATGTCGTTCTTCGCCAAGGCTTCGGTCCTGGCGCTGAAGGACATTCCGGCCGTCAACGCGCAGATCGACGGCGACCAGATCGTCTACCACGACTACGTCGACATCTCGATCGCGGTCTCGGCCCCGAACGGCCTCGTCGTCCCCGTCGTCAAGGACTGCGACAAGCTGGGCTTCGCAGGGATCGAAAAGGCCATCGCGAACTTCGGCAAGAAGGCCAAGGAAGGCACGCTGACCATGGCCGACATGGCCGGCGGCACCTTCACCATCTCGAACGGCGGCGTGTTCGGTGGCCTCATGTCCACCCCGATCATCAACCCGCCGCAGTCGGCGGTGCTGGGCCTCCACCGCATCGAGGACCGCGCTGTGGTCCGTAACGGCGAGATCGTGATCCGCCCGATGATGTACATCGCGCTGTCCTACGACCACCGCCTGATCGACGGCCGCGAGGCGGTCACCGCGCTCAAGACCATCAAGGAAGCGATCGAAGACCCCACCCGTCTGCTGATCGACCTCTGAGACTGACAAGCCCCGCCCGCCCCGAACTCTGGTCGGGCGGGGTTTTCACTTGCGCTGAAACGATTATTACCGCTCGTGACTGATTGTGCGAAGCACGAGCGTGAGGAGGCCTACAATGGCTGATTACGACTACGACGTCCTTGTCATCGGTGCCGGCCCCGGCGGTTATGTCGCGGCGATCCGCGCAGCGCAGCTGGGCCTGAAGACCGCCTGCGCCGAAGGGCGCGAGACGCTGGGCGGCACCTGCCTCAACGTCGGCTGCATCCCCTCGAAGGCCCTGCTCCACGCTTCGGAATACTTCGAGGCGGCCAAGGGCGGCGCGATGGCCGCGATGGGCATCAAGGTCACCCCCGAACTCGACCTGCCCACCATGCAGGGCCAGCGCCTCGACGCGATCAAGGGCCTGACCGGCGGCATCGAGTTCCTGTTCAAGAAGAACAAGGTCGACTGGCTCAAGGGCTACGCCCAGTTCAAGGACGCGCACAGCGTCGAGGTCGCGGGCAAGACCGTGACCGCCAAGAACATCGTCATCGCCACCGGCTCGTCGGTCACCCCGCTCCCGGGCGTCGAGATCGACAACGAAGGCGGCGTGGTGGTTGACTCCACCGGCGCGCTGGAACTGGCTTCGGTGCCGAAGAAGATGGTCGTCATCGGCGGCGGCGTGATCGGCCTGGAACTGGGCTCGGTGTGGCGTCGTCTCGGCGCGGAAGTCACCGTGGTCGAGTTCCTCGACCAGCTGCTCCCCGGCATGGATGGCGACGTCCGCAAGGAAGCCGCCAAGATCTTCAAGAAGCAGGGCATGGCGCTCAAGCTCGGCACCAAGGTCACCGGCGTGACCGTGGCCGAAGTGAATGGGGGCAAGAGCGCCAAGGTCACCGTCGAGCCCGCCAAGGGTGGTGACGCCGAAGTGATCGAGGCCGACGTCGTCCTCGTCTCGATCGGCCGTCGTCCGAACACCGAGGGCCTCGGCCTCGGCAACATCGGCCTCGAACTGAACGCCCGCGCGCAGATCGAGACCGACCACGACTTCGCCACCAAGGTGGACGGCGTCTGGGCGATCGGCGACGTGATCCCCGGCCCGATGCTCGCGCACAAGGCCGAGGACGAAGGCATCGCCGTCGCCGAGAACATCGCGGGCCTGACCGGCATCGTGAACCACGACGTCATCCCCGGCGTGGTCTACACCCAGCCCGAGATCGCGGGCGTGGGCCTGACCGAGGAAGCCGCCAAGGAGCGCGGTGCGATCAAGGTCGGCAAGTTCCCGATGCTGGCGAACTCGCGCGCCAAGACCAACCACGAGCCCGACGGCTTCGTGAAGGTCATCGCCGATGCCGAGACCGACCGCGTGCTCGGCGTGTGGTGCATCGCCTCGGTGGCGGGCACGATGATCGCACAAGCCGCGCAGGCCATGGAATTCGGCGCGACCTCGGAAGACATCGCCTACACCTGCCACGCGCACCCGACACACTCGGAAGCGATCAAGGAAGCCGCGATGGCGGTGACGGGCAAGCCGATCCACATGTGATCGGGTTTCCGTGCTGAACGATTGGGGCCGGTGCGAAAGCGCCGGCCTTTTTCGTTTGTGTTTAGGCCCCCTCCACCACCCGCTGTGCGGGCGGTCCCCCTCCCCATCCCTGCGGGACAGGGAGGATTAAGGCATTCTAACTTCCTATCCTCCCTGTTGCGAAGCAATGGGGAGGGGGACCGCCGACGCAGTCGGTGGTGGAGGGGGACAGCATGCCGCCAATCCAGACGATCCGTCGCGCGCGCAAACTCCGCCGCATCATGACCCCGCCGGAAATCATCCTCTGGCAACACCTGCGCCGCTCTCCCATGGGCCTGAAGTTCCGCCGCCAGCATCCGATCGGCCCCTACGTGCTCGACTTCTACTGCCCCTCCGCAAAGACCGGAATCGAGATCGACTGCGCGGTTCACGACATGGGCGAGAACCCCGAGCACGACCTCCATCGCGGCGCCTGGCTGTGCGAACACGGCATCGCCATCATCCGCATCCCCGCCCGCGAGGTGCTGCGCACACCTGAAACCGCCGTCGCCGCACTCGTAAGCACCTGCCGACGATAACCTGAATTGGAACCCTCCAGCCGCTCGCGAATTTCACCGCGACTATGGTTCCACGGGGCGTTCCACGCATGGCCTTGCGCATTATCCTGCCGGTTCTGGCGGGCACCCTCGCACTCACCGCCTGCAAGCGCGAACGCTTCCAGCCTCCGCCGCGCGCCCACGACGAAATCCGGATCGAACCGCAGGCGTCGCTCATCACCGTCCCGGTCACGGCGGACCTCACCGAACTCGCCGCCGCGCTCGACCGGGAGATACCCCGCACCCTCTGGACCATCGACAAGCCCGGCCAGACTTGCGTGAAGTCGAAGCAGGTCGATCTCGGCATCACCACCCTCAAGACCCCGGCGCTCAAGTGCCGGATCGTCGGGGACGTGACCCGCGGCCCGATGACTTTCGCCGGGCGCGGCAAGGAAATCCGGCTGACAATGCCGCTCCACGCCGTCCTGCGCGCCGAGGACATCGGCGGCATGCTCAAGCGCGAGACCGCAACCGCCGACGCCGTGGCGGAAGCCACCGTGCGCATCACTCTCGCCGACGACTGGACGCCGCGCGGCACCGTGGACATCCGCTACGACTGGACCAACTCGCCGCATGCGCAGTTCCTCGGCCAGCGCATCGACTTCACCGAAAAGGCCGACCGCAAGCTGGCGCCGGTGATCGCCAGGCTGGAGCGTGAACTGCCCGGCCAGCTCGGCCGCCTGCAACTGCGCCGCCAGGTCGAGCAGGCGTGGAACTCGGCCTTCACCACCCTGTCGCTCAACCGCGAGAACCCGCCGGTGTGGATGCGCGTGAAACCCACCGAACTGCAGTACGGCGGCTACGAACTCGACGGCAAACGTATGCTGCTGCGCCTCGGCGTGAAGGCGGTGACCGAAACCTTCGTCGGTCGGCGTCCCGAAGATCCCGCGCCGACCCCGCTGCCGCCGGTCAAGCCGTTGCAAGCACAGGCCGGTCGCCTCGCCTTCTTCATCCCGGTCGTCGCCGATTACCATGAACTGGAACCGGTGCTGATGAAGGCGCTGCGCAAGCGCTCCACACTGCCCTTCGCGGTGCCCGGCGTCGGCCCGGTGCGTACCGATTTCCACAAGGCCACGATCTACGGCACCACCGGCGGACGCATCGCCGTCGGCCTCGATTTCACCGCGCGTGACGAGGCGGGCAAGCTGGGCGCGACCAAAGGCACCGTCTGGATGACCGGCGTGCCCGTCAACGCCGAGGATTCGCGCCAGATCGGCTTCGAACAGTTCGAAGTCAGCGGCACCACCGACATGCGCGGCGGCGACCTGATCCTGCGCCTCGCCAACACGCCGGGCATGAGCGCGACGATCGCGGGCGCGCTGGCGCAGAATTTCGAGAAGGATTATGGCAAACTCCTCGGCAAGATCGGCCGCGCGATCGAGGACAAGCGCGAAGGCGACCTCGTCATCCGCGCCGAGGTGACACGCACCCGCACCGGACGTATCCAGGCGGCAGGCCGCGGCCTCTATCTGCCGGTCTGGGCGGACGGCACCGCCTCGATTACCGTAAAGCGCTGAACAGAGATCATCACCGTTCGGCAACAAGCGGGCAGCAATTGCCTCCTACCTCCGATTGCACAAGGATTGTGCATTATTGCCTAATATTTAGGCATTTTTGGGAGGAACCATGAGCCTGATCGCCCTTGCCGCTTTCGCTGCCGCCACCGCCGCCGCGCCTGTCCATAGCGTGAGCCTCGACCACCGCGGCAGCACTTACAGCATCGACTACCGCGCCCGTGTCGAGACCAGCATGCGCACCATCGGCATTGCCCCGCCCGCACGCCAGAGCACGCAGCGCTGCGTGATGACCGCAAGTGTCTCGGTCGAACGCGTCATCGCCGATGGCGCCCATGCCCTGACCGCAGCGCTGCCCGGCAAGGAGACTTTCACCCGCCAGCTACCCGGCGACTGCCGCAGCCGCGACGCCCAGCTCGCGCGGCTCGTCGATGACAAGACGCCCGCCATCGCCGCGCATCTGGCCGAAGCCGCAAGCACCGACCGCGAGCATGCCCTCGCCGCCATCGACGCCGCGCATCACTTCGCCGCGAATTGACGGACAGACACGGGAAAGACTGCTAGATCAATCGCATGCGATATATCTTCTGCCTGGCCGTCGCGATCTGCGGCGGCCTCGTTTTTTCTGACGCCCATGCGCAGTCAGCCGGTTCCACCCTGTCCTTCGAGGCCGAAACCGATCACCGCGACCGGGGCCTGAGCAGCAGCGGCGGCAAGGCCGCGCTCGGCGCCTCGGCCTCGGTGCCGCTGACATACGACCTTGGGATCGACTTCGACGCGGTGACCCTGCGCGATGCCGCACGCCATGGCGGCGCCGATCTCGGCCTGACGGTCGCGCCGCGCTATACCTTGCGCAGCGGGGGCTGGGATTTCTCCGCCGGTCTGCGCGGCAATGTCTTCGTCGGCCATTCGGGGACGAGTTATGGCGAACTGACCGGCGAAGTCGCGCGCACGCTCGGCCCGGCGCAGCTGGTGCTAGGCGCCGCCTTCGCGCCCTCGCAGGATGCCATCGGCGGCAGCAACCTCTACCTCGACGCCCAGCTTTCGGCGAGCATTCCGGGCACGCCGGTGACGCTTTACGGCGGGGTCGGCCACACCAGCGGCTCCTCCAACGGCGATCCGCGCGCGTTACGCCTGCGTCCGGGCGGGGACTACCTCGATCACCACGTCGGGGCCGAGTACACTGACTCCAACTACGCATTGGGGCTGCGCTATTCCGGCACCTCGATCGGGAAGGACGAGGTCGATCCGGTCTCTCGCTGGACCGACCGCCATTACGGCGAGCGGGTGATGGCCTATTTCCGCTTCACGCCGTGATGCGCCTCGCCTGCTTCCGGCAGCGGTTCCGACCCTCTCCGATTGACCAGATGCGCCCCATGCGTCGCAACTGGCAGGAGAAGCCGACAAGACACGGGAGAGCACGATGAAGGCAGTCTGGTACAACGAGAACGGCGGCCCCGAGGTCATGCACTTCGGCGAACAGCCCGATCCGGCGGTAGGTCCCCGGACCGTGCTCATCCGGGTCGAAGTGATCTCGATCGAAGGCGGCGACCTGCTCAACCGCATCCACACGCCGCCCGCCCGCACACCCTTCGTGCCCGGCTATCAGGCGGCGGGGACGGTCGCGGCGGTGGGCGCCGAAGTGACGCGCTTCGCGCCCGGCGACCGCGTCGTCGGCTTCAACTGGAACGGCAGCCACGCCGAACTGTTCGCGGTGCCCGAGACTTACGCCTATCCGGTTCCGGACGGCATAGACCTTACCCTTGCCGCGGTGGTGCCGATCGCCTTCGGGACGGCCTACGACGCGCTGTTCACTTACGGTGGACTGGTCGCGGGAGAAACCGTGCTGATCCAGGGCGCGGCGGGCGGCGTCGGGCTTGCCGCCGTGCAGCTTGCATCGCAGGCGAGCGCCATCGTGATCGGCACCGCATCCAGCCCCGAACGCCTCGCGCGGATTGACCCTTTCGGCCTGACGCACGGCATCGACTACCGGCGCGAGGACATCGCCGCGCGCTGCAGGGAAATCACCGCGGGCAAGGGCGTGGACCTCGCTCTCGACCTCGCCGGCGGGGCGGGCAAGGACGCGCTCGTCGAGGCTCTGCGCGGGCACGGACGTTATGCCGTGGTCGGCGCGGCGGAAGGTACGCTGCCCAGCTTCGGATTCTTCGAACTGATCCGCAAGGCCATGCAGGTGACCGGCATCTCGTTCGGCCGCGACATGCACACGCCGCGCGTCCACGCATTGCTTGCAGACCTATTTTCGAAAGCCCACGCCGGCGAACTGGCCATGCCGATCGACCGAGAGTTCGGTCTGGCCGACGCCGTGGAGGCGCACCGCTTCGTCGCGGAAGGGCATCCGTTCGGGCGGGTCGTAATGCGGGTTTAGCATCTCCTCCCCGTTCCAAAAACGACGGGGAGGGACGGCTCACAGCGGATCGAACTCCAGGTGCAGGGCCTTTAGCGCGCGCAACACGTAAGTCGGCTCATATTCGAATCTGCGTGCGCCTTCGGGGCCATGGTGCTCCCCGGAAAGCCGGATGTTGTCCATGCGTGCCAGCAGGCGTTCGATGCTGACGGCGACCTCGCGCCGGGCAAGCGGAGCGCCGATGCAAGTGTGCGGACCGCGCCCGAAGGCGAGGTGCTCCTTGATCCGCGGCCGGTCCATGTCGAAGCGGCTCGGGTCGGGAAACCGCGCCGGGTCGCGATTGGCGGCCATATGACTCATGAGAATGGGCGTGCCGGCCTTGATCTCGACGCCGCCGAGCGTGGTACTCTTGCGGCAGAGCCGTCCTGCACTCTTTACCGAGCCGTCGTAGCGCAGAAGTTCCTCGATGAAGTCGGGAATACGCGCGGGATCGCGGCGCAGTTCAGCCTGGATGTCGGGCCGCGTCGCGATGACCTTGAAGCCGTTCGCGAGCAAGCGATTGGTAGTGTCCTGCCCGGCCCCGAACAGGAATGCCGCGAGCCCGGTCACATCGACGAGCGACGGTCTGGAACCATCGGGAAAGGTCGCCTTCGCCAGTTCGCTGAGGATGTCCTCCTGCGCCAGCAGTACGCGAAACGGGCGTAGTAGGGGGCGCACCAGGCGGTGATTGGCCAGCCGTCGCCGCGCGATGAGCCCGAACAGCTCCTTGCCCACGGGTACGAGCGGATTCTTCATCATCTCCTCGTGCGTGGCGTCCATCGGCACGGGGATCGCGCCTTCTAGCAGCTTGCGGAACCGGCCACGCGTGGCCTGCGAGAGCCCCAACAGGTCGGAGATCACCAGCGCTCCGTAAGGCCCTCCGTACTGGCGCACCATGTCGACGCGCCCGTCCCGGTGGAACTCGTCGATCAGCCCCTCCGCCGTCGCCGCAAGCTGGGGCTGCAATTGCTTCAACCGGCTCGGCGTGAACAAGCGGGAGAGGATCGAGCGCAAATCGGCATGGCGGGTGCCCTGCTCGCAGACGATCTGGTCGGCGAAGGCGATCTGGCTGCGATGGGCCTCCAACTGGTCGCCGATGTCGTCGCCCTCGGGCACGAAAGGCAGGCCGACCATGCCGCCGGTCACGCCATTGATCTCGGAGAAGTGCTCGGTGTCGAGCGCGACCTTTACGGTCTCCTCGTAGCCGACCACCGCCACTGCCCCCCGATAGGGCAACGGCACCACCGGGCCCTGCGCGCGAAGATAGTCGAAATAGGCGTGCGGATCGTCCACCAGCGAAATGTCGGTGTACCAGTCGGCCTTCTCGTAGGACACGTGCCCTTCCCCCGTTTTTATGATCCTTTGTGTATCGTAAAAACGCCATGGGTCAAGGACCGCGCAGCGTGCTAGGAGGCGAGCCATGATCCCGGCTTCCCCTGCCCTGCCGCCCGCCCTCGACCTTCTGGGTATCGCCGTGTTCGCACTGACGGGCGCGTTGGCCGCAGCGCAACTGCGCCAGACTTTCGTGACGGTGGCCTTCTTCGCGCTGATCACCGGCGTCGGCGGCGGCTCCTTGCGCGACCTGCTGATCGGCGCGCCGGTGTTCTGGGTGCACGATCCGCTGGTCGCGCCGGTGTGCCTCGGCGTTGCGCTGCTCGCGTGGTTCACGCCGGTGCGCTGGTGGCGCGGCCGCATCCTCGAATGGGCCGATGCGCTGGGCCTCGCCGTCTATGCGGTGTTCGGCACGATCAAGGCGCTGCACTGGGGCGTACCGCCGGTTCCCGCCGTGCTGATGGGGGTAATCACCGGCTGCATCGGCGGTATCGTGCGCGACGTGTTGGCAGGCAAGCCGTCGATCCTGATGCGACCCGAGCTTTACGTCACGGCAGCCGCCCTTGCCGCCGGGGTCGCGGCGGGGGGCATCGCCGCCGGGCTCCCGGCACCGACGACCTGGGCAATCGCGGTGCTCGCCGGGTTCGGCCTGCGTGGTGCGGCGATCCACTGGTCGCTCGGCCTGCCCCTCCACCCCGGCGAGGACGATTAGGCGACCTTCAACCGCCGCCGCATCGCCGCCTCGTCCATCATCGCCGTGCCGCGCAACTGCCCAAGGCGCACACCGGTGCAAGTCATCTTGAAGTGCGTGAAATCCTCGTACCATTCGAGGCCCGCGGCCGACTTGCCGCTGATCTCCTCCCACAGCGCGATCGTCTCCTCGCGCGTGCCCATACCTTCGAGCCAGGCACCGTAAGTCGAGTTGCGGCCATGCATCGTCTCGGACAAAGTGCAAAACCACGCAAGGTCGTGAAGCGCCCCGCCCAGCGAAGGCTGTTCCCAGTCCATCACCGCGACGACCTGGAAGTCGTCGTCGAACATCATGTTGCCGATGCGCGCGTCGCCCCAGACGATCCCTTCCGGATCGTGGACCGGCCAAGCGCCCTCCAGCCTTGCCAGAGCATCGCGCAGCACCGGCTGCGGCGCGACTTCCTCAAGCCAGGCGGTGAAGCGCTGATACTTGTCCCATTCCTGAGCCAGCCCGTGCCCGGCGGCACCCTTGCCGCCGAGAAACCCCGCCTTGGCCACCGGCACTCGCTGAATCGCAGCCAGCTGCTCCACCGCACTGCGCCACAAGCGGCGGCGTTGCTCCGGCGCGGCATCATGCAGCCAGCCTTCGCGGCCGTAAGGCGGGATCGAGACGGGAACGCGGCCCTGCTTCTTCTCCATGACGAAGAACGGATTGCCGAGGATCGACGGGTCCTCCTCGAACCACAGCGGCCTTGCCACGCACACCAGCCCCTCGTCCGACAGCAGCTTCATGATCGCATACTGCTCGTCGAACAGGGTGTCGGGGAAGACGGTGAAGGCCTGCGGCTTGATGCGCACGACACAGCCCTGCGTGTGCCGATGCCCACCCTCGGTCCAGTGGGCGTCGAACAGGATCGTCTCGTGGCTCTGGCCCGCCCCGCGCGGGTAGGCGAGGCCCGTGACCGAAATCGCGCTCGCCGCCGGGAGCCGTCCACCGAGCCAGCGTTCGAGCCGTCCGGCAAGTTCGGCGAGATCCCGCGTTTCCGGGGCAACGATCACGTCAGACACAGCCTCTCTCCCGCCTGGCGATGCCTGATTATCGATAAGTTCGACATCGCGAATTTATTTTCGCGATAATTGATATGCGGACAACAAGACGCGGTCAAGCGAAGTGAACCTCGCCCAAGCGGTGTTTGATTATCAGGATTTTGCCAAGGCGCGCGAACGAGCCCGCCGTGCAGGATTCAGTCGTCCTCGCCGCCGCCGGCGAGGAAGCCGGAAATCCGGGCGCTGGCCTCGGCGAGTCGCGAACCGGCCTGCGCCAGCGCCGTGCCATTCATCGCGCCGTGGAAGCCCGCCATGACGAGCGCCATCATCACCCGGTTTCGGCTGTCGTAGATCGGCGCCATCAGCGCCACGAGCGGATAGACCCGCTGCACATCGACCTCAAGCAACGGGACGACCGGCGGGTCTTCGGTGCCCGACCGAACGCCCAGTTCCTCCTCGCTGCCCGGACGCCGCAGCAGCGCGACGTAGCCATGCGTGCGGACGAACTCCAGCCCGGCACGGAACTGCCCGAGTTGCTCCTCCCCCAGCGGCGGATCCGCGCGCGACACCCATGCATCAGCGTCGCGGGCGGAGCGGGCGAAAAAGGTCATGGCCTGGATCCAGCGCAGCGGCATGCGCGTGCCCAGCGGGACCGGATAACCGATATGGCTGAGCGAGGCCGCACGCTCGCGTAAGTGGATCACGTCGCCTTCGAGGAAGTAGGCGCCGCAGACCACGTCGAATTCGTCAGCGAGGCTGCGCATCTCGGGCTGCGCGACCTGAAGCGGCGAGAAGTGCGCCGCCGCCGTGCGCCCGATCGCCGCGAGCGCCGGGCCGAGCACGTAAGTCTTGTCGGTCGTGCGGTAGAGATAGCCGACGTCGACGAGCCCGGTCAGCAGCGCATGGCAGGTTGCCCGGCTCAACTTGAGTGCCCGCACCAGATCCGTCAGTGCGAACGCCTGCCCGGGATGGTCGGCGATGAAGTTGAGGATGGCCGCCACGCGGGCAACACCGGGAGAGGAACGCGACATGGCTGCTTTCGATATTTCGAACTGCCTTGGCCTATGGGCAACGCCCCCGGTTCGTCAATAGACACACCTGTTCAATAGGGTGAACGTACTGCCCTTTCTCATGGGGTCCGGCCAAGCCGGTCTTCCATCATTCGCGCCAGTTCGCGCCGGGCCACCTTGTTGGAATGCAGCAGCGGCACCTCGTCGCGTCCCATCGGCACATAGGCACGCGGGACCTTGTAGCTGGAGAGCCGCTGACGCAACTCTGCCTCGATGACGGCGAAGTCCGGCTCGGCACCTTCGCGCGCGATCACCGCAGCAACCAGCAGCGCGCCGCGCTCCCGATCGGGCAGACCGACCACGTAGGCGGTATGCACTCCGTCGAGCGACTGCAATTCCATCTCCACTTCAGCGGGCGACACGTTGGAGCCCGACACCTTGATCATGTCCCCGCCGCGCCCGACGAAGTGGACCCGGCTGCCCACCGCACGCTCCTCCACTATGCACATGTCGCCGGTGCGATAGTAGCCGTCGGGTGTGTAATGCTCGGCCCGCTCGATCTTGTGGAGGCCGCTCGCGACGGGATAGCCGCGCACCTGCATCTCTCCCACCTCACCCGTCGCCACGGGGCGGTTATCGGCATCGGCGATGCGGATCTCGTAACCCGGGGCGAAATGGTCCATTGGCGCGCAGACCGGCCGACCGGCCGCGCGGAAATCGTCGCCCCAGGAATAGGGTCCCAGGGTCTCGCTCATGCCGAGGCCCCACCAGGGTTTCGGCCCGCGCATCGCCGCAAGGTCTTCCTCGGCGAGCACCGAGCCCATCGCGAAGCGGCTGTTGGAGAGCGTGCGCTCCGTACACACGACAGTCGCCCCTGCTTCCAGCCCGGGCACGAGGTACATCATCATGCCGCCGACCCAGAACATCGGCAGGATGCAAGCCACGCGCTTCCCGGGCACATGGCCCATCATCTCGCGCATGGTATGGCTGCGGAAGCAGACCGGGCCATGGGCATGGCGCACGCCCTTGGGCAGCGCCATCGAGCCGGAGGTGTAGATCTCGACCATCTGGTCGGTAGGATGGACTTCGGATTCGACCTCGCGCAGCAGGTCTTCGCCAACCGTCCGCGCGGCCTCGGTCAGCCAGTCGAGCGGTGCGATGCCGGGAGGCAATCCCTCTCCGTCCGAGGCGATCCAGCGCAAGTACGGCGCCCTGCCAAGCCGCAGCGCGCCGCTCTCCTGCCCGTCCAGTTCGGGGAGCGCCTCCAGCACGCGCTCGGCATAGTCCTTGCCCAGCATCGTGCGCTGGAGAACGAGCCCCTGCACATCCGACTGGCGCAGCACGCGGACCAGTTCATTGGCGCGGATCATCGTGCTGATCGGCACCGCGACCGCACCGATCCGGCTAACCGCCGCCAGCATCACCGCGAAGTCCGGTCCGTTGCCATAGATAAAGCCGACCCGCGCCCCCTTGCCGATCCCGCGCGCCAGCAACCCGCGCGCCAGCACGGACGACCGTGCTTCAAGTTCGTGGTAGGTGACGGAGGCGACCGTCTCCTCGTCGTCCTCCAGCGTAACCGCGACGGCATCGCCATGGGCCGCCGCAATGGCACGAATGAAGCGCGGAAAAGTATGTACCTCGTCCGGACGTTCGACAGAGGTATCGGCAGCGGCCTTATTGCTCACGTCTCCGGCTCTCCTCTTGGCAGGCCCGACGCAAAACGCCGTACACGCCTACAGCGACCGCTTCAGCAGTTCGCTATTTCAAATTAGGAGTCGATATTCCGGAAAATCAATGGGAGCGCAACGTCCGCCCGATACGATACCGCGCGGGCGTTCCGGTTCAGATCATGCCGTGTCCATCTACCGCTACAGAGCGGATGTGCCCGCCATCATCGACGCTGCAAGCAAATGGCCGACCGTCCTGGAGGCGACCTTCGACACTATAGCGCTCGCCCATCCGGCGTGCCGATCCCACCGATTCGACATGCTTGTCGCCGCGTTCCAGCTCTGCCGTGCAGGCATCGACGGCACCGCCCAGCGATCCTGCACCTGCAGGCTCCCCTGCGTAGTCGCCATCCGCCACCGGCCCACCGGGGTACGCGGGGCCGCCATAGCCTGCGTCATCATCCGACTGCCCGCCATCCGGATAGCGATAGGGCTCAGGCTGGTCGTCGCGCTTGTCTGCCTTGTCCTTGCTGACGGCCGTGGCGATCGCCGCGACGCCGCCCACGACGAGCAGCCCCGCCAGCAAGTCCCCGCCATCGATCCCCCCGCCGCGATAATGGCGATGGCCCCCGCGCCAGTCCCCGCGGCCATGCGCCAGGACCGGCGTGGCCGTGACCGAGAACACCGCAAGCGCGGCAAGAGAAACGGCGGTACGCGAACGGAACATCTTCATCGGGAGAAACCCTATCCGGCGCGCACGGTCCGCGCCGCCCATCACGGCATCATTACGCCGCTCATGCTGTCCTATGCATGAACCGGTTCACGGCGTAACGGTCTTTGCCTCCCCGGCTTGTGCGACACTGGCTTCGGCCGGAAGCTTCAACCCCGTCCATTGCGCCACGAAGGCGAGGATGTCTGCCCCCTCCTCGATCGCCTTGTCCGTGGGCTTGCCCGAGCCGTGTCCGGCGCGGGTCTCGATGCGGATGAGACGCGGCCTGGCCCCAAGGTTCGCGTGCTGCAGCGCCGCCGTGTACTTGAACGAGTGCCCGGGCACCACGCGGTCGTCGGTGTCCGCCGTAGTAACCAGGATCGCCGGATACTGCGCACCCTCGCGAATGTTGTGGTAGGGCGAATAGGCGCGCAGGACCTTGAAGTCGTCTTCCCGGTCCGGCCGCCCATAGTCGTCGGTCCAGTAACGCCCGGCCGTGAAGCGGTCGAAGCGCAGCATGTCCATGACGCCCACTTGTGCGACCGCCGCCGCGAACAGGTCCGGCCGCTGGTTGACCACCGCACCCACCAGCAGGCCACCGTTCGAGCCGCCCTGAATGGCAAGGCCGTCCTTCTTCGCGATGCCCTCGTTCACGAGGAACTCGCCCGCCGCGATGAAGTCGTCGAAGACGTTCTGCTTGTTCTGCCGCCGTCCCGCATCGTGCCACGCCCGGCCATACTCGCCGCCGCCGCGCAAGTTCGCCAGCGCGAAGGCCCCGCCCGCCTCCAGCCACGCCATGCGCGTCGCCGAGAAGCCGGGGGTCAGCGAAACGTCGAAGCCGCCATATCCATAGAGCAGCGTCGGCACCGGCTGCTTCGTTTTGGCCACCGCACGACTGCGCACGATGAACATCGGCACGCGGGTGCCGTCCTTCGACGTGAAGAAGCGCTGCTCGACCACGTAGGCACCCGGATCGTAGCACATCTTCGGCGTCGCGAAGGGCGTCGTCACCCCGGTCGCCAGATCCATCCGGTAGATAGATGCCGGGCAGTTGAAGCTGGTGAAGGCGTAGAACGTCTCCGGATCGCCCGGCCTCCCGCGAAAGCCCGAAGCGGTGCCGATGCCGTTCAGCGACAGCGTCTTGCCTACACTGCCGTCGAGCGCCAGGATTTCCGCATGGCTCGCCGCATCGCGCATGTAGTTGAGGACGAGCCGGTCCCCGACGATCCCGGCGCGCTCCAGAATATCCTCGCGCTCGGCGACGATCTCGGTCCACTCGGCCTTGGGCGTATCGAGATCGATGCCGACGAGGCGATAGCGCGGCGCGTTCCGGTTGGTCACGTACCACAGCTTCCGCCCGGCACCTTCGACCAGCTTCCAGTCATCGGTGAAACCGGAGACGAGCGGCACTGCCTTCCATCCGTCGCGCTTGCGCTTGTCGAGATCGATCACCCGCACTTCGTAGCGCGCATCGGTGCCGACGTGGCTGGTGATGAGCGCCAGGCGCCCGTCCTGCGTCACGTCCGCCACATGCCCCAGATCGGGCGCGTCGGGCGTCGCGTAGACCAGTTCGTCCGCGTCCTGAGCCGTGCCGATGCGGTGGAAATACACGGCCTGGTTGTAGTTCAGCGACTGGAACGCCGCGCCTTCCTTCGGCTCGGGGAAGCGCGAATAGAGGAAACCTTCCTCGCCCACCCATGAGAGGCCCGTGAACTTGGCCCAGCGCACCTCGTCCTGTAGCGGCTCGCCGGTCTTGACGTCGATCACGCGCAGGATGCGCCAGTCGCTGCCGCCGTCCTGAACGCTATACAGCAGGTAGCGCCCCTTCTGCGAGGGCTCCCAGGAATCGAGTGCCGTCGCCCCGTCCTTCGCCCAGGCGTTGGGATCGAGCAGCAGGCGCGGCTTGCCGTCCAGCCCCTTGCGTACGAACAACTGCGCCTGGTTCTGCAGGCCGGTGTTACGGGTGTAGAAGTAGCTGCCGCCCGCCTTCACCGGGATACCGAAGCGCTCGTAGTCCATGAAGGCGCGGATGCGGCGCTGGAACTGCGCGCGCTGGGGGAGTGCGGTCAGATAGTCTTCGGTGACGGCGTTCTCACGGCTCACCCAGTCGGCGACTTCGGAGGAATGTCGTACGTCATCCTCGAGCCAGCGATAGGGATCGGCGATGGCCTCGCCGAACTGGGTCTCTACGACAGTGTCGCGGCGGGTCTGTGGATAGCTGATGTCGGACATAGGCCCTGCCCAGATGGGCGTCGCAGCCCCCGACAGCAAGAGCGCCGCCAACACCTGCAGACCGCTAGTCTTCACACATCCTCCCGACCCTGTTTTTGAGCCTGTTTTCTAGCACATCGCCGCGCCGGGGAAAGCACGCATGAAAAAGCGGCCGCGAACCGAAGTCCGCGACCGCTTCTCTATCCCGTCAGGGACGCCGAGTGGCTTACGCCTCGGCGAATTCCTCAGCGTCGGTGTGCACCGGGCCGGAGTCCTGGCCCTTGGCATCGACGTCGCGGTCGACCAGTTCGATGATCGCGATCGGAGCGGCGTCCGAAGCGCGGTAACCGGCCTTGATGATGCGGGTGTAGCCACCCTCGCGACCGGCAAAACGCTCGGCGAGGACTTCGAACAGCTTCTTTTCCTGCGCTTCGTCGAGAATGCGCGCGTGCGCGAGACGACGGTTCGAAAGGCCGCCCTTCTTCGCGAGCGTGATCAGCTTCTCGATGTAGGGACGCAGTTCCTTCGCCTTCGGCGTAGTGGTCTGGATCTGCTCGTGCTTGATCAGCGCTGCGGCCAGGTTACGCAGCAGGGCCGCGCGGTGGCCGGACTTGCGCTGCAGCTTGCGGCCGCCCATCTTATGACGCATATTCTTTACTCCGTTCGTCAGGCAGCCGTTCAAGGTACTGCCTGCCGGGCGATGTGGTTAGACCATCGCCCAAAGCCTGTTCACGTATTTGTGAAGCGCGCCCTCAATACGAAAACGGGGCGGGAGTCAAGGGCGGATGCCGTCGAGCATCGCCCAAACCGGCGGGCCAAGCGTCAGAAGTCCGATACCTGCGGCCACGATCGATGCCATCAGCACCGCTCCGGCAAAGATGTCCTTGATCCGGCCGATGACCGGATCGAAGTTCGGTTCGACCCGGTCGCACATCTGCTCGATGGCGGTGTTGAAGGCTTCGGCCAGCCAGACCAGCCCTATCGCCAGCAACAGCCAGCGCCAGTCGTTTGCGGAGACATTCAGGAACAGCCCTGCCCCCATCGTCACGATCGACGCCGCCAGGTGCACCCGCGCATTGTGCTCGTTGTAAACCAGCCAGCGCAGGCCGCGCCATGCGAAGATGAAACTCCTGAGCCGCGCCGCGATGGTGAAGCGGCCTGCAGATTTCAATGCGTTGGGCGATTCGATCATGCCGTCAAACGTAGAGCATTATCGCGGGGATGACGCACAAAGGTTCGATGCGGGAGATCGTAACCCAAAGAAAAAGGCCCCGCAGTCACCCGCGAGGCCCTCTTCATTTCGAAACCCGAAGGTCCAATCAGCCGAGCAGTTCCTGCTCGAGCTTCTTGGCCATCTCTTCGATGTTCTCGGGCGGCCAGCCCGGGATGTCCATGCCGAGGCGCAGACCCATCGAGGAAAGCACTTCCTTGATCTCGTTGAGCGACTTGCGGCCGAAGTTCGGCGTGCGCAGCATCTCGGCTTCGGTCTTCTGGACCAGATCGCCGATGTAGATGATGTTGTCGTTCTTGAGGCAGTTGGCCGAACGGACCGACAGTTCCAGCTCGTCCACCTTCTTGAGAAGGTAGCGGTTGAGCTGGTTGGTGTCGCTCTCTTCCGAAGCCGCCGCGCCGCCGACAGCCACACCGATCATCGGCGAGGCGCCAACCGGGGCGATGTCCTCGAAGTGGACGAACAGCGCCAGCTGGTCCTGCAGAATGCGTGCGGCATAAGCCACGGCATCTTCAGGGGTCACGGTGCCGTCGGTCTCGACCGTCAGGTTGAGCTTGTCGAAGTCCAGCTCCTGGCCGATGCGGGCGTTCTCGACCTTGTAGCTCACCTGGCGAACCGGCGAGTAGAGCGAGTCGACCGGGATCAGGCCGATCGGCGCATCGACCGGGCGGTTCGACACGGCGGGCACGTAACCCTTGCCCGAGTCGGCGGTCAGCTCCATGTTGAGCGTCGCACCATCGTCGAGGTGGCAGATCACGAGATCCTTGTTCATGACCTCGATGTCACCGGTGACGGCGATGTCGCCGGCGGTGACAGCGGCCGGACCGGTTGCCGAAAGCTGGAGGCGCTTCGGACCGTCGCCCTGCATCTTGAGCGCGATCTGCTTGACGTTCAGGACGATGTCCGTGACGTCTTCACGCACGCCTGCGAGCGACGAGAATTCGTGGAGCACGTTCTCGATCTTGATCGAGGTGATCGCCGCGCCCTGGAGGGAAGAGAGCAGCACGCGACGCAGCGCGTTGCCGAGCGTCAGGCCGAAGCCGCGCTCGAGAGGTTCGGCGACGAACGTCGCCTTCAGCTTGGGGTCTGGTCCCGGCTTGATCTCAAGGCTGTTCGGCTTCTTGAGTTCCTGCCAGTTCTTGATGTTGACAGTCATGGACTTCCCCTGGGAGTGATGGCGGTTGCGTCCCGAAGGCCTGGTGGAGAGGCCCGGGACGTTCCGAAGACGGGCGGTGACCGGTCACCGCCCGCATTAGCTCGATCAGACGCGGCGGCGCTTCGAGGGACGCACGCCGTTATGCGGAATCGGCGTGACGTCGCGGATCGAGGTAATCGTGAAGCCCACGGCAGCCAGGGCGCGCAGGGCGCTCTCGCGGCCCGAACCCGGGCCCTTGACTTCGACTTCGAGGGTGCGGACGCCGTGCTCGGCGGCCTTCTTGCCGGCGTCGTCCGCGGCCACCTGAGCGGCGTACGGGGTCGACTTGCGGCTACCCTTGAAGCCCATCATGCCGGCGGAGGACCACGAAATCGCGTTGCCCTGGGCGTCGGTGATGGTCACCATGGTGTTGTTGAAGCTAGCATTCACGTGGGCGATGCCGCTCGTGATGTTCTTGCGCTCGCGGCGCTTAATGCGCTGAGGTTCGCGTGCCATATCGTATATCCTGTCGAATTATCGCTGCGGGAAACCGAAAGCCTTAACGGCTCCCTCGGCTTACTTCTTCTTGCCGGCGATCGGCTTGGCCTTGCCCTTGCGGGTGCGCGCATTGGTGTGCGTGCGCTGGCCACGAACCGGCAGACCCTTGCGGTGACGCAGGCCGCGGTAGCAGGCGAGGTCCATCAGGCGCTTGATGTTCATCGCGGTCTCGCGACGAAGGTCACCCTCGACCGTGTGGTCGGCGTCGATGGTCTCACGGATCTGGAGCACTTCAGCGTCCGAGAGATCCTGGATACGGCGGGTGTGATCGATACCGAGCTTGTCGGCGATCTCGAGAGCCTTGGTACGGCCGATGCCGTGGATATACGTCAGCGCGATGATAACGCGCTTGTTGGTGGGGAGATTTACCCCTGCAATACGAGCCACTTAATTCTCCTGCTCCACAGAGGTGCGAGCGCGCACCTCCATCTCATCGCGAAAACACTCGGGGAAGTGAAATGGCAAAAGGCCCGGTTGGCGGTTACTCGCGGGTGCTTTGGACACGCGGTATGGGCCTTCCGGACTGCCGTTTACTGACGAGTGAAGGGGGCGCTTAAAACGATTCGCGCGCAGAGTCAACGTTCCGCGTCAACGCCTGCGGCATCGACCGGGCGCCGCCCTCCGCCTGATCGACGGGGCGGATGTCGCGCCTGTGATGCCTGTTTAACGCAAATCGCGAGGCCAGTCAAAGTGCGTAGCACCCGGCCCTGTCCCAAGGCGGCACCGCACGCATCGGACCTAGCGTCCGACGAGCGGCCCGTCACTGGTCGTCGGCTTGCTCGAAAGCGGCACGATGTCGAGCCCGGCCGTAGGATCCGCCGCTGCAGGCTCCTCGGCAGGCGGGTCGGCAACGTCCGTCTCGATCTTCGGGAAGGCCGCCGCGAAGGCGCCCCCCAGCTTCTCCGTCAGGCGCTGGAGCTGTCCGCCGAGCATGCCATCGACCGCCGGCGCCAGTTTCTCGAACGGGGTGCGGGTGAAGCCGCCCACGACGTATTCAAGCAGGACCTGCGTACCGCCCTTCCCGTCCGGCTTGAGCTGCACGGTCAGCGTGCCGATCGCCGCGTCCGACTGCAGCGGGCCGAGCGCCCCGCTCATGCGCAGGGCGCGGCCGCGCTCCACGTAGATCACGCGCATGTGCTCGACGCTGCCGCGCGGCGTTGCCTTGGGCGAGCTTTCGTTGGGCAGCACTTCGCAGAAGCAGCCGCCCGCCCGTGCATCGAGCGTGAGGTTCGCGGCATCGCCGGACCAGGTGTGATCGGAGTCCCACCAGACCGACGGCTTCACCAGCACGGCCCAGGTTTCCTCGGGCGTCGCCGAAACTTGCGCGACATGGCGCACGACGAAGCCATTGGCCTCGACTTGCGCGACGCTCGCGCTTGCCGCCGAAGGAACGAGCGCCATGCCGGCCGCCGCCAGCGCAAATGCGAAAGACTTCATAAAGCTGCCCCTGCCCGGCCGTGAAGGCCCCGTCAATGTCGCGAAACCGTCCATGCCAGATCGCATGAAGCCCGTCATCCCTGCCGCGCACTTCGACGACAAAATGAAAAACCCGGAAGCGACCTGAGGCACTTCCGGGTTTCATTGTTCGGTTCACTCTGGAACAGGATCAGCCCGCGAGGATTGCCTCGATCGCCGCCGTCACCTCGTCCATGTCAGCCATGCCGTCGACTTTGGCGACGATGCCGCGCGCTTCGTAGACGGGCAGGATCGGCGCGGTCTTGGCGCGGTACTCTGCCATGCGGGTGCGCACAGTCTCGGCATTGTCGTCCGGACGCCGCTTGAACTCGTGCCCGCCGCACTTGTCGCAAGTGCCTTCGACCTTCGGCTTCTCGAAGGTGTCGTGGTAGCCCTTGCCGCAAGTGGCGCAGGTGAACCGGCCAGTGATGCGCTCGACCAGAGCATCCTCGTTCACTTCCAGTTCGATCACGTGATCGAGCTTGCGACCGCGCGCTTCCAGAATGCCGTCAAGCGATTCCGCCTGCGCTTCGGTGCGCGGATAGCCGTCGAAGATGGCGCCGGTATCCACGCCCATCGCGTCGAGTTCGTCCCCGATCAGCGCCGAGACGATCGCGTCCGACACCAGCTCGCCACGCTCCATGACCGCCTTGGCTTCGAGCCCGGTCGGCGTCCCCGCCTTGACTGCGGCGCGCAGCATGTCGCCGGTCGACAACTGGCGCATGCCATGCTTGTCGACGAGACGCTGCGCCTGGGTTCCCTTGCCCGCCCCCGGCGGTCCCAGCAGGATAATGTTCACGCCCTGAATCCCCCTCGGTTTTACGTTATCGGCACGCGCCTCAGCGCATGCGGCCCTTCAGCTTGGCCTTCTTGATGAGGTCGCCGTACTGGTGCGCCAGCAGGTGCGACTGAATCTGCGTGATCGTATCCACGGTCACGTTGACGACGATCAGCAGACTCGTGCCACCCATGAACAGCAGCGGCAAGCCCGTCATCGACAGGAAGTACTCAGGCACCGTGCAGACGATGACCAAGTAGGCCGCACCGATCACGGTGATACGCGTCAGAACGTAGTCGAGATAGACTGCGGTGTTCTTGCCCGGACGGATGCCCGGGATGAAGCCGCCGTTCTTCTTCAGGTTGTCCGAGGTCTCTTCCGGATTAAAGACGACTGCGGTGTAGAAGAAGCAGAAGAAGATGATGCCCGCTGCGTAGAGCAGCATGTAGAGCGGCTTGCCGTGGCCCAGGTACTGGTTGAGCGAGACCACGATCTTGCCCATCGTCGAATCCGGCGTCAGCGACTTGCCGGCGAACTGGCTGATCGTCAGCGGCAGCAGCAGCAGCGAACTGGCGAAGATCGGCGGGATCACGCCGGCGGTGTTGAGCTTGAGCGGCAGGTGGCTGCGGTCGGCCTGCATCATGCCGCGCTGCGTGGCGCGCTTGGGATACTGGATCAGCAGGCGGCGCGTGGCGCGTTCCATGAAGCAGATCATCAGGATCATCGCCACCACCAGCGCGATCAGCGCGATGATAAGGATCGAACCGGTGTCGCCCGCCGAGTAGGCCGAGCCCAGGTTGCTGGCGAACGTCGGCATCTGCGCGACGATACCCGCCATGATGATGAGCGAGACGCCGTTGCCGATCCCGCGCGAGGTGATCTGCTCACCCAGCCACAGCAGGAACATGGTGCCGCCGATCAGCGAGATCACCGCGCCGACGCGGAACGGGATGCCGGGATCGACCACGGCGCCAAGACCGCGCGAGGTCGACAGCGCCTCGAGGCCGGTGGCGATCGCGTAGCCCTGCACGATGCACAGCAGCACGGTGCCGTAGCGCGTGTACTGGTTGAGCTTCTTGCGTCCGGCTTCGCCTTCCTTCTTCAGCGCGACGAGCGCCGGATGGAGCGAGGCGGCCAGCTGCACCACGATCGAGGCGGTGATGTACGGCATCACGCCGAGCGCGATCAGGCTCATGCGCGAAAGCGAACCGCCCGAGAACGTGTTGAACAGGTCAAGGATGCCGCCCTGCGTCTGCAGATAGAGATCGCGCAGCGCGACCGGGTTCACACCCGGCAGCGGAACGAAGCTCAAAAAGCGGAACACGATGAGCGCGCCGATGGTGAACCAGATGCGGTTCTTCAGCTCGGTGGCCTTGGAGAAATTGGCCAGGCTGAGCGTGCTGGCGATGTTGTCGGCGCGTGAAGCCATGACGTTCTAAAAAGCCTCGAAGAATCTGATCGGACTCGCCCTTAGCGGCTCATGCCTGCCTTGTCGAACCCGGGAAGGAAACTGGCCATATAGACATTGGAACGAGGTCGGGAAGACCCGTCCCGCACGAATCGGCTCCAGTGTGCCGCCCGCGCATCACATTTGTCGACACCTTACAGCAAGAGAGGGCGAAGCGCCCGGCGCCCGCCCTCTCCTTATGCCTTAGCGTGTCGCGCCGGAAATCAGGCCGCAGCCTCTTCCTTGGCGGGCACGATCACCGAACCGCCGGCCTTTTCGACCGCGGCAACGGCACCGGCCGAAGCACCGGCAACGTTGAAGGTGACCTTCGAGGTCAGTTCACCCTTGGCGAGGAGGCGCACGCCGTCCTTGCCGCCACGGGCCAGGCCGACGGCCTTGAGCGCCGCGTGATCGACCACGCCGGTGACGTCCAGCTTGCCGGCGTCGATGAACTTCTGGACGAGGCCCAGGTTCACTTCCGCGAAGTCCTTGGCGAACTTCTTGTTCGAGAAGCCGCGCTTCGGCAGGCGCATGTGGAGCGGCATCTGGCCACCCTCGAAGCCGTTGATCGAAACGCCCGAGCGTGCCTTGGCACCCTTCTGGCCGCGACCCGAGGTCTTGCCCTTGCCCGAGCCGATACCACGGCCGACGCGCATGCGGCGGTGACGGGCGCCGGCGTTGTCACGGATGTCATTCAGTTTCATGTGTTGCACTCGCTTTCGCTTTGAGTCGCGCTGATAGGAAGCGGCGCCCCTAGCGGATGAGGCCGGGCTTGTCACCCCGGATTCGGGAAGAGCGGGTCATCCCGCATCCCGGTTTACACAGAAGAGCCTGTGAAACCCCGAGATTGTTCCTTTACAGAGAATGACTTGCGCCCATTCCCTGTGACCTTTCGCGTACGCCCTTCTCCGCTTCGGAGCGCCATCCACATCTGTATCATCTACCAGTCATTCCCGCGAAGGCGGGAACCCATCTCCTGACATTGCCTCTTGCGAAGACATCAGCTGGGTCCCCGCCTTCGCGGGGATGACGAAAAAGCGAGCGAGAGCGATGCTGCCCTCACCGATCCTCTATCGCATGGATCACGGTATGTAGGACAGCCTCAGCTGCCGCCGCCGAAGCCCACCAGCAACTTCGCGCTCTCCGGAACCCGCGTACCGAAGGCATCCCGCGCAGGCGCCCAGCGCACGATCTCCACCGCCAGCCCACACAGTTCCTTGTCGAACGCGGGCGAGACGGATGCCGGATCCATCTTGCACTCGGTCGTGTTGCCCTGCTCGTCCACCTGGAAGTTCAGGTCGTAGCGGCCGAACGGCTTGGCTTTCAGCTGCGTATCGTAACGCTCCTTGAGTTCGGTGAGCGCATGGTTGAACTCGACGAGGCTGGCGTCATCCCAGCGCGGCTTCTGGCGCAGGCTGGCGAACTGCTCTTCGGTCACCAGCGGCCGCATCGCGCGGATGACACCGTACCAGCGCATCACGCGCGCGATCTGCAACGGCGACTGGCGGTCGATGGTCGTCTGGCACGTCCCGCCGATCGGGTCTGCCTTGGCCCGCAGCAGCGCCTGCGCCGCAGGCCAGCGATGGTAGGCGACCGCCCAGGCGAGCGGCGTCAGGCCGAACAGGTCGGGCTTGTCGATGCCCTTGGGATCGCGCTCCAGCAGGATGCCGATATCCCGGATCGAGCCGCGCCGCGCCGCCGCGCCGAGCCCGTGCTCCATGCGCGCGACGCCCAGTTCGGCGAAACCGTAGGGCTGTTCGATCCCGGCATCGGGATTGTCCGGCATCGTCGGCGCCGGCCCGGCCTTGTCGACCGCACGGCAGACGTCGGCATAAGGATAGCGCGGATCGGCCAGCATCGCGGCGTTGTAGCGGCGACCGAAGCCGGTGACGGTATCGTCGGGCTTCTGCTGCCCGCCCTCGACCTTGCCCTCGGGCACGAAGGCCACCGCGCGCACGGTCCATGGCGAAAGGCCGCCAAGCATGCGGCACTGTACGCCGTAAGCCTCGGTGGAGATGCCGGTCGGCGTCGTCGCGGCAATCAGGCGAAAGTCGCCCATGTCGAGCGCCTTGTGTGCCTCCGCCACGGCGTTGGCGCTGCCGTCTTTCAGCTTGCGGCGCAGCGAGCGGTCACCCTTGCGCAGCTTGTCCAGGAACGCGGTATCCGCACGCAGGTCGCCGCATTGGGTTACCGAGGCGCCCTCGACACCGAGATTGCCCTTGGGCGCCTCGTCCGAGCACGCGGCCGTCGTCAGCGCGCCCATGCACAGGATGGTGGCCGTCAGAAGCCGCTTGCCGATCAAGACCTGTCCCCGATTGGAATCCGTGGCACCCCAAGGCACCGATGAAGCTGGCGCGAATAGCATAGCCGCGCGCTGTTGGAAGAGCATTACTTGCGGGAAGGCCCGCCATGCCTCTGGGGCTTCGACAAGCTCAGCCTGAGCGGGATTGGGAGGTTTGCACTTAGCCCCGCTCTCCCTGAGCCTGTCGAAGGGTCACCCTGAGCTTGTCGAAGGGCCGGCCACCCACGCAAAAAGGCCCCGGTGTTTCCACCGAGGCCCTTCTGTATCGTTCAACGTGAACCTGTGAAGGTTCAGTCGACGATCTTCACCATGTGCGGCAGCTTGGCGATGGCACCGCGCACTTCGGCGGTGTCTTCGCGCTCCACGATACGGTGCATCTTGCCGAGGCCGAGACCGATGAGGATCTTCTTCTGGCTCTCGGGGCGACGGATCGGCGAACCGATCTGCTGGATCTTGATCTTCGCCATGATGCTTACTCCACGATGGCTTCGGCAGCGGCCTCGGCCTCTACCTCGGTAGCACCACCGCGACCAAGCAGGTCGGCGATCTTCTTGCCACGACGCTGGGCCACCGACTTCGGCGAAGTCTGCGTGGTCAGCGCGTCGAAGGTGGCGCGGATCATGTTGTACGGGTTCGAGGTGCCCACCGACTTGGTGACGACGTCAGCGACGCCCAGGCTCTCGAACACGGCGCGCATCGGACCACCAGCGATGATGCCCGTACCGGCCGGAGCCGTACGCACGTTCACCTTGCCGGCGCCGAAGTGGCCCTTGCCGTCGTGATGGAGGGTACGACCCTCCTTCAGAGCGACGCGGATCATCTTCTTCTTGGCCGAGGCAGTCGCCTTGGTGATCGCCTCGGGAACTTCGCGGGCCTTCGAGTGACCGAAGCCCACGCGGCCCTTGCCGTCACCGACGACCACGAGTGCGGCGAAGCCGAAGCGCTTACCGCCCTTGACGGTCTTGGAGACGCGGTTGATGTGAACGAGCTTTTCGATCAGCTCTTCACCCTGCTCCTCGTCGGCGTTGCGGTTGCCGCGACGGTCGTCACGACGGCCACCACGGCCACCGCGCTCACCACCGCGATCGTTGCCGCCACGGCCACGGCCGCCACGACCACGGCCGCCTTCGCGGTTACCCTCGAACGGTGCGCCGCCCTGGGGTGCTTCAGCCGAAACCGGCTGCGTGTTGTTGTTTTCGTCAGCCATGATCAGAACTCCAGCCCGCCTTCACGGGCGGCTTCGGCAAGCGCCTTGACGCGGCCGTGATACAGGAAGCCACCGCGGTCGAACACGACCGAGGTAACACCCGCCTTCTTGGCGGCCTCGGCGAGTTCCTTGCCAACGCGGGTCGCGGCGTCGAGGTCGGTGCCCTTGGCGCCCAGCGTGTTGGCTGCAGCGACGGTGTGGCCCTGCGCATCGTCGATGATCTGCGCATAGATGTGACGGCCGGTGCGGTGCACCGACAGACGAGGACGACCACCCGAACGGGCCTTGAGCGCGGTGCGAACGCGGCGCGCGCGGCGATCGAAGAGAGACAGCTTTGCCATTACTTCTTCTTCCCTTCCTTGCGGAAGATGTACTCACCGCGGTAGGCGATACCCTTGCCCTTGTAGGGCTCAGGCTTGCGCCAGCGGCGAATTTCGGCCGCAAGCTGGCCGACCTTCTGCTTGTCGATGCCCGAGATTTCGACCGTGGTGTTATCCGGGGTCTTGACCTCGATGCCTTCCGGCACGGCGATGTCGACGTCGTGCGAGTAGCCGAGCTGCAGCTTCAGGGTCTTGCCCTGCGAAGCGGCACGGTAGCCGACGCCCTTGATGTCGAGGATCTTGGTGAAGCCGTTGGTGACGCCTTCGATCAGGTTCGACACGAGGGTGCGCTGAAGGCCCCAGTGGCTGCGCGACTGCTTCGACTGGCCGATGGGCTGCACGGCGATCGCACCGTCGTCCACCGAGTAGGTGACGAGGTCCGACAGACCCAGGGTCAGGGTGCCCTTGGGGCCCTTTACCGAGAGAACACCGTTGTCGATGTTGGCGGTGACGCCGTTGGGAACGGCCACCGGCTTCTTACCGATGCGGCTCATTAGAACACCTCCGCCAGCACTTCGCCGCCGACGTTCTGTGCACGTGCTTCGGCATCCGAGAGCACGCCACGCGGCGTCGAGACGATGGTGATGCCGAGACCGTTGCGAACGACCGGGAGTTCCTTGGAACCCGAGTAGACGCGGCGGCCGGGCTTGGAGACACGAGCGATGTGCTTGATGGCGGCTTCGCCTTCGAAGTACTTCAGCTCGATGCGCAGCTGCGGGTGGGCGCCGGTGGCGTCGTCGGAGAAGCCACGGATGTAGCCTTCACGCTGGAGAACTTCCAGGACGCGCGCACGCAGCTTCGAGGCCGGCGACAGGACGGAGTCCTTCTTCGCCTGCTGGCCGTTGCGGATGCGGGTGAGCATATCACCCAGGGGATCGGTCAATGCCATTGCTTCTAACCCTTACCAGCTCGACTTGGTCACGCCGGGGATCATGCCCTTGTTGGCAAGATCACGCAGCTCGACGCGGCACAGGCCGAACTTGCGGTAATAACCGCGCGGACGGCCGGTCGTGGCGCAACGGTTGCGAACCCGGGTGGGGTTTGCGTTGCGCGGGATCTCGGCCAGCTTCAGGCGAGCAATGAGACGCTCGGTTTCATCGAGCGACTGATCGTCAGCGACCGCCTTGAGGCGTTCGTACTTGCCTGCATACTTCTTGACGAGCTTCTTGCGACGCTCATTCTTGTTCACGGAACTCAGTTTCGCCATGGACTTAAGCTCTCTTCCTCAGCGGCTCACGCCGCCTCCTGCTGTTCCGACTCTTCAGCCGGGAACGGGAAACCGAACAGACGCAGCAGCTCGCGCGCTTCGTCGTCGGTCTTCGCGGTGGTGGTCACGATGATGTCCATGCCACGAACCTTGTCGATCTTGTCGTAGCTGATCTCCGGGAAGATGATCTGCTCCTTCAGGCCCATGGCGTAGTTGCCACGGCCGTCGAACGACTTGGGGTTCAGGCCACGGAAGTCGCGGATGCGGGGCATCGCGATCGTGACGAGACGATCCAGGAACTCGTACATGCGCTCGCGGCGGAGCGTCACCTTGCAGCCGATCGGCATGCCTTCGCGCAGCTTGAACTGGGCGATCGACTTGCGGGCCTTGGTGATGACGGGCTTCTGACCGGCGATGAGTTCCATCTCGGCAGCGGCAGTCTGGACCTTCTTCTTGTCCTGGCTGGCTTCACCGACGCCCATGTTGAGCGTGATCTTCTCGATCTTCGGGATTTCCATCACGTTCTTGTAACCGAACTTCTCGGTCATCGCCTTCGCGATTTCAGCGTCGAACTTCGTGCGCAGACGCGGAGTGTACTGCTCAGCCATCGATCGTCTCCCCGGACTTCACGGCCACGCGGACCTTGACGCCGTCCTTGATTTCGAAGCGAACGCGGGTCGGCTTGCCGTCCTTGTCCGCAACAGCGACCTTGCTGATGTGCATCGGCGCGGGAACGCGGTCGATGCCGCCCTGCGGGTTCTGCTGGGTGGGCTTGCGGTGCTTGGTGGCAACGTTCACGCCTTCGACGACAACCTTGCCGTCCTTGGGCTGAACCTGCAGCACGGTGCCGGTGCGGCCCTTGTCCTTGCCGGACAGGACGACGACGGAGTCACCCTTCTTGATCTTAGCGGCGGCCATTACAGCACCTCCGGCGCGAGCGAGATGATCTTCATGAAGCCACGGCCGCGCAGTTCGCGCACCACGGGGCCGAAGATACGGGTGCCGATCGGCTCCTCGTTCTTGTTGATCAGCACGGCAGCATTGCTGTCGAAGCGGATCACGCTGCCGTCCGTGCGGCGCACGTCCTTGCGGGTGCGCACGATCACAGCACGGTGAACGTCGCCCTTCTTGACGCGAGCGCGGGGCTGCGCCTCCTTGATCGACACCACGATGATGTCGCCGACGCCGGCGAAACGACGCTTGGAGCCACCCAGTACCTTGATGCACTGGACGCGCTTCGCGCCGCTGTTGTCCGCCACGTCGAGATTGGATTGCATCTGGATCATCGATCCGAGTCCTTCTCATCTGGCTTGCCGGAACCAGTCCGGCAGTTCCTAAAAAGACAGGCCCCCGAAGAGGCCCGAGTCGCCCTGCGCGGGCGAAGGCGGCCCTTTGCCGCATTCACCCGCGAAGGTCAACACTTGTGTCAGGTAAGGCCAAAGCCGGGACTTTGCAGCCCCGGCTTCGATCTCAGCGGAGGATCAAACCTCGGCTTCGAGTGCCGTACCCTTGCTCGCCTGAAGACGGTCAAGAACCTTCCAGGTCTTGGTCTTCGAGTAAGGCGCCGTCTCCTCGATCCGGACTTTCTCGCCGGTCTTGAAGGCGTTGTCCTCGTCGTGGGCGTGGTACTTCTTCGAGCGGCGGATGATCTTCCCGTAGAGGGGGTGCTTCACCTTGCGCTCGACGAGCACGGTCACGGTCTTGTCCGTCTTGTCGGAGACGATAGTCCCGCTAAGAATACGCTTGGGCATCGTGTTTCTCCTTACGCCTTCGCCGCGGCGGAACGCTCAGCCTGGAGCGTCTTGATGCGGGCGATGTCGCGACGGACTTCCTTGATGCGTGCCGGGGCTTCGAGCTGGCTCGTAGCAGCCTGGAAACGCAGGTTGAACTGCTCGCGCTTGAGATCGACGAGGTCAGCGGTCAGCTGGTCGTCGGTCTTGGCGCGAAGATCTTCGGTCTTGGCCATTATTCGCCTCCCAGGTGCGAGGTGTCACCGAGGCGGGCGACGACCTTGGTCTTGATCGGCAGCTTCATCGCGGCGCGGCTGAAAGCCTCGGCGGCGAGCTGGCCGGCAACACCGTCCACTTCGAACAGGATACGGCCGGGCTTGACGCGGGCCGCCCAGTATTCGACCGAACCCTTGCCCTTACCCTGACGGACTTCGGCAGGCTTCTTCGAAACCGGCACGTCCGGGAAGACGCGGATCCAGAGACGACCCTGGCGCTTGAGGTGACGCGTGATCGCGCGGCGGGCCGCTTCGATCTGGCGGGCGGTGATCCGCTCGGGCTCCATGGCCTTGAGGCCGTAGGAACCGAAGTTCAGGTCGGTGCCACCCTTGGCGTCGCCCTTGATCCGGCCCTTGAAGGCCTTGCGGAACTTGGTCTTTTTCGGTTGCAGCATGGTGCTAACTCTATCCTAGACTCAGCGGGCCGGACGGACGCCGGAGGTCTGAGCCTCCATCATCAGTCGATCCTGCGCCATCGGGTCGTGACCAAGGATCTCGCCCTTGAAGACCCACACCTTGATGCCGATGATACCGTAGGCGGTCAGCGCCTCGGCAGCGGCATAGTCGATGTTCGCACGCAGCGTGTGAAGCGGAACGCGACCTTCGCGGTACTGCTCCAGACGGGCGATTTCAGCGCCGCCGAGACGGCCACCGCACATGATCTTGATGCCTTCGGCACCCAGACGCATGGCGGACTGCATCGCGCGCTTCATCGCACGGCGGAACGCCACGCGGCGGATCAGCTGGTCGGCGATACCCTGGGCGATCAGCTTGGCATCGACTTCCGGCTTGCGGATTTCGACGATGTTCAGCTTCACTTCGCTCGAGGTCATCGCGGCCAGCTGCTTGCGCAGCTTCTCGATGTCCGCGCCCTTCTTGCCGATGATGACACCGGGACGGGCAGCGAAGATCGAGATGCGGCACAGCTTGGCCGGACGCTCGATCACCACCTTCGAGATCGCAGCCTGCGGCAGGGTCTCGATGATGAACTTGCGGATCTTGAGGTCTTCCTCAAGCAGCTTGCCGTAGTCCCGGCCTTCGGCGAACCAACGGCTGTCCCAGGTACGGTTGATCTGCAGGCGCAGACCGATCGGATTGCTCTTATGACCCATGGATCAGGCCTCCTCGACTTCGCGAACGACGATCCGCAGGCGCGAAAACGGCTTCAGGATGCGCGTGGACTTGCCGCGACCACGAGCGTGGAAACGCTTCATGGTCACCGACTTGCCGACCGACGCCTCGGCGACGACGAGAGCGTCGACGTCGAGGTTGTGGTTGTTTTCCGCGTTGGCGATCGCCGAGGCGAGAACCTTGCGGGCGTCGACCGCCATGGCCTTCTTGGAGAAGGCCAGGACGTTCATCGCGTCTTCCGCGCGCATGCCGCGGATCAGGGCAGCGACAAGGTTGAGCTTCTGGGCCGAACCACGAATGTTCGTGTTGACCGCAAGAGCTTCCTTGTCACCTACGCGGCGGGGTGCTGCTTGCTTGCTCACTTGCGCTTGCCCTTCTTGTCGGCGGCGTGGCCGGGGAACGAGCGGGTGGGAGCGAACTCACCCAGCTTGTGACCGACCATGTCCTCGTTGACCGCAACGGGAATGAACTTGTGCCCGTTGTACACCTGGAAGGTGAGACCAACGAACTGCGGGAGAATGGTGGAGCGACGCGACCAGGTCTTGATCGGACCAGCGCGGCTGCCGGCATCCTGCGCGACTTCGGCCTTCTTGAGAAGGTAGAGGTCGACGAAGGGGCCTTTCCAGACGGAACGTGCCATCGTGACTTACCTCTTCTTCTTGGCGTGACGCGAACGGATGATGAGCTTGTCCGTCTGCTTGTTGTTGCGGGTGCGGGCACCCTTGGTCGGCTTGCCCCAGGGCGTAACCGGGTGACGACCACCCGAGGTACGGCCTTCACCACCACCGTGCGGGTGGTCGACCGGGTTCTTGGCGACACCGCGGGTAAGCGGACGACGGCCCAGCCAGCGACCGCGACCGGCCTTGGCGAGGGTCTGGTTCGAGTTGTCGGGGTTCGAGACCGCGCCAACCGTGCCCATGCAATCGCCGCGCAGGTAGCGCTGCTCGCCCGAGTTCAGGCGGACGATGACCATGCCGCGGTCACGACCGACGACCTGGACGTAGGTACCTGCCGAACGTGCGATCTGGCCGCCCTTCTCGGGCTTCATCTCGACGTTGTGGCAGATCGTGCCGACCGGCATCTGCGACAGAAGCATGGCGTTGCCCGGCTTCACGTCGGTCTTCTCACCGGCGACGATGACGTCACCGACTGCCAGACGCTGCGGCGCGATGATGTAGGTCAGTTCGCCGTCCGTGTACTTCACCAGCGCGATGAACGCGGTGCGGTTGGGATCGTACTCGATCCGCTCCACGGTGGCTTCCATGTCCCACTTGCGACGCTTGAAGTCGATGAAGCGGTACTTCTGCTTGTGGCCGCCAGCGATGCCGCGCGAGGTCACGTGACCCTTGTTGTTGCGGCCGCCGGTCTTGCTCTTGCCTTCGGTCAGCGCCTTGAGGGGCTTGCCCTTCCAGAGCGACGACTTGTCGACGAGGACCAGGCCGCGGCGTGCGGGGCTGGTCGGGTTATAATGCTTGAGTGCCATCGGAAATTAACCCCGCGCGCCTTCGGTGATGTCAATCGACTGGCCTTCGGCCAGCGTGACGATCGCCTTCTTCACGTCGCTGCGACGGTAAGCCTTACCGCGCCAGCGCTTGGTCTTGCCCTTGACGACGAGCGTGTTCACGCCGGTCACCTTGACATCGAAGATTGCCTCGACGGCAGCCTTGATCTCGGGCTTGGTCGCCTTGTCGGCCACCTTGAAGACGACTGCGTTCTGCTCGGAAAGCAGGGTCGACTTCTCGGTGATGTGCGGGGCGACGATCACGTCATAGTGACGAATGTCGACGGACTTAGCCATTGAAACGCGCCTCCAGCTTCTCGACAGCGGCGCGCGTCAGCACCAGCGTATCATGCTTCAGGATGTCGTAGACGTTCGCGCCGACAGCCGGGAGAACGTTCACGCCGACGATGTTGCGGGCCGCCAGGGCGAAGCCCTCGTTGACCTGATCGCCGTCCATGACGAGAACCTTCTTGCCGAAGTTCGCCTTGGCGAGCTGACCGGCCAGAGCCTTGGTCTTGGCGTCGGCGACGTCGAGCGAGTCGACGATCACGAGGCCGTTCTGAGCCTTGGCCGAGAGGGCCATCTTCAGACCGAGCGCACGGATCTTCTTGTTGAGCGAGATGTTGAACTCGCGGCGACGGGCACCGTGAGCCTTACCACCGCCGATGAACACCGGAGCAGCGCGGTCGCCGTGACGAGCGGTACCACCACCCTTCTGGTTGCCGAACTTCTTGCCGGTGCGCGCGACTTCCGAACGCTCGCGGGTCGCGCGGGCGATGCCGCGACGGTTCTCGAGCTGCCAGGTGACGACGCGGTGCAGGATGTCCGCGCGCGGCTCGAGGCCGAACACGTCGTCCGAAAGCTCGATGTCGCCGTTGGCGGTCGAACCGTCGATGTTGAGGACCTGAACCTTCATGATTAGCCCTCCTGGCCTTCGGTCGCTTCGGGCGCCGCGGTTTCAGCAGGCGTGTCGGCAGCGGCCGTGTCGTTGGTGTTGCCAACCGACTTGATGCCGGCGGGGTACGGAGCCTCGCCGTGACGGTCGACCTTGACGGCGTCCGCAACGGTCAGCCACGAGTTCTTCGCGCCCGGGACCGAGCCCTTGACGAAGATCAGGCCGCGCTCATCGTCCACGCGGACGACTTCGAGGTTCTGCTGGGTGCGCTGACGGTCGCCCATGTGGCCGGCCATCTTCTTGTTCTTGAACACCTTGCCCGGATCCTGACGGTTACCCGTCGAACCGTGCGCACGGTGCGAGATCGACACACCGTGGGTGGCGCGCATACCGCCGAAGCCCCAGCGCTTCATAGCGCCCTGGAAGCCCTTACCCTGGGTGTGGCCGCCCACGTCGACGAGCTGGCCCGGGACGAAGTGCGAAGCCGCAATCGTCGCGCCAACCTCGAGGAGGGCGTCGTCGGCGACGCGGAATTCCGCGACGCGCATCTTGAGGGGAACCTGAGCCTTGGCGAAGTGTTCGCGCTGCGGCTTGGCAACGTTCTTCTGCTTCGCTTCGCCGGCACCGAGCTGAACGGCGACGTAGCCGTCACGTTCTTCGGTACGGACTGAGACGACCTGGCAATCCTCCAGCGCCAGGACGGTGACGGGCACGTGGCGACCGTCCTCCTGGAACAGGCGGGTCATCCCGACTTTCTTTGCGATCACGCCGGTACGCATGACCTTACTCCTTACAGAGGCGTACGCAGGACCATCCCCCGCACGCATGTCCAACCCTGTGTGTGATACGAACCCCGTCCGGGTCAGGTGCTCCCTGCAAGCCCCGAAGGACTGACGGAAGCGAGACGGGGGACGCATTCCCGAACGAAACCCGAAAGCGTCGCCGGAGGTATCCCTTGTGTCCCTTCGGGCTTTTCCCTCAGGGCGCTGTCTCTGCGGGTTTCTCCCCGCAAAGCCGGCTAGCGAAGCCGACAAGATAGTCCTCGATCTAATTTAGGTCCGATCGGAAAGGACCATCGGGGCGACCTTTTCAGATCACCCCGTTAAACCGGCTTCAGGCCAGCTTGATCTCGACGTTCACGCCGGCCGCGAGGTCCAGCTTCATCAGAGCGTCGACGGTAGCGGCGTTCGGCTGCACGATATCAAGCAGACGCTTGTAGGTGCGGACTTCGAACTGCTCACGCGACTTCTTGTCGATGTGCGGACCACGGTTGACCGTGAACTTCTCGATCTTGGTCGGCAGGGGAATGGGCCCACGAATCAGCGCGCCGGTACGACGTGCCGTGTCAGCGATTTCGCCAGTTGCCTGGTCGAGAACGCGATGGTCAAACGCCTTCAGGCGAATGCGGATGTTCTGAGCTTCCATAACCTACCGATGAGAAAGAGCCATAGGACCGAAGTCCCGTCAAATTCGAACCGCGCCCCTACACGCCAAGTGCGAGTCGGGCAAGGGGTTTTTAGATCTCTGAGGAATGGCCTCGGATCATGGGACTTCGAGCAGTAGTGGCCGGATTTGAGTGCAAGCGCGTATTCTAGGTCGACGTCATGCACGGCTATCAGGACCGTGGAATGATATCACCCGCCGACTCGACTTGCTAATCCGCTTATGCTGCTTTGCTGGTTTCGCAATTAAGGGAAGTAGCTAGTCGTGTGTGAAAAGCGCTGAAGCCCGCAGGGAGGCGTGGGTTTTGGTGGATATA